>JAEZZZ010000019.1 GCA_023418255.1 Bacteroidota bacterium
TAAACCAAACCATCTTTGGAACCATTTCATCGACATTAATAACTGTATGCATTTTTATTCCGCCTTTGCGTTTGCCGTTCGCAGGCATTCTTCCTATACACTTGAGGATGTCTTCAAACAAGCTGATAGTGGTGCTGTCAAAGATTTCTATCTGTTTGTTAAGTACCTGCTTCATTCGGCTGTCCGAAAACAGATTGTCCGAAAAAATGTGTATTTTTGTTCATTGTAGTTATTTGAGTTATAGAGAACACAAAACTACTAAAAAAGTGTAAGGGATAAAATTTATTTTTATCCCTGCACTTTGGATTATTTTTTATCGGACAATGGTGATAATAAATCTATACTATATTACCAAATTCAAGAAATAGGATATTCATTGATTCATGAAAGAGCTACCTCGTGCAAAAGTTTCTCTATTATCTATTCGAATCGTTTCGTCTATTCATTCAATTTTGGCTATACTTCTCATTGGCAATTGCTTCCGGACTGACTTTATTGCTGTCAAGCAGCTGTATCGATTTGTTGAGAACGATATCGTTTCTTAACCAAACGGAATAAAACCCTTCTTCATCAAAGAAGTTGCGGATAATGAACGCACACATCTCTTTCTCCATCAAATTGAATGACTCTTCGATGTAGTATGGACGTCGGCGGATTCCTCTGTGGTCGGCATAACTGGTCAGATTGAGTACCAGTGGTTGCTGCTTCAAATAATGATACATTTCTCGCCAAGTTGAGAATTGGCTCAACTGCTTTCGATGCATATCAGAATAGGTCATTGCATATTCCTGAATATAGTTTCTGTTGGCTAACGAAGTGTAGTATGAGTTGATTCCGAGAGTATCCCGAGGAATGAAAATATCCGGCATAATGCCATCGCCTCCAAACACCTGCCTACCACTGACCGTTTTATATGGCAAAAGATTGAGCGTGGTATCGATGTTCTCATAATCACCTTGAATGTAGCGATTTACAGCATTCATTTCATATTCGTCGTATTTCCCTCTTTCATATTTTCGCTGTATAGAACGCCCCGAAGGCGTATAGTAACGCGCAACGGTGAGGCGCACGGCGGAACCATCATTGAACTTTCGTTGGCTTTGCACCAATCCTTTGCCAAACGAACGGCGCCCCAGTATCAATCCGCGGTCGTTATCCTGAATAGCTCCGGCAAAAATTTCACTTGCTGAGGCACTCATCTCGTCAATCAGCACAACAACGTTGTCTTTTTTACAACTTCCCGAGCCATTGGCGCGTCTGTCTTCTCGAGGAAAACTTCTGCCTTCGGCATATACAATCAAATCTCCTTTGTCAAGAAATTCGTTCACCATGGCGATAACAGCCTCTAACGATCCTCCAAAATTTCCGCGCAAATCGATGACAAAAGAATTGGCCCCTTCGTTTTTCAACTTTGAAATGGCCGAAATAAATTCGTTAAAAGTGGTGAATGCAAACGTCCCTATTTTGATGAAACCGATGTTGTCCGTCAGCATATATGATGCCAGTACGCTGTTCTTCGGAATATCCCCGCGCGTTACAACAATAGGTTGCTCCAGCGCTTTGCCGTCGCGATAAATTTCCAATTTAGTAGTAGTCCCTCTTGCTCCTCGCAACGATTTCATAACCAGCTCGTTGTTTAGTTTTTCTCCAACCATGAGGGAGTCATCAACCGAAACAATTCTGTCCCAAGGCTTAATGCCGGCGGCTTCCGAAGGTCCACCGGGAATTATCCCGGTAACGACGATGGTGTCGCGCAACACGAAGAAGCTGACACCAATTCCCGAAAAATGCCCTTCTAAATCTTCATCCACGCGCTTCATTTCTGCGGCAGAGATATAGTTTGAGTGAGGATCCAGCTGATGAAGCAACTGGGGAAGCGTATTTTCTATCAGCACCGGCATGTCGATTGTGTCTACATACGAGTGGTTTATGTAATTTAGGACAGCATTCAATTTTGCTGTTCCTCTCAATGCCATGCTTGGGCGATTGAATCGAGAAAACATGGTTCCGATAAGTATACCCGCCGCAATGCTGACGCCAATTGTCAGCGGCAACCAAGTTCGTGCCTTCTTAGAAGCATCCATATCAATAAGCTCTTTTCTATCTATTCTTGTTCTTGTTGCAATCCAACTTCAACTAACTCTATATTTGCTCTTTTCAACAAATCGACTCCATCGCTCAATCGATACGCCTCGGCATATACCACGCGCTTGATGCCGGCTTGAATTATCAGTTTGGCACATTCGATGCACGGCGACGATGTTACATAGAGCGTAGCACCGGCACTGCTGTTATAGGACTGCGCCACTTTCGTGATGGCGTTGGCTTCGGCATGCAGCACATATGGTTTTGTGACGTTGTTTTCGTCCTCGCACATATTTTCAAAGCCCGACGGCGTGCCGTTGTATCCGTCGGAAATAATCATTTTATCTTTTACCAACAATGCCCCCACTTGGCGACGCTTGCAATATGAGTTTTCTGCCCAAATTTGCGCCATGCGCATATAACGCTTATCCAAGAGTAATTGTTTGTTTGTCTTGCTCATATATAACTTTTTTGTAACTCGTTCCTATTTTTCCCTCGTAGATTGAGGCATTTAAGAAAAAACAAGAGTTGTTGGCTATCTATTCATGTTGATGCAATTGTTTTTTTATCAATGTGATATGAAAATCGTTTACACTGCGCAGATAAATCGCCAATCGCTACAAAATTACAAAAATAAACCTGTATATTTGTTTTTTAATGTTATTTTTTAGTTAGAATGAAAATATTTTTGATTTTAGTAGGAAAAACGGATGATAATTCTTTTGCCGATGCAATGGAAAACTACCAAAGACGGCTTTTGCATTATACTCCTTTCGAGACAGCCGTTGTTCCGGATATAAAAAACAGGAAAAATTTGACTGAGAAAGCGCAAAAAGCGCAAGAAGGCGATTTGATTCTGAAACTTTTACAGCCAAGCGATTATGTAGTATTGTTGGACGAACGCGGCAAAGAGCACTCATCCAAAGAGTTTGCTCAATTTTTGGAAAAGAAAATGCATGCCTCGCTCAAACGATTGGTGTTTGTGATTGGCGGACCTTACGGATTTTCCGATAAAATATATGCCACGGCAAGCGAAAAAATGGCGCTTTCGCGCATGACGTTTACGCACCAAATGGTTCGCCTAATTTTTGTTGAACAACTGTATCGCGCCATGAGCATTTTAAAAGGCGAACCATATCACCACGAATAAGTTGTGTGCAGGTTTAGTTCTCTTTCGCATCCGGTTTTTTGCGTTTCTTTCTTACCATGTAGATATCATCTCTGCGATCGCGTAAATTGGTTACGGCTCCAAATTCATTCAACTCTCGCAGTAAATCAATATCCACATCCGCCACAAGAATCATTTCGGTGTTGGGTGTCGATTCTGCCTTGATGCCGTTTGCCGGAAAGGCAAAATCGCACGGCGTAAGCACCATTGACTGTGCATATTGAATATCCATATTTGCCACTTTGGGCAAGTTGCCCACCGAACCGGCAATGGCCACGTAGCACTCATTTTCGATGGCACGCGCTTGCGCGCAATTGCGCACGCGTGAAAACGCGTTTTGAGTATCGGTCAAAAACGGAACAAACAGAATGTTCATGCCTTCATCTGCCATGATGCGCGCCAGTTCGGGAAATTCCACATCGTAGCAAATCAGGATGCCGATTTTTCCGCAGTCGGTGTCGAACGTTTTAAAATCGCTGCCACCTTGCAATCCCCATACTTTTTCCTCATCGGGTGTCACATGAATTTTTTCGTAATATTCCACTGTTCCGTCGCGGCGACATAGGTATCCGGCATTGCGCAAATGATCGTCCACAATTACCGGCATACTGCCGGAAATAATATTGATATTATATGAAACAGCATATTCCGAAAGTCGCTGCACGATAGGCTTTGTAAACTTTGCCAACTCACGAATGGCTGCCGACTCGGTCATGTGATTATACTCCGACATTAGCGGCGCGTTGAAAAACTCGGGAAACAGCACAAAATCAGAATTGTAACGCGAAACGGTATCGATAAAATATTCTACTTGTTCCATCACATCGTCAAGATTGCGATAGAGGCGCATTTGCCACTGAATAAGCCCAAGGCGCACAATGCGCTTGATGGTGGTGGGCTTTTTATCCGGTTTTTCGTAATAAATATTGTTCCACTGCATCAGCACACCCACACTTTTGGACGCCTCATCGCCCGCTAAATAATTTTTTATCAGGCGGCACGGCTGAAAATCGTTCGACAACTGAAAGTCGAACACCGGGTCGTGAATCTCTTTGCGACGCACCTTTTGGATATATTGCTCCGGCGTGTTTTCCAGTGAATAGCGATGATAATTGGGAATGCGACCGCCAAAAACGATGCCTTTAAGATTGAGTTTCTCGCACAACTCTTTGCGATAATCATAAAGGCGGCGTCCGAGACGCAGCCCGCGATATTCTTTTTTGATAAACACCTCGATGCCATACAGCATATCGCCATGGGAATCGTGCGTGCCAAAATTTTCGTTGTCCGTGATTTGCGCATAGGTATGGTTGTCGCCAAACTTGTCGTAATCCACGATAATCGACAGCGCACAACCCGCGATTTGCCCGTTTACTTTTATGGCGACTTGCCCTTCGGGAAAAATATGAATAAGTTTGCGGATTTGGTCTTCCGACCACATTTCGTCTGAAATGTATTTATACGAATCCTCCATCGAAGGACGCAGTTCTCTGAATCCGGTAATGTTCAGATAGGTAATTTCAATATTTTCAATTTCCATCGGTTTGTTTCTGTTTTTTATTTTCGGACTGCAAACATAAGAAAATTTGCGGTATTTGCACTCATCGGAAGAGAATTATTGAGTGTTTGCAGAGTCAACCAGCAAGTGCAAAATTACAATAAATGTCTGTAAAACTCATTTTTTGGCATATTGAAGTTTAATTTATCGCAAGCGATAAGGTCGCGACCTCACAGGATACGTGGGGAACCCGTCCGCCGAAAGACGCGTTAAGAAAGAGAAGCTGTTTGAGCTAAACTTGTTTAGCGAGTTATTTCTCTTTTAGCGACCGAGGCGATTGACGGGTCACGTAAGCCTGTGCAATCTTTGCCTGTCCCGATTTATCGGGGATTTTTTCTTTGGTTCGTTTCTTTTGTATCAAGACAAAAGAAATGAATTTATTCATTAAGATAGATAGCTAAGCTATAAGAAGAACAATTAAATTACGTTACAACAAAAAAGCCAATTTAAAGTAATAAGTAATCAAAGAGTATTTTTTTCACTCACCTCTATCTCAATAAATAAAAAACAATTACCTTTGTGATACTATCATATGATACTATCAAAAATATGAAACCGCCTTATCAACTTACGGAAGAAGTACTAAAGATTGCCACGCGCATTGCCGAAAAGCTCGGTGAAATTGATGCGCGAAACCTTCACCGACCAAGACCGGAACTGCGTAAAGCAAACCGTATCAAAACAATTCAATCTTCATTGGAAATTGAAGGAAATACACTTACGGAACAACAAATTACGGCATTGTTAGGCAGCAAAACCGTTATTGGACCCCAAAAGGATATTCTTGAAGTTCAAAACGCTATTGATGTGTACAACAACCTACACTCATTCAATCCGAATAACCTGAAAGACTTTGAGAAGGCACACGGCATATTGATGAAAGGTTTGATTGACAAACCGGGAAAATTGCGCACAAAAAACGTGGGAATAGCAAAAGAGTCAAAAGTGGCTCATGTGGCTCCCGGCGGCGATGTGGTTAAAACACTCATGAAAAATTTATTTGATTACTTGGAAAATGATACCGATATTTTATTGATAAAAAGCTGCGTTTTTCATTACGAACTTGAATTTATACATCCATTCATTGACGGTAACGGAAGAATGGGGCGCCTTTGGCAGATTGTTATTCTGATGCGGCGATATCCCGTTTTTGAATACCTGCCGATTGAACATCTTATTAAGCAAAACCAAAAAGCATACTACGACGCGCTGAGCAAATCCGACAGGTTAGGACACGCTACGCCATTTATCTTGTTTATGCTTGAAATGATATATCTGGCGTTGAACGATTTGTTAAAAGAAAGAAGCGTCAAACTCACTCAAAAAGACAGAATCGCGATTTTTAAGGAAAAGATAGGCGATAACGAATTTAGCCGAAAAGATTATTTGCGACACTTCCACAATATCAGCCAAGCAACGGCAAGCAGAGATTTAAAGTGGGCGGTTGAAAATAACATTCTTTATAAACAGGGTGACAAACGATTGACGGTGTATCGATATAAATAGATTGATTATTGAAACAAAGTGTTGTATGACACTTAAAAGCTCAGCTACTTACCATTTGATTTTTGGGGTAACTGTTCAATAAGCTTTTGAACATGGAGTGGTATTTTTCTTTCGGGATATGCTTTTTGAAGCTCCTCCATCGTTTCTATATACCACCGGAGGCTTTCTTGCAAGTCACGCGATGTTTTAACAGTCTCCGGATTTTTATCTCGTAGCGCTTCTTCATATCCTTGAAGCGCTACATCTAATTGTTTGAGAAGTTCAACTCTTTCATCCTTTATTTTTTTCAATCTTTCATCACTTTTTCTTCTTTCTTCTTTAAAATCATTTTGCATACCATCTAAAAAGTCATATGCTGCTAACATTCTCATATCTACATCTTCTTGATTTTCATATTTTTCTATAAAGTTGGTTTCTTTATTTGCAAGTTCTATTGCCATGAGAATTGCGATCAGTCTATCTTCTTCGTTAGAAAATTGTTGGGTATATTTATCTAGATTTTGGTTTGCAATTCTCTGCGTAAGTGCTCCGGCATTATCTATGATCTCGAAAATATGTTTGAAATATTCTACTTCTTCCGGGAAATATGCAGGTAATTTCTTTTTTGCGAATCCTATCATATCAGGAATTGATTGTTTCTCTACTTGTTCTGTTGTTTGTTGTTTGTTGTGTTGCGCTTGAATGGGGTAATTGACGCAAAGCACACAAATGGCGCATACAGCGACAACAACTTTAGCTTTGCTCAAAGGATGCACTCCGGAAAATTCTTTTATGGTCAGCCTATGCAACGGCATTTGTTTCTTTTCAAACGGATAAGCAAAAAGATTAAATAAAGAAGAAATAGCAACTTTCATAATAAATAAATATATAAATCTGTCAACAAAGATAAAAAAAAGCATTTAAGCGCAATAATCAACACCAATTTTAACCATTGTTGATAGGCGCAAGGCAATAAAATGTCTTTCTATCAGACGATATAATCTTCAAAAAAACACTCATTTTACTCAACACAAAATAAATATTATTAAAATAATAATTGATATTATTAAAAAACATATTACCTTTGTAAAAAAATAACACAAAGATATGCTACCTTGTAAATGTCCAAGTTGCCAACGGCAACTCAATGTAAAAAGCCTGGTGTGCGCGCATTGCTCCACAGAGGTTTCCGGTTTGTATGAATTGCCGCTTTTGGCACGCCTTTCGCCGGATGAACAAGCCTTTGTCGTAAAGTTCGTAAAATGCAGCGGCAGCCTGAAAGATATGGCAAAAGAGCTGTCGCTCAGCTATCCCACAGTTCGAAATTTATTGAATAACATTATCTTAACCATTGAAAACTATGAAAAAGCGTAATTTTTGGTCGTGGCTTGTCAATCCGTTCGTGCGAATTGCCGGATGGCACGCCTTTTTTATCGGAATTCTGTTTGTGATACTGTGTGCCGTTGTCGGCACCTACGCAAACGTAGCCTTCGATGGCGTGATAGACGCGCACATCACCACGCGATTCACTTTTCACACTGCTTTTATCTTGCAGTTTATCAACCTATTGAGCCTTGTAGGAGCAATGTATATTGCGGCAATGATTGTTGCCAAGCACACGCGCTTTGTGGATATTTTGGGAACTTTGACGCTTGCAAGAGCACCGATGTTGTTTCTTGCGATTGCCGGATTATTTATCACGCCGATTTCGGCAGGCGAGATATTGCAAAATCCGATGGCAATTTTTGCCAATACGGGATATCTGATGTTCATGCTTACGTCAGTAGCCGCTGTTGTTTGGATGATGACACTGTTTTTTAACGCGTGGCGTGTTTCCACCGAAACCAAAGGCACTAAGCTGATTGTCAGTTTTATTATTGGCATGATGGCTGCGGAAGTTGTTTCCAAACTATTGATTTATTTTTTTCTTCAAACTCATTCATCTATTGATTATCTATAAATAAACAATATTTAGACAAATATGAAAAAGAATATATTATCCATAGCATTGATTTTACTCAGTTTACCCGTATTCTCGCAAACCATTACGGGAAGCTGGAAGGGCACGCTCAACGCCATGGGAGCAAAACTCCCGGTGGTATTCAATATCGAAAAAAGCGATACGATTTACACCGCCACGTTGGACAGCCCCGAACAAGGTGCGTTTGGCATTCCTCTTTCAAAAATCACATTTCGAAACGATACGCTGCACATCGAAGCAAGCGCGTTGGGAGTTGCATATACCGGTGTGTTTGCTACGGATTCAATCTACGGAACATTTTCGCAAGGAGGATTCAATTTTCCGCTAACGCTGAAAAAAGGCGATAAAATAAACTTGGCGCGTCCGCAAACGCCTACGGAACCGTTTCCATACCGCAGCGAGGAGGTCACCTTTCAGAATAAAGAAGCGAAAATTGATTTGGTGGGTACGCTCACGCTCCCCAATTCAACCGACACATTTCCGGCGGTGATTCTTGTTGCCGGAAGTGGTCCAAACGACCGCGACGAAACCATTTTGGGACATAAGCCGTTTTTGGTGTTGGCGGATTACCTCACTCGTAAAGGCATTGCCGTATTACGCTACGACAAGCGGGGCGTAGCGTCATCGCAAGGTGTTTACTCCACCGCCACTACCGACGATTTTGCGGCAGATGCACAAGCAGCGTTCAACTTTCTGCTGACGCGCAAAGAAATTATACCAACAAAAATCGGCATTATCGGTCACAGCGAAGGCGGCATTATTGCGCCAATGGTGGCTGCCTCCAATCGTCATGTGGCGTTCGTTGTTCTGATGGCAGCAATGGGTGTGCCGGGCGACTCCTTGATGCTGAAGCAGAATGAAGCGTTGATGATCGCACAAGGTGTGGATTTGGCTTCGCTCAACAAATTGCAAGCTATCAACGCGGAAACATATCGATTTCTGAAAGATATAGAAGTCTATACCGACGCGAATCGAACCACATTAAAATATAAATTAAGCAGCTATTGGGAAAACATGCCTATTCGAATGCGCAAAAACGTAAAGAAAGAGGCGTTTGTGCAAGGCAACGAAAGAACCCTTTCATCACGATGGTTTCGCCGCTTCTTAAATATCCGTCCGACAGAATATCTCGAAAAAGTGCGTTGTCCCATTTTGGCAATTAGCGGCGAAAAAGACATCCAAGTAGATGCCGCCGACAATCTTATCGCTATCAAAAACATATCAGAAAAAACTCATCACAACAACACAACCATAAAAGTGTATCCCAACCTGAATCATCTGTTTCAGACTTGCGAAACAGGCTATCCGAATGAATATGGAAAAATAGAGGAGACTATCGCGCCGGAAGTGTTAGAAGATATTGCAGAGTGGATAATAAAAAACATCCCCTAACCCGGTGTTTAATTGGCTGCCAACAACCATCGGCAAAAGTTGTTTTGGCTGTTTGATTGGATAATAATCCAAAGATTTCATGTACATTTGCATCATAAAATCATTTGATATGCGAAAAAAGAAAATCGTAATACGCGTCTTACTGGCTCTCATCATTCTAATTGCGGTGGCCGCCATCGTTTGCTTACTGGTTCTTCCGAAATGGAAAGGCATATACTTGGCGGGCTGTGGTGGATTTTTGATTATCAATTTATTGTTGATGCTTTACTTTGTGAACAGAAACTTCAAATTTTAATCAAGACAAATCAAACTCAAAACAAAGAGCTTCATATACTTCGCGTTGCCACGAAGTTGTAGCATCCTCAAAATCGCCAAGCATTTCCAAAATGCATTTGCCGTTTTCCGAGGATTGCCTGCCCGCACGTTTTAAAGCACCTAAAGCGGCTTGACGGAGAAACAATTCATCGGCATACAAATCGGCAACAGCACAGGTGAGAAGTTTTTTCATACTTATCTTTTCAACAAGCGGTGAGCAAATCATTGCCAAACGCGCGAAAAGCCAATATCCGGTGGCGCGCAATCCCCATTTTTTATCGACAATCCATTCACAGACCAACTCGTCTGCATACGGCAGGTCTTGCAAAAGATTCATACACAGCTGTTCACGAATTTCCTGATATGCAATATTTTCTGCCCATTGACGTGCTGTTTGAGGTTGGAATTCGTTTTCGGGATAAATAAGCGTAGCCAAAATCTTTAATTCGCGAACATCTTTTTGCCACATTACTTCTGCCAACGTCCGATTATGCGGACACTCTTTGGCAAGCCGACGCAACGTAAGAATATCTACCCCAAAATTCACTTTATAATGAATCCCCTTCTGACGCATGCTTTGAGCGCGCATGCCATCCATTGATTGACGTAGACGAATTCTCACTTTTCGCAGCATTTCATCAATTGAATCACCCTGTTGAGTCTGTTTTATTTCCATATTCTACCTGTTTTCTTCAACTACAAAAGTAATTTATTATTTCATATATCAGGTTATCTTACGCATTTTGATTATTTTTGTATGATTAAACAATAAATGTATAACCCTTTAAAGACAAACAAACCGCATGAGACTATTGTTAATCAGTAATTCCACCAATCCCGGTGAGGCCTATTTGGATTATCCTAAAAATAATATTAAAGACTTTTTAGGCGACGATATCAAAAACGCGTTATTCATTCCTTTTGCAGCCGTTACGTTTTCTTTTGACGAATATGAAGATAAAGTAAATCAACGTTTTGCCGAAATCGGTCACAAAGTAACCGGAATTCATCGATTTGCAAACCCGACAGAAGCCATTGAAAATGCTGACGCTATCATTGTTGGGGGAGGAAACACATGGCAGTTGGTGAGCATGTTACAAGAGAGAAAGCTGATGAAAGCGATTCGAAAAAAAGTAAAAGAAGGAACACCATACATTGGTTGGAGCGCGGGCTCAAACATTGCTTGCCCGACACTTCGCACCACTAACGACATGCCCATTATGGAGCCGAAAAAATTTAAAACACTTAACCTGATTCCTTTTCAAATCAATCCACACTACTTGGACGAAAATCCTGCAAATCACGGTGGCGAAACGCGTGAAGTGCGCATCAGTGAATTTATTGAGGTGAATCGTGACTTGTATGTGGTGGGATTGCGCGAAGGAACCATGCTGCGCTTGGAAGACAAAAGATTGTCGATGATCGGCTCGCGCCAAGCACGCATCTTCAAATATGGTCAGGCCCCACTAGAACTTTCCGATAGGGACGATTTTAGTTTCTTGCTGAAATAATTCTCTTTTCGTAAGCTAACGCCTGAATAACAGAAAAAAAGGTTCTGGTTTCGAGGAGAACGTGATGTTGCAAAATGCAGCGAAACACTCTCGCTCAAAAAGCTTATTCATAGTGCAATAATGACGATTCGCAGTTAGCAGTCAATAGCAAAGGAGGCGACTCAACAGAGATGAAAGAGGCAAAAGTGCTGAAAAAAGAAGAAAGCGAGGAGGGAAGTATTTCATTCATGAGTGCATAAAAGCTCTCTGTCAACGAAAGAGACTCCCGATTATAAAAACAACAAAGAGTTTCAATCTTGAAAATTGAAACTCTTTGCTGTACTCGGAGCGGGACTTGAACCCGCACAGCCAATAAAGGCCACAAGATTTTAAGTCTTGCGTGTCTACCTATTCCACCATCCGAGCGCCTTTTTAAGACTCTTTGGTACGAAGTCGGCGCAAAGGTACAACATTTTTTGAAAAAAGGAGTTTTTTTGAGAAAAAATGTTTTTATGTAAGTTCAATTAGTAAATGCAACACAAGAAAAAAATCATAGAGGGTCTAACCCTCTATGATTAGGCTAAAAGTTTTAACTTTATGTTGTTATAAAAAGTAAAAAACATCGAAGCTAAGCACCAAAAGCACACAATATATGTTTTACTGCAACAGAATTGCTCGCAAAGCTATATTACCCGTGTTATAGGCAAGTATCGCTCGGTAGTATCAAGAGAAATAAAACGCAACGCTTGTACTATACCGGCAAACACAACTACAAGAAGGAATATAAAAAAACACTCTTTCAAAAACAACGGTTCCTTCCCAGATGTGCCTTTAGCGCGGAAAAGGTGTTGGAAGGGAAGCTGTATACTCTTTTGCATCATAAGCTTAAACATCTCAAACGGAGCAATCGGCAAGACCGGTAAAGCTGGAATAAAAAACAAGATCAGCATTGATAAACGCCCAAAAATCGTTGATTTAAAAAACCGTTTAGGCGATTGGGAGCTCCACACCATTGTCGGGAAAAATAACAAGGGTGCTATTCTGACCATTGTAGAAAGAAAAACCGGCTTTTTGATTGCCGAAAATTAGAATAAGGTAAGAATGCAAAAGCTTTGGTTCAGAAATTGATTCGTGCACTGCTCCTCTTCAGAGAATATGTATATACCATCACATCGGATAACGGAAGCGAGTTTGCCGAACACAAACTGGTCGCGTGAAGATTAGATATCCGATTTTTATTTTGTTCATCCCTCCTGCTCATGTCAAAGAGGTCTGAGTGAATATACCAATAAGCTTATTCGAGAATATATTTCCAAGAAAACATCTTTTGATGACTATAATGATCAAAAAAATTAAACAAATACAATATCAAATTAACAAAAGACCAAGATAACTTTTTAAATTATGAAACTTCAAAGCGAGCATTTTTTACATCTTTGTAAAACTCTGTTGCATTTGTGAGTTGAATCTACGAACTGCAGCACGATTTCCTTTTTCTTTTCATTCTGTAATGGGTTTATTTCTTTTTTATTTAAACTAAATGCGGCGCAAATATGTTTATAAATCGAAATCAAATCACATATATTATTCCCATTTTGAAGTACATTGATTTTTCACAAAGCGTTCCAAGTGATGTTGAGCCCATAGTGGCAACGGTTGGTTTTTTTGATGGTGTTCATGTTGGACACCGATATCTGATTGAGCAAGTTATGGACGAGGCCTTAAATGAGCGTTTGCCTTCTGCCGTGATTACTTTCCCGGTGCATCCGCGCAAAGTGTTAGAAAAAGAGTATCAACCGGCGTTGTTGTGCGGCTTTGATGAAAAAGTGGAACAATTGAGAACGACGCGTGTTGATTACTGCATATCATATCCTTTTACCAAAGAGTTGTCGCAGCTTACGGCAAAGCAGTTTATGGAAAATGTGTTGAAAGACAAACTAAATGTGCGTGCTTTGCTTGTGGGACACGACCATCGTTTCGGTCGGCATCGTGAGGAATCATTTCAGCAATATAAAGAGTATGGCGAAGAAATCGGCATAAAAGTGATTCAGGCAAAAGAGTTTAAGTGGTTCAATGAAGATGTCAGCTCGTCGCGTATTCGTCGTTTGTTGAAAGCCGGAGAAATCATGAAAACCAACAGCTTACTCAGTTATCCATATACCATTTCAGGAAAAATTGTGGAAGGATATCAAGTGGGAAGAACCATTGGATTCCCAACAGCCAATATGCAAATTTGGGAACGATTCAAAGTTGTCCCGGCGTTGGGTGTTTATGCGGTTTATGTACACATGAAAGATGAAACTCGCGAGGGAATGCTCTATATTGGCAAACGTCCAACGCTACATCATGATGAGAACATCAGCATCGAAGTTAATATTTTTGATTTTGATGGCGATCTTTATAATCAGTCGCTCACGGTAGAGTTTGTCGATTTTATACGCCCCGATATTAAATTTGACTCGTTAAATGTACTGGTTCAACAGATTCACCAAGATAAGGACGATGTAAAAAAACGACTTAAAGAGTTAGAAATATGAAGTATAAGAAATTAAACAATGGCATCAGCATCCCAATGTTGGGCTTAGGTGTTTTTAGATTGCAAGACCAAGAAGAGGCATACAACACGGTTCGAAATGCTCTTGATGTGGGATATCGACATATTGATACGGCTATGATTTATGAAAATGAAGAAGCCGTAGGAAAAGCAATAAAAGATTCGGGTGTGGCACGCGAAGATATTTTTCTGACAACAAAATTGTGGAACGAAGATATCCGACGTGATAATGCACAAAAAGCGATTGACGTCAGTTTGAAAAAGCTCGGCGTGGATTATGTAGATTTGTACTTGGTGCATTGGCCCATAAAAGGAAAACATGCGAGTGTGTGGAACGAGATGGAGAAAATATACGCATCGGGAAAAGCTAAAGCGGTAGGTGTAAGTAATTATTTACAACATCATTTAGAAGATGTGCTGGCGATGAAATCGCTTGTCCCGGCAGTGAATCAGGTGGAGCATCACCCCTATTTGGTGCAAAATGATTTAATTAATTTCTGCATCGAGCATGATATTTGTCCCGAGGCTTGGAGTCCATTTTGTGCTCGCAAAAACAACCTGCTTGACGACAACGTTCTGAAATCAATTGGAGAAAAATATAACAAAACTTCTGCCCAAGTGGTGTTGCGCTGGAATATTGATACGGGCGTGATTGTGATTCCGAAATCGTCCAATCCGGAGCGTCAAAAGGAGAATTTAAATGTTTTTGATTTCTCTCTTTCGTCGGATGATATTGACGCGATCAACGCTTTAGATAGTAACAGACGCGTGGGTTCGCATCCCGATAAAATAACATTTTAACAACACAAAAAATCAGTAAATACCTCTGGCATTCAGTGCCTGATGGTAGCGTCGCGCATTTCGGCTATGTTCGGCATGTGTCGTGGCAAAGTTGTGCCTTCCGGAAAGGTCGTCTTTGGCACACATGAAAATATAATGGTGCGAAGCAGCAGAGAGCGTGCCATCAATAGCTTTTATGGATGGAATACGAATGGGACCCGGCGGTAGTCCGTTGGTCTTATAGGTGTTGTAGGGAGAATCCACTTCTAAATGTTCGAGTAAAATCCGCCTGAGTGCCGGATTGCCCAATGCAAATTTTATGGTCGGGTCGGCTTCCAATCGCATCCCTTTTTTTAAACGATTAAGATATAGCCCCGCGATGGTGGGATATTCATCGCTATACATCGCCTCTTCTTCAACAACTGAAGCCAAAATAGAGACTTCAACAGGTGATAGGTCAATCTGTTGTGCTTTTGCTTTTCTAGATGCATTCCAAAAAGTGTTGTACTCTCGTTCCATTCGTTTCAAAAACTGCTGAACGCTTGTGTCCCAATATATTTGATAAGTATTGGGAATAAACATCGACAAAAATGTGTGTGTATTGAAGCCAAATTCGTTAGCTACGGAAGGGTCGTTTAGGGCGGTAAGCAATGCTATACTGTCCAACATGAGTTGATGGGATATTCTTCCGGCAAAAATCTCTTTGGTGCGGATGTTGTTAAACGTGATGTTTACCGGTTCTTGAACGCCGGAGCGTAGTCGACGAATCAGACGCGGCATGTTATCACCCTTTTTTACTGCATACCGTCCGGTTTTCATGTTGGTTGTGTAATTCATCCGATTAGCAAGTATTCTGAATATTTTTTCCGAAGGAAGACGCGCCTCTTTTTTTACTTCTGAAAGGAGTTCTTCAAAACGCGTGTTCTTATCGATATGAACATAAAAAGGCTTGTTTATTTCAATAGGCTTAAACACCATTTTATAGATAAAATAGGATGAAATCGTCAAAGTTAGGAAAAGAATACCCACGATCCAAGCCAACATATTCCTCTTTTTATTTTTCCCATTCATGTTGTTATTTCTTCATTTTTTGTAAACATCGACACAAATATATAAAGTTTCCGATGAAAAGGGGCGATTTTTTTTGACAAGTTGAAAACAAAACGTATATTTGCATCCGATTCTAACTTTAAATTTAAAGGAAGTGTGGGTGAGTGGCTGAAACCACCAGTTTGCTAAACTGACGTACGGGCAACCGTACCGGGGGTTCGAATCCCCCCGCTTCCGCAAGAGGTCGTTTTGAAGTACTCTGAAAAGAGTGAATAAAACACAAAAGTAAATAGCTGAGTGTCGTAATTCTAACGAGTTATGACACTTATTCTTTTAATACCACTAATTGCTTAGAGTAGCTTAAGACATTGAAGTTATCTCAAAATACTCATTAGTTAGTCGGCTACATTTTGGCTACAAAAAATTATTCCTTTTTCACTATTGTCTAATAAGCGCATATAAGACACCGAAAAACAAACAGCAAGTCCTGCATGTTTAAACATGACCATTGGGGATATGTGCGGGTACTTGTTTATCCTTTTTTTAAACTCAGCTGTATACGTTTGCGTTCAATATCGACACTTAAAACGTGCACATTCACATGCTGATGAAGCGATACCACATCGGTAGGTGACGAAACAAATCGGTCTGCCATCTCGGAAATATGTACCAACCCATTCTCTTTGATTCCGATATCGACGAAACAGCCAAAGTTTGTCACGTTGGTGACGATGCCCGGAAGCATCATGCCCTCTTTTAAATCGGTGATGCTGCGCACCGAAGCGTCGAACTCCAACACCGATGCTTGCTCGCGCGGGTCGCGTCCCGGTTTTTCGAGTTCTTGTAAAATATCGTTCAGCGTTGCCAGTCCCACCGTTTCGGTGCTATATTTTTTCAGGTCGATTCGCTCCTTCAACGTTTTGTCACCAATCAGGTCGCTTACCGAGCAGCCCTCGTCTCGGGCAATGCGTTCAACAATGGGATAGCTTTCGGGATGCACGGCTGAATTGTCCAACGGATTATCACCATGGGCGATACGAAGGAATCCGGCACATTGCTCAAAGGCTTTGGCGCCCAAACGCGGCACTTTTTTCAGCTCTTGTCGTGAGGCAAACGCGCCGTTTTCCGCTCGATAATCCACAATATTTTGTGCCAACGCCTCACCCAAACCCGAAACGTACATCAGCAAATGTTTACTTGCCGTGTTGAGATTGACGCCTACCAAGTTTACACAACTTGCCACGGTAATGTCCAACGCCTCTTTCAATTTGGCTTGATTCACGTCATGTTGATATTGTCCCACGCCGATTGATTTCGGGTCAATCTTTACCAATTCGGCAAGGGGATCGCTCAATCGGCGTCCGATGGAAACGGCACCGCGCACCGTCACATCATAATCGGGGAATTCCTCGCGCGCCGTTTTTGACGCGGAATAAACCGAGGCGCCGTTTTCGCTCACCACAAACACTTTTACTTGGCGGTCGTATCGCAGGTTGGCAATAAATCGCTCTGTCTCACGGCTTGCGGTGCCGTTTCCGATGGCGATAGCCTCCATGTTGTATGTAGAAACCAGTTTTGTTATTTTATTTGCCGATTTTGAGAATTCCTGTTGTGGTGGATGCGGATAGATGGTCTCGTTGTGCAACAAATTACCCTGTTCGTCTAAACAAACCACCTTGCAACCCGTTCGATAGCCGGGATCGATTCCCAAGATGCGCTTTTGACCTAATGGCGCAGCCAAAAGAAGCTGCCGCAAGTTTTGTGCAAATACGGCAATGGCGGCTTCGTCGGCTTTTTCTTTTGAGAGCGTGGCAAATTCGTTTTCAAAAGAGGGTTTCAGAAGCCTTTTGTATCCATCAACATAGGCTTTTTCGACATATTCAGAGGCAGCAACACGGCGTTTCAAAAAGCGGCGAGAGAGCCATTCGTAACAAGCATCGTCATCCGCCGAAATAGACACTTTTAAAAAACCTTCCGCTTCGCCGCGACGAATTGCCAAAACGCGATGAGAGGGACAGCGTGACAGCTGAGTGGAAAAATCAAAATAATCTTTGTATTTCATCCCTTTCTCTTCTTTTCCTTTGACCACTTTCGACGAAATGGTGGCGGTTCGTGCGTACACTTTACGAATCTGACGGCGCGTTTTGGCATCTTCGCTAACCCACTCTGCCACGATGTCGCAAGCGCCGGACAGAGCCTCTTCGGCATTCGCTACTTTATCTTTCACAAAACCGTTTGCCTTCTGCTCGGGCGAGCCCTCTTTTTGAGCCATCAGCCACGTGGCAAGAGGCTCCAATCCTTTTTGGCGCGCCATCTCAGCACGTGTTTGTCGTTTCGGTTTATAGGGCAGATAGATATCTTCCAGTTCTGTCGCTTCCCAGCAATCTGTGATTTGCTGCTCCAGTTCGGGCGTCAATTTTTCTTGTTGCGAAATCGATTGAATGATAAACTCTTTCCGCTTTTGTAGTTCGTTAAATCGATCGTTCAGCTCTTTTATTTTCTCTATCCGCGCTTCGTCCAGTCCTCCGGTCGCTTCTTTTCGGTAGCGGCTAATAAAAGGGATGGTCGCGCCGCCTTCCAGTAGAGCAACGGTGTTTTCTACGCGTTTTTGCGGCAGGACAAGCGATTGAGCAATAAGTTGATGAATAATATTCATAGTTAATCCATTGATTTATAAATAATCATCGGTTGGAACAATATTCTCTCAACCGCAAGTTATCTATCTGTGTCGTTTTTTATAAAAGACAAAAATAGATGATTATTCTTAGAAAATAGAGAAAGAGATGAAGAACTTTTAGCAACCATGCTTTATGAACCTTTGTAATCACGCTGTGTAGATATGGTTTAGCAGTATAGAAATAGACAACGAAGCTATCGTCCAGTATTTCAGATGTAAACAATGGGTAGGGTAGTAAATGATGATCCCAATAAGTGTAATTTATATACTAACTCTTAACCCGCATTATTCATGAAGAACACTTTCCATTTTCTTTGCCCCTCTTTTCCTCTTTGGGATGAATGGTTTTACTATTTTCTAATCGGATGATTGTTTTTTGAACGTTTCTTACTCCGCAAAAACAAAGTAATGAATCATTTTAGGGTGTTTTCGCAGGAGTTTTCACGTAAAGACACACTCCTCCCACGAAGGTTTGTTGTTAGCTGTAAACCTCCTTTCATAAAACTGTTAATTGTATGAGTAAATATCTGTAAGTGAGTATTTCAGGTGATTTGTGTTAAGTCCTCAAAGCTGCACGTAGACTCATCCTGTTCTC
>JAEZZZ010000030.1 GCA_023418255.1 Bacteroidota bacterium
TTATTAGGTTTTGATCAGCTATAAAGATACTGATAATCAGCTGCTTAATCATCTTTTTTATGTTAAACTATGTTATGTAAATCATTGAATTTTAATTGGTTAATTGAATATTTACCGAAGTATTAATGAGTACAACAGCGAAAATATTAGCCGAAAAGGCTGATTATCTCTTACAACACGAGTGTAAGACCATTGACAAATCATTGCTCCACGTTCCTTCACCCAACATTGTGGACGAAGTTTGGCAATATTCTGACAGAAACCCACAAACGCTTCGTAGCATGCAGCAACTGCTGGGACATGGTCGTTTGGCAAACACAGGATATGTTTCTATCCTGCCCGTCGATCAAGGAATTGAACACACTGCCGGTGCATCTTTTGCACCCAATCCTTTGTATTTCGATCCCGAAAATATCGTGAAACTTGCCATTGAAGGGGGTTGTAACGGAGTGGCTTCAACGTATGGTAATTTGGCTGCCGTAGCTCGCAAATATGCCCACAAAATTCCCTTCATCGTAAAAATCAATCACAATGAACTTCTTACATATCCCAATTCATACAACCAAATTCCTTTTGGTTCGGTGTATGAAGCATGGAATATGGGTGCCGTGGCTGTGGGTGCAACCATCTATTTTGGTTCCGATCATAGCCGCGATCAAATTGTGCAGATTGCAGAAGCATTTGAGGAGGCGCACGAACTGGGAATGGTAACCATCTTGTGGTGCTACCTGAGAAATAATGAATTTAAAAAAGAAGGTGTAGATTATCACGATGCTGCGGACCTGACCGGACAGGCAAATCATCTTGGTGTTACCATCAAAGCCGATATTGTGAAGCAAAAATTGCCGACAACGAACGGTGGTTTCAAAAAAATAAACTTCGCGAAATATAACGAGAAAATGTACACTGAACTTTCAAGCGAGCATCCCATCGACCTGTGTCGCTACCAAGTGGCTAACGGATATATGGGGCGCGTAGGCTTGATTAACTCCGGTGGTGCCTCCGGCAAAAACGACTTGCAAGACGCTGTTGAAACAGCTGTTATCAACAAACGCGCCGGAGGAATGGGATTGATTAGTGGTAGAAAAGCCTTCCAAAAACCGATGAAAGAGGGTGTTCAACTGCTTCACGCCATTCAAGATGTGTATTTGGATAAAGACATTACAATAGCGTAATTTTTTATAGCATCCAATATTTGCCGCTGAGCCGATAAGAAAAACGACTCAGTGGCTTTTTTTATACTCCTTCAAGGGAGAAAAAGCACATTTCAAGCATCGTTGCTTGGCATTTTTTTCGTACTTTTGTTCTAATCTAAACGGAAGGAATAATATATGAACAACACTATATCAACATTAAACAATAAAATAAAAAAATTAGATGAATAAAAAAATAAGAGCCGCCATCATCGGCTATGGAAATATCGGAAAATTTGTTTTACAGGCATTGCAGCAAGCACCTGATTTTGAGATTGCGGGCATTGTGAGGAGAAATATTCAAAACCCACCACAAGAATTAAGCAACTATGCTGTTGCCGAATCAATATCGAAACTGGAAAACGTGGATGTGGCCATATTGTGCGCGCCAACGCGCGAGATTGAGAACTACGCGAAAGAGTGTTTGACGCTTGGTGTCAACACGGTGGACAGCTTTGATATTCACACACAAATTGTTACATTAAGAAAGTCGTTGAACGACGTTGCAAAGCAAAATAATGCTGTTTCCATTGTCTCTGCAGGATGGGATCCGGGTAGCGACTCCGTTGTTCGCGCGTTGATGCAGGCAATGGCACCCAAAGGATTGACGTATACTAATTTCGGGCCCGGAATGAGCATGGGACATACGGTGGCCGCGAAAGCCGTTTACGGAGTCAAATCGGCCCTGTCCGTAACCATACCGTTAGGTACCGGAATTCATCGCCGAATGGTCTATGTGGAACCGGATGAAGGAGCCGATTTTAAATCGGTGAAAGAAGCCATCCTGAACGACGAATATTTCGTGCACGATGAAACACATGTGATGCAAGTGGACAGCGTGGAAATGCTCAAAGACATGGGACATGGCGTATTGATGGAGCGAAAAGGAGTTTCGGGTAGCACACACAATCAATTGATTTCCTTTGAAATGCGAATTAATAATCCGGCTCTCACGGCTCAGGTTTTGGTTGCCACGGCAAGAGCAGCCATGCGGCAAGCTCCCGGAGCTTATACGCTTATCGAAATTCCTGTTATTGACCTGTTGCCGGGGGACAGAGAGGAATGGATTGGTAAATTGGTGTGATGCAAACAGCTCTTTGTGGTGTCGCCTCATCTCTTGCTTTTTTTGTGATAAATAAGCATCCGTTTGTTTGATAGGTGCTGCCAAAAGATTGTTTTTTGTCGTTCTATGTGGTTTTTAGAATAAAAACTTGTAAATTTGTACGAAATAAAACTCTAATCTATGCTTTTATCGATAACATGGGATGTCAATCCCAAAATTTTTGAAATATTCGGACATGAGGTTCGCTGGTATGGTCTTTTTTGGACGGTAGGTTTACTGCTTGCCATTATCATCGTGCAGAAAATTTTTAAACGCGAACAACTTCCCGAGAAATGGTTCGATTCGCTCTTCGTTTATATGATTGTTGGTATTATTGTGGGAGCACGTCTCGGGCACTGTTTGTTTTACGAACCACACTATTACCTGTCGCATCCATTCCAAATTTTGGAAATATGGAAGGGTGGCCTGGCAAGCCATGGCGGAGTAGTTGGCATTATCATTGCCGTGTGGTTATATTCGCGCAAAGTGACAAAGAAAAGCATGCTTTGGACATTTGACCGCGTGATGGTTCCCACAGGATTCACCGCCGCCATGATTCGTATAGGCAATTTGATGAACCATGAGATTTATGGTGGCCCTACCGATTTGCCTTGGGGATTTCGCTTTATTGATAATATGGGACAATGGATGCATGGAGCACCGCCAATATACACCGAGCCATCGCACCCGACTCAGATTTACGAAGCATTGATTTACCTTTTAGTTTTTGCCATCACCATGTGGATGTATTGGAAAACCGATGCGCGTAAACGCCAAGGGCTTATTCTGGGTGTTGGCATTACCGTCATTTTTGTGGCTCGATTCCTTATCGAATTTATTAAAAATGTTCAAGTAGAAGATTTTGAAATCCCTTTGCGTGAAAGCACCGGACTGATTATGGGGCAGTGGTTAAGCATTCCTTTCATCCTTTGGGGAATTTGGCTTATTTGGCATGCCACCACGCAAGAAAAAAAGAAGCATAAACTCAATTAATTATATAAAAAACATTGCTAATATGATGTATAAACCATTAATTATAACGAATACAGACGATGTTTATTACGTGGGAGTCAACGATCGTTCGAAAGCGTTATTTGAAAATTTGTGGCCACTACCCCTGGGCGTTGCTTACAATGCATATCTTATTGATGATGAAAAGGTGGCTTTGGTGGACACGGTGGATGTGTGCTATTCAGATGTGTTTTTTCATAAAACAAACGAGATTTTGGGTGATAAGCCCATCGACTACTTAATTGTGAATCATATGGAGCCCGACCATTCCGGCTCTATTGAGTGGTTGGTGAACAAATATCCCAACATAAAAATTGTGGGCAACAACCGCACGGCAGATATGCTGAAAGGGTATTACGGCATTACGAATAATGTGGAAGTGATTAAAAATGGAACCGAAATTTCGTTAGGAAAAAACACGTTGCGTTTCTATTTGACGCCGATGGTGCATTGGCCCGAAACCATGATGACCTACATGGCAGAGTCGAAAATAATTTTTACGGGCGATGCTTTTGGCACATTCGGGACATTGGACGGCGGTGTATTGGATTCGCAGCTTTGTCCAGACAGGTATTGGGATGAGATGGCTCGCTACTATTCCAATATTGTGGGCAAATATGGTTCGTCGGTACAAGGGGCATTAAAAAAACTTTCCGGAGTAGAAATAAAAGGCATTTGTTCCACACACGGACCCGTTTGGACGTTAAAAGAAAACATTGATAAAGTAATCTCTTTGTATGATAAATGGAGTAAATATGAAGCTGATAAAGGCTTGGTGATTGCCTATGGAAGCATGTATGGGCACACCGAACAACTTGCCGAAGTGATTGCGGCCGAAGTGGCTCGATTGGGAATAAAAAATATAGTAATGCACAACGTGTCGAAGAGCCACACCTCGGATATCCTTCGTGATATATTTAAATATAAAGCACTCGTTATTGGAGCACCGACCTATAATAATAAATTATTTCCTGATGTTGAAAAATTGGTGTTGGCATTGCAAAACAGGGGCCTGAAAAATAGAGTCTTCGGATATTTTGGTGGCTTCACATGGGCAGGTGCCGCAGTGAAGGAGTTGAAAGAGTTTGCTGAAAAAATGTCTTTCGATGTTGTTGGCGAGCCTGTGGAAATGAAACAAGCACTCAATACTGATGTGGTAGAGCAGGCCATGCTGTTGGCAAAAGCCATAGCCGATAAATTGAACGAAGAGAGTGAATAAATTATTGTATGAATAGATAAAAATCTATCCTTTTATTTAAAATTATAAAACAAATATGAGACTTATAATTCAACCGGATACAAATCAAATGGCGCAGTGGGCGGCAAATTATGTCGCGGCAAAAATTAATAAAGCAAAACCGACACCGGAAAAACCGTTTAAATTGGGATTACCCACCGGCTCATCGCCAATGAAAATGTATGCTGCACTTATCAAACTGTATGAAACGGGTAACGTATCATTCAAAAATGTGATTACTTTCAATATGGATGAATATGTCGGATTGCCTGCCGACCATCCGCAGAGTTATCATACCTTTATGTGGACAAACTTCTTCAATCACATTGATATCAAAAAAGAGAATGTACATATTCTTGATGGTATGGCAGACGATTTGGAAGCAGAATGTCAAGCATTTGAAGATAAAATAAAAGAAGTTGGAGGAATCGACCTGTTTCTTGGTGGCATCGGGCCTGATGGACATATTGCGTTTAACGAACCGGGTTCGTCCATCAGTTCGCGTACGCGAATTAAAACATTGACAACGGATACCATTGTGGCAAATTCACGCTTTTTTGATAACGATGTGGACAAAGTTCCCAAAACGGCACTAACTGTTGGAGTGGCAACCGTAATGGATGCCGAAGAGGTGTTAATTCTTGTAAACGGACATCACAAAGCACGTGCTTTGTATCATGCAGTAGAAGGCCCTATCACGCAGATGTGGACAATCAGCGCGTTGCAAATGCATCGTAAAGGCATCATCGTGTGCGACTACGATGCTTGTGCCGAATTGAAAGTGGGAACCTACAAGTACTTCTTGGACATTGAGCACGACAATCTCGATCCGGAAACATTATTGTAGCGCGGTATATCGCAGGATGAATAAAAAAGCGTACAACCTCTTGTGCGCTTTTTTTATTGTCTTTGGCAAAGGCGATTTTTAGAAAATTGAAACCCATAATCCGGGAGTCGAGCCTCTTATCTCAGAGAGTTTACCATTGAAGAAACTATATTCAAACCGCGTATTTCCTATCTGTGAAATCTTATCGGTATGAAAATCATATTCGATGCGATATTTTCCAATCTTTTTTACTCTTCCGGTGCTGAATTCATACTCTATTTTATATGGACCAACTTGTGCTAATCGATCGGATGAAAATTCATATTCAATCTTGTATGGTCCTGCCTTTTTTAATTTTCCACTGAAATTATCATATAGTCGTATTCCTTCTCGCAATACTGAAAAACCGGTGAGTCGCCCATTTTCTAATGTGATCATAAGGTCATTGTCAATCACGATTTTGGCGGATTTTCCCGAACCGTTATCTTCAACAAGGACATTGTCATCGTAAATATCGGCATATTCCCACGTGCCATCTTCATAGAGCAACACTTCATCGCCATGTATTGTGCGCGCACGCAGTTGTGCACGCATTGAGATTATGTTTGCCATGCAAACAGCACCGATAATCAAGATTATGTTTTTTGCTTTCACATTTCTCTGTTTTTATAATAAATTATACTGTTCCGACTTTGATATCAGATTTCCTTTTTTTACGTATTCTTCGATATTAATACTTCGGTAAATATTCAATTAACCAATTAAAATTCAATGATTTACATAACATAGTTTAACATAAAAAAGATGATTAATCAGCTGATTATCAGTATCTTTATAGCTGATCAAAACCTAATAAAGATGGATAGAACCAGCATACTTAACCAATATAGAGGTATCTGTAGTGATGTTCTTGGTGAACTAACTACGAAGTTAAACAAAAGTTTCAAATCATTCCTTATGG
>JAEZZZ010000042.1 GCA_023418255.1 Bacteroidota bacterium
ATTACAAAGAGACAATAACATTTTTTGATTGACGGGGCTTCCTTTTTCAGAAAAGAATCCGCTATACTTATCTATAAACATTGAGGACACCGAAATGAGAACTTAAGTTTTTTAGCGGACACCAATAGTTTCCGGTAAATGCCCGTACTTTCCATTGCCACGTGCGTTATGTTGTTTTCCAATAAACGGTCTTTTAATTCTGTAAAAGAACTCGCAAACGCTCCTAATTCACGGATCGAAAGTTTCAATCTTTCGCTGTCGATGGTGCCCAATACCGGTTTTTTGCAAGTTTCAATGACACATCCCCGCGACCAATGACTTAACCAAAGTATATTGTTGCCATTTTTGACCTTTCTTCGAGAGTTATAGAGAGTCTTGCATGGCAGACGATACAAAACTAAGAAAAAACAAAAATGGAAGCGTGCACTAAATTTTCATGCTTGTGGGTGTCACAATAATCATGAGGGCTTCACATCATTTATTGATCATGCAAAGAAGATTTCAACAATAAAAAACACTCAATAAAACGGTCTTTGGTATTTTCAGACAAAATGATTATCTTTGGACGATTTTTTCATATCATAAATTATGAATAACAGCTAAACTACGGCAAAAAACATATGTCTTCGAATAAAGAAACGAATAATAATTTAAATAAGAATCAAAACGTCAATAAAACCAACGAAGAAAATCTTGCTGAATCGACATCAACGCCCCAATCAAAAGTCTCTGTAAGGTTAGACGAAGACAGCAATCTGAACCTGACAAAAATGTATCAGAATTGGTTTTTGGACTACGCCTCCTATGTAATTTTGGAACGTGCCGTTCCACATATTTCTGATGGATTGAAGCCCGTGCAACGCCGCATACTGCATGCAATGAAAAGCATGGACGATGGCAGATACAATAAAGTGGCGAACATTATTGGGAACACCATGCAGTATCATCCACACGGTGACGCTTCTATTGGCGACGCATTGGTGCAGCTTGGACAAAAAGATTTGCTGGTGGACTGTCAAGGAAACTGGGGAAACATCCTCACCGGTGACGGTGCAGCTGCACCACGATATATCGAAGCACGCTTATCTGAATTTACAAAAGAGGTTTTATTTAACCCGAAGACCACTGAATGGAAGCCCTCATACGATGGAAGAAATCAAGAGCCGGTAACCCTTCCCGCAAAATTCCCTCTCTTGCTTGCGCAGGGCGCAGAAGGAATTGCCGTAGGACTCTCTTCAAGAATATTGCCGCACAATTTCAACGAACTATGCGATGCGTCCGTACTCTACCTGCAAGAAAAACCGTTTCAACTCTACCCCGATTTTCTCACGGGAGGATATATCGATGTAGAGCGATACAACGATGGAGAGCGTGGTGGAACGGTAAAAGTACGTGCTACAATTGATAAAATTGATAACCGAACACTTGTAATAAAAGACATACCCTATGGCAAAACAACGGCAAATGTCGTAGATTCTATTCTGAGAGCAAATGACAGAGGAAAAATTAAAATTCGCAAGGTAGACGACATCACTGCCAACGAAGTAGAAATACAAGTACAACTTGGACCCGGCGTATCGTCCGACAAAACCATTGACGCCCTTTATGCTTTTACCGATTGTGAAATCAGCATCTCACCAAACTGCTGCGTTATCGAAGACGACAAACCGCTTTTCCTTACAGTCAGCGATGTCTTGCGAACATCAGTAAAATCCACACAAGAGCTGCTGCGTTTAGAATTGGAAATTGAGAAAAAAGAGAAACAAGAAGCCCTCCTGTTTTCTTCACTCGAAAAAATATTCATCGAAGAACGCATCTATAAGGACAAGGAGTTTGAAAACGCCAAAAATATGGATGTTGCCGTCGCTCACATCGACAAGCGATTAGAACCGTACAAACCCAATTTTATCAGAGAAATCACAAGCGATGACATTCTCAAGCTGATGAATATAAGAATGGCACGCATTCTCAAATTCAACACCGATAAGGCGAATGAAAACATTGTACGCTTAAAAGAGGAAATAGAAGAAATTGACCACAATCTGAATAACATCATCGATTTTACCATATCATGGTATCTGATGCTGAAAGAAAAATATGGAAACAAATTTCCTCGACGAACAAAAATTCGCAGCTTTGAGAATATAGAAGCCGTGAAAGTGGCAGAAGCAAACGAGAAACTTTATATCAATCGCGACGAAGGATTCATCGGAACCGGCATGAAAAAAGATGAATACATTTGCGACTGTTCCGACATTGACGACATCATTGTGTTTCTCAAAGACGGAACCTATAAGGTGGTGAAAGTAAGTGACAAAATATTTGTAGGAAAAGGAATACTTTATGCCAACGTATTCAAAAAAAACGACAAACGCACCATTTACAATGTGGTATATCGCGATGGCAAAAAAAGTCCACATTATATAAAACGATTTCCCGTTACAAGCATCACACGCGACAAAGAATACGACGTCACCAAAGGAAAAAGCGGCTCACGCATTGTCTACTTCAGTGCCAATCCCAACGGTGAAGCAGAAACCATCAAAGTGATGCTTAAACCAAAACCACGCATGCGCGTGCTACAATTTGAAAAAGACTTCAGCGAAATAGCCATACGTGGACGTCAGTCAATGGGAAACATCCTGACCAAAGCAGAAGTACATCGAATATTGTTCAAGCAGGAAGGCATCTCAACGCTGGGAGGAAGAAAAGTCTGGTTCGACCCCGATGTAAAACGCCTCAATTATGACGGCGAAGGCAACTTACTTGGTGAGTTCCAAGGCGAAGATAAAATTTTGGCCGTATCAAAATCAGGCGATTATTATATTACCAATTTTGATTTGAGCAACCATTTTCCGACCGATTTACTGCATGTAGAGAAATTTGACGAAAACAAAGAGTGGACCGCCGCCTTGTACGATGCCGACCAAGGATACGCCTATCTAAAACGCTTCACGTTTGAAGCTACCACAAAGACAATGAATTTCCTCGGAGAAAATCCCGATTCAAAACTCTTTTTACTTACCGATACTGCTTTTCCTCGCATAAAAGCCACGTTTGGAGGCGACGATAATTTCCGAGACCCGATAGAAATTGACGCCGAACAATTCATAGCGGTCAAAAGTTACCGTGCAAAAGGAAAGCGAATTTCAAATTTCAACATTACGAATGTTGAAGAATTGGAACCCATTCGTTTCCCCGAACCAAAAGACGAACCGAACAATGAAGAGCCAAAACAAACGGATGCACAACAAAAAACAGATGACACAAAAAGCACGGCTTCGAAAAACATAAAAAAAACACAAGACACAGAAACAAAATCCGACAAAGAACAAGAGGCAACGGAGAAGACCGATGCAGGAAAAGAAACCAAAAAAAAACCACTAAACTATACGGATGATTTAGATGAAATCACAGGACAGATGAAACTATTTGACTAAAATGTTATGAAACGGAGAATCCTATTTATTGTCCTTTTATACCCAATAGCGACATTCGCTTTGCTTTCGCGGCAAAGCATCGATTCTCTGCAACTGAAATCAACAAACCAAGCCACCGTTTTTGGATTGGGCAACGTTCAACTTACCGACACCTATCTATCGCCAATGAAATATAGTGGAGGAAGCTTGATGATCCTACACGAACGCATCAAACCTACCTCGTGGCTTGACAACAAACTAATATTGCAACACCAGTTTGAACTGCAAATAGCAGCAGCAAAAAATCCTCGCGGTTCGGCAAGCGAATACTTCGGAAAAGTCTCCTACAACCTTGGAGCTCTCCATCCAATGTTATACAACAACACTTTTCGGGCGTGGGCAGGTGCCGACTGGAAATCATTTTTAGGAGGCCTATACAATGCCCGAAACACCAACAATCCGGGCTCCGTGAAAGCATATTCCAATATTCAGCTTACAGCCATGGCACTTTATCAATGGAAGATATTCACTTTTCGCTGGCAGCTGACAACGCCCATCTTCGGCATCCTGTTCTCACCCGATTATGGACATTCGTACTACGAGATGTTTTCTCTCGGCAACAAAAAAGGAATCCTGAATTTCGCGTCGCTGCACAATCAACAAGCCTTGACAAACTATTTAACAGTCGATTGTCCCGTAAAAAATATAACTTTTCGTCTTGCATACAGAGGCGATTACTATACGTCCAAGGTAAACAATTTGGTTACAAAAATTTCCTCTCACCACTTGACGGTGGGAGTCGCTGTGGAATCAATCAACTTTGGAGGACAAAAAACAAGAAAACAACCTTGGCTTCAAAGCCTCTACTACTAATCTATATGTATTACACTTAGTTAAACGATTATTATTATGAAATATAATTTTGATGAAATCATTGACAGAAATGGCACAAATTGCATGAAAAACGACAACCTGAATCTCATCTACGGACGCGACGACCTACTGCCACTATGGATTGCCGATATGGATTTTAAATGTTCCCCAAAAATTATCGACGCATTAAAAAAGCGCGTCGAACACGGTATTTTTGGATACACTACGCCCGGTGATGATTACTACAACGCCATCATCAATTGGCAACAAAGAAAACACAACTGGCAAATAAAGAAAGAATGGATTACGTTTGTGCCCGGAGTAGTGAAAGGAATAGCTTTCGCTATTGACGCTTTCACAAAAGAAGGAGATAAAATTCTCATCCAACCACCCGTATATCACCCATTCAAAATGGTAACAGAAGGTTTGGGACGTGGTATCGTAAACAATCCACTCAAATATGAAAACGGAACATTTGAAATGGATTTGGAAGAATTGAAAAAACTGACAGCCGACCACAATTGCAAAATGATGATTTTATGCAATCCGCACAATCCCGGAGGAAAAGTATGGTCGCCGGAAGTGCTGACGCGGGTGGCCGAAATATGTTACGACAACAACGTCGTGGTTGTTTCCGACGAAATACATGCCGACTTAACCCTGCCGGGCAACAAACACAGACCTTTTGCCACCATTTCCGCGAAAGCAAAACAAAACTGCGTAACACTGATGGCACCCAGCAAAACCTTCAATGTCGCCGGACTGATCAGTTCCTTCGCCATTATACCCAACCATGGCCTTCGCCAAAAATACATGAGCTACGTCGAACCACGAGAACTGTTTCAGGGAACACTTTTTGGCTACGAAGCCACCAAAGTAGCTTTCAATGAATGCGAAGACTGGCTCGACGAAGCGCTCGCATATATTCAAGAAAACATCCGTTTTGTTGAAAAATATCTTGCGCGTGAAATCCCTCAAATCAAGCCAATGATACCGGAAGCATCCTTCCTGATTTGGCTAGATTGCACCGCCTTGAAGCTTCCACAAGAACAGCTCGTGTCGCTCTTTGTCGAGAAAGCACACTTGGCACTAAACGACGGCACCATGTTTGGCGTGGGAGGCGAAGGCTTTATGCGACTCAACATCGGTTCGCCACGAAGCGTCATCGAAAAAGCACTTGATAATCTAAAAAAAGCGATAGACAGCTAAAACCTTGTGCCACTTATTTTGTTATACCAACAAACAATAAAACAGGATCGTTTTATATCTAAACAAAAGTTTATATGAAAATATCTGATAATAAATTTATCGCGCTCACCTATGAGCTAACGACAAAAAACGGAGAAAACCGAGAGCTGATCGAAAAAACCACGACCGAAAATCCCTTGGAGTTCATTTTCGGAATGAATATGATGCTGCAAGCATTTGAGCAAAACATCGAAGGCCTGGCGCAAGGCGATTCTTTCAAGTTTTCGCTTTCCCCCGAAGAGGCGTACGGCCAATATGAAGAAGAGCGGCTGGTTGAACTTCCCAAAAACATTTTCGCGGTAGATGGGAAACTTGACGAAAGCATGTTGAAAATAGGCAACGCCCTGCCCATGATGGACAGCGAGGGCAATCGTTTGACCGGACATGTGATTGACGTCAAAGACGATGTGGTAACCATGGATTTTAACCACCCCCTGGCAGGAAAAACATTGCATTTTGAAGGCCTTGTAGAAGAAGTGCGCGAAGCGACAGCCGAAGATTACGCGTCCCTATTCTCGGGAGGCGGCTGTGGTGGTGGCGGTTGTAGTTCCTGCAGCGGATCCGACGACGGATGCGGTTGTGGCTCAGGCTGTGGCTGCTGATTGTTGCAAAAAATAGAATATACGAAGAAGGGTGCCCCAAAAGGAGCACCCTCTTTTTTCAATCGATTGAATAGATGCCGAAACGCATCCATAAATTACCAGTTAGGAACAAGCTTATCATTTGTTTTCAGGTCATTTACAGGTATTTCCCAAACAAACATTTTGTCGTCGGCTTTTTTAGAAAGCTCAATCGTATTAGGTGTTTTCAATACCGCATCTTCTGCCGCCGGCTGTACGGAATTTCTACTAAAGCCCATATGCCAACGCTTTAAGTCGAATAGACGTCCCCCTTCGGCAATCATTTCCCGTGTTCGTTCTTTCTTTACTTCTTCAAAAGCATTTGCTCCTAAAGGGAGCAGCGACGCGCCTCGCGCCTTTCTCAGAGCATTTAGCACGTCTATTGATTCGTTGTCTCTACCATTTCTGGCCAACGCCTCTGCTTTTATCAAATAGGCTTCGGAAATCATGAATAGTTTAGGAGCGTTCACATAACTTGGAACGTTTGGTTTGGTATTGTAAATGGGATTACCTGCTCCTTTATTAAAGAGCCATACATCAGTGAATTTAACGTTGCTTACCCAGATATCTTGTTTCTGGAAATAAACGGCTCTTCTGTAATCATCATCTTCATATTGATCCAACGTCCATTGAGCAGGAAGAAGTGTAGGAAAATATCGTTTTGAAGTAGATCCAAACCCAATATAATCCATTCCGCTTTTTCGGCCTTCATTGATAGAGATAAATAGCTTCAATACGATTTCATCACTTGTATCGTGTATCCACAAATTGGTTAAATCATCTATTGACGAGGCTAACGCATAGCGAGGAATAATCGCATCAGCCGCTTTAATAGCATCATCCCATTTGTGCATATTAAGTGCCACGCGAGCTTTCACGGCATAGGCATAATCTCCCGTAATCCATGGCGACATGGCTTTACCTCCTTTAGGCAACAACGCGATTGCTTCGTTCACGTCTTTATAGATTTGCTGCCAAGTTTCTTCCATTGTTGAACGTGCCAATTTAGCTCCCGGATCATATGTTAAATATAATGGCAACCCTAAATCCTTGTTTGAAGTTTCCGGTTCATAATCTTTCATATATCGTATGGCAAGATTATAATAGAAAACCGCGCGCATCAACAGAACCTCACCTTTGTATCCACTCAGCAATTGCCTGTCTTCATCAGACTCGACTTCTATTTTACCTACATTGTCTAAAAACGAGTTTGCTTGGCTAATGGCACCAAATTGTCGACTCCAGAAATCGCGAATATCATAATTTTCCGACATTGTCGGCAGCCACTGATACAGATCTTGATATTGGCTACCGGTGGTATTTAAAATATCGGCTTGCACATCGGCAAACAACATGGATGTTCCATAGTTGGCGTTTCTGAAATAGGAGTACAAGCCCCTGCGCAATCTTGACGCATCGCCAATTGTTTTATACCCATCCTCCATTTCGATAGCCGATTCGGGCAACAAGTTCAAATCGCACGATGCTAAAATCGGCGCTATAAGTATGGCGACAAATATATTATGTAATATCTTTTTCATATTCCTTGAATTTATTTATAGTGTTAATTGCAATGTAGTTAAAAACTGACGCGTATTGGGCAGTCTGCCATAGGTTAAATTGCTGTCTACTTCGGGGTCGACACCTGAATATTTTGTTAATGTAAACAGGTTGCGCGCGGATAGCATGATTTTTACTCCATCGACGAATCCTGTTTGCTTCAACAATGATTTTGGCAGTTGATAGCCTACGCTCAATGTTTTTAGTCGTAAAAATGATGCGTTCTCCAACAGGTGGGAATCAAATTGCATCTTTTCTCCAAACTTGGGGATGTCGGTTATATCTCCCGGTTTTTGCCATTCGTTCAACACGCGGCGCGAAAGGTTGTGTCCCGGCGTTCTGCTTTCCACAAAAACACGGTCGTTGTTAATCATCCATTTACCGAGCACGTATGCGAAATCGGCTTGAAAAAATAGCCCTTTCCGCCATGAGCCATTCAGGCTAAACCCACCCGTATAGGGCGCATAACGCCACTTGCCAAGCGGTTGTTCCAAGAGCGACTTATTAAATTCTTTGGTTGTTTCATTGGTGCCGGGTATTTCCCACATCTGTTTTCCGTCCTCCGGATCTACACCTACCCATTTAGGATAGTAAAATTCTATGGGATATCCAATTCGGTACGAAACACCGGTATTGGGTATAATCCATTCATCGAGTCCGTAGAATAATTTTGTTATTCTGTTTCGATTATAGTTAAACGTTTTTCGGAAATTCAAAAGAAAGTCGCGTGTTTTTACGAAGTCGATATCAAGCACCAAGTCAATGCCGCTGTTTTCTATTGCTCCAATGTTCTCGCTCAGCGAGCTAACGCCTGATGAATAGGGCTGTGGCACACTCATCAGCATGTCATCGGTGGTGCGGATATAATAATCCAATTCCATTCTCAACCGGTTGTTAATAACAGCCGCGTTGATACCGATATTGAAATTGCGCTGTTTCTCCCATCTTAAATTTTTATTTCCGGGAGTCGTTACCGCCCAACCCGACTCTTCCATGTAGTTTGTTGTGCCAAGCAGTGCCAAATGCGCATAGTTGCCAATAGCAGAGTTACCGGCAGTTCCATAGCTCGCTTTCAGGCGAAGAGAATTGAATATGGTTTGGGACTTCATAAACTCCTCGTTTGTAAGGTTCCACATGGCTCCCAGCGAATAGAAAGAGGCGCTACGATTGGCTTTACCAAACCGAGATGACGCGTCGTTTCGAAGGGTTACATCCAAAAAGTATTTATTGGAATAGGCATAGCTGCCTCTTCCAAAGAAAGAGAGGTAGCGATATTCGGATTTGCCCTGCCAAGGCTTTCTCAGGTCATCTCCCGTACCGCCTGCTCCAAACAACATGAGGCGATCGTCGGTCATCCCATAGAGCGAAACGCCAAACTCTTCGTATTGATACTTTACACCTTCTTGCCCTGCCAGTAGGGTGATGCGATGATCATTGTTTATGGAAAAATCATATTCGATGGTATTGGTGATGTTTTGTGTGGCGGCACCATAAAAAGATTCACCCCGAGAACCTATTCCTTTATTAAAATTAGCCGAAGGCAAGCTTTTCCAGGTTTTGCGGTAGTGATACCAATCCATGCTGTATTGAGATCTGAGGGTGAGACCCTTTAAGGGTTTTATTTCAATAAAACCCACGCCATTGGCTTGGTAGTTTCTGTTTTCTTGTGGCGATTTTTTGAGCACATATTCCGTAGAGGCCATGTTGGGTCCATCAATGTAGTCTTTCACGTTTCCATCTTCGTCATAAGGGGTGTAGTAGGGCAACAGATAATAGGTGCCCACAACGCTACGTAGGCTCGTAGACATATCATGCCCACCATAAAACGACTGACGCTCGTCATAAGACGCTGACGCATTCAATCCAACCTTGATCCATTTGTTGATTTGGGCTTCGGTATTGGCGCGTATGGTATATTTCTCGAAAAACGAACCAATGGTGATGCCGTCTTGATTATGATATCCGGCGGACAAGTAGTAGCTGTTGTTTTTTCCTCCTCCCATAAAAGCGGCATTTAATTTTCGGAGCGGAGCGTTGTTCTTAAATAAGTAATCGCGCCATTTGGTATCGATACCGCTGGCCTTGTGTTCGTCATACACCTTTTGAGATATAAGTTTGTTTTTTAATTGATATTCTAATATCTCGGACGAATTCATCGGATCCATATAATCTTTTTTGGCTAATTGCGAAATACCATACTCCATATTTACGGACATTCGCCCTTTTTCTCCTCTCATTCCTTTTTTGGATGTGATGTATATAACGCCATTAGCCGCGCGAGCCCCATAAATTGAAGTAGCGGAGGCGTCTTTCATCACTTGAATGCTTTCAAAATCGTCTTGATTCATTGACAGCAACGCGCCTTGACTTACCGGGGCACCATCCAAGATGTATAGCGGAGCGTTTCCTGCGCCCAACGAGCCGACACCATGTATTTTGAGCGATGAAATTGCCGTAGGTTCTCCGGAAGAGGTCAGCACTTGAAGTCCGGCGACTTTTCCCTGTAGCGACTCCATCACGTTGGAAACGGGTTTGTGCTCCAATGACTTGGAAGAGACTTTGGCGACGGCTCCGGTGACGGTGGTAATTTTTCGGCCCGAACCATATCCCAACACAACCACATCATCAAGCATTTGCGCGTCTTCTTTCATTACAATTCTTAAAGAGGGTTTTACCTTTACTTCTTGTGTAACCATTCCCACATAGGAGAAAACGAGCACTCCATCGCTTGGTGCCGAAACGGTAAATTTTCCGTTTACATTGGTGCTTGTTCCGTGCGTTGTGCCTTTGACTTGTACCGTTACTCCGATAACAGGCTCGCCCGCTTCATCCACTACAGTACCCTGCACTCTTGTTTGAGCCGACAAGAAGCTCGCTGTTACTATAAACAGAGTCATTAACATTAATAATTTTCTTTTCATACTCAACTTTTTTTTAATTTAATCTCATTATTTTGAATTACGGTAAACCGTTTCTTACTCTTCTTTGGAAAATTCACCGTCTGCCTTCTCTTTTCGCGATGCTCTTGCCGAGGCGGTTTGCTTAGCTATTTGTTGTGCATTTGCTACCAGCTGGTTAATGTTGCTCGCGACTTTCTGATAGGCCTCCTTGCCAAATACAAACGCCAAGCTGTCGATTGTTTTGCATAGATGGCGAAAGACATCATCCATTTTCTTGCGCTCGTCGGCAAGAAGTCCGGCAACATACTCTGCTTCCTTTTCGGTTTGGCGCTTATGAAAGCTTATAAACTTATCGTTTTCCTCTCGCAGTTTTTCCGTCCATCGCTTTCCATCGGTCAATTTCAAATCTTCCTCGCGTATATCATCCAAGAGGTTGCTTATGGCGGAACTTTCGGCTCCCTGCCTCATATAAGCAATGGAAGTGCCTCCGTATCGGTCCAAGACATCGAGAATACGTTGTGCCGCGTGCTGTATGTTTTCGTCAGGAAATCGCAACAGGGCTTTCATCGTGTGATAAAATCCGATAACTAAATTATCACGAACAACGTCGATGGCGTTTTTCATTTCCACCAACCCCGTCTTACGCGCTTGTTTAAAAGCGGCATCATAGTCTTGAAACGCTTTTTCAAAATCGGCGACAACATCTGTCATTTTTAAACTTTCCAAGTTCTCTTTTTTAAGAAAGGCCAATGTAAGATTCATGATTTGAAAAAAATCTTCATGAGACGATTTGGCTAAATTTGTACTTTTGATCATAAGATTCGATTTTTAAAAGTGAAATAAATAGGTATTGATTGAAAAATAAAGGATTGTTGTGAAAAAAACATGCATCGGAGTATGCCACATAGAGCCATGACTCGAAAGAAAACAGCATTCGAGCACGTAGAATATAGTCTCGACTCGCGACAAAACTGCATTCGAGTACGTAGAATATAGTTTCGACTCGCGACAAAACTGCATTCGAGTACGTAGAATATAGTTTCGACACGCGGCAAAACTGTATTTGAGCACGTAGAATATAGTTTCGACACGCGACAAAACAGTATTCGAGTACGAAGAATGCACTTTCGACACGCGACGTGGGTATGTTTGACTTGCAAGAATGGAATTAAGCACTGCAAAATGGACAAATATTGAACTCCGGCTTCTTTTTTGGGCGCTGTTTTCATGGTGTTTGCTTAAACAAACGTTAATTGCAGAGAAATGCCCATTGTCGTTTTGGTTCGAAACACCATAGATGCTCATAAGAGGCCAAGAATTCAATAACAGTATGTTTAATACACTATGCATATAGGATTTTTAAAAAAATACTTACCAATCAGTCATCACTCCAAATTAACACACGTCTAATATTTATTCTATTCTGTTTACATTTGCAAAGATAATGATTATTTGATATCTGCAATTTTTTTAATGTTAAATCACATAGATTAACAAATAAAGCGGATAATATTACCTTGTTTTGTTACCTTCTTTTCCATTTTTTCGACCTGATATCGATATGGATAAAACACATTTCTTCATTTTTCATATCGATAAACCTATGCTTGAAGCCAAAACACTTTTTTTGTTTTATGATATATCTATTTTTCTTTAAATTTCATGTACATTTGCAGACAGGAAACAAAATCGAAAGATTGTATCGATGCAGGATGCAATCTTGTGGCACGGATGAGAATAAATAAAAGAAGAACGCGATGAATACCTTTGGAAATATTTTTAGACTGACTTCGTTTGGCGAGTCGCACGGAAAAGCCATTGGCGGCATTGTTGATGGCTGTCCCGCGGGATTGGAGATTGATTTGAAGCTCATTCAGAAGGAGTTGGACAGGCGGCGTCCCGGACAATCCAACATCACCACATCGCGAAAAGAGAGCGACAAGGTTAAGTTTTTGTCCGGTATATTCGAAGGGAAGAGCACCGGCGCGCCCATCGGTTTTATTGTAAAAAACAAAAATCATCTTTCCGCCGATTACGAACATCTGAAAAACCTGTTTCGTCCCTCGCATGCCGATTTTACTTACCAACACAAGTATGGTGTCCGCGATTATCGTGGAGGGGGACGTTCTTCGGCACGCGAAACAGTGGTTCGCGTCGTGGCGGGCGCCATCGCCAAGCAATTTCTGCAAAAAGCAGGCATCGAAATCGTGGCTTACACCTCACAGGTTGGCGGAATAAAACTGGATAAAGACTATTCAAAATATGATTTCACAAAAATAGAAGAGACCCCCATTCGCTGTCCCGATACCGAAAAAGCAGACTGCATGATTGAGCTCATCAACCAGGTCAAGTCGCAAGGCGATACCCTTGGGGGCGTCATCACCTGCATCATACAAGGCGTGCCGCCGGGACTGGGCGAGCCTGTCTTCGGCAAACTTCACGCCGCGTTAGGTGCCGCCATGTTGAGCATCAACGCCGTTAAAGGCGTTGAGTTTGGCGATGGATTTGATGTGGATTGTCGCGGTTCGGAAGTGAACGATGAGTTTGTGAGCGAAAACGGACTTATTCGCACGCGCAGCAACCATTCCGGCGGGATTCAAGCGGGCATTTCCAATGGTCAAGACATCTATTTTCGCGTGGCATTCAAACCGGTTTCCACCATTCTCATGCAACAGCAAACGGTGGATATGCAGGGAAACAACACCACGCTTAAAGCAAGCGGCAGGCACGACGCGTGCGTTTTGCCGCGTGCCGTTCCTATTGTAGAGGCAATGGCGGCCATCACCGTGATGGATTATTATTTGCTGTCGAGAGCAAAAGCATTTCATGATGCGCCATAGAGGGTTGGCACTATCGCGATGTCTCTTTTTTTCGGTTCAGTCCAATATCGTCGAACGAAGCAGGATCTTCAATCGGCTCCAAATGAGTAGAAACGGTTACCGGCGCGTCGAACATTTCTTCGATATGCCGCTCGATCATATCGGCGTAATCGTGTCCTTTCTTCACAGTCCACCTTCCGGGCACCAACAGATGAAACGAAATAAACCTGCGCTGACCGGCTTCGCGCGTCATGAGCGAGTGATACTCAATCTCTTGATTTTTTAGAGAGTTCAGATAAGTGGTAATCTTTTTTAATTCGACGCTTTCGATGGCGGTGTCAAGCAATCCGCTCGCAGAGCGAAGAATCAAGCCATAGCCGATGTAGATAATGTGTATTGCCACCCCAATGGCAATGATAGGGTCAAGTAGAAGCCAGCCGGTCATTTTCACCAAAAAAACGGCGGCAATGACGCCAACAGAGGTCCACACATCGGTCAGCAGGTGCTTCCCGTCGGCTTCGAGCAACATCGATTTTCTTCGTTTTCCATTTTTGATAAGAATTTGAGCCACGGCAAAATTGACCAGAGACGCCGCGAGGGAAAGCAACATCCCGATGTTCACATTTTCAATGGCTTGTGGATGTATCAGGCGCGGAATGGCCGAATAGAGAATGCTAAAAGCGGCAACCACAATGAGCATACCTTCGATGATGCTCGAAAAATACTCTGCCTTTCCATATCCAAACATATAGCGTTTGTTTGCAGGCTTTTCAGATATATGAAGCAGCACCAATGCCATCACGGCGGCAATCAGATTGACCAGCGACTCTAAGGCATCGGAAAAAAAACCCACAGACCCGGTTAAACGATATGCCGCAAACTTCAGTACGATGGTAACGATTGCCGCGGCAATAGAGAGGTAAATAAACTTTTTAAGCGAATCTTTTTTCATCATCAACGCCCTCCCATATTCTGTCCTACGAAATTACACAATTTGAACAAAATCATCGATATGCTCCTTCACATAGGCGGCAATGATACCTATTTCCTGTTCTTCCACTTCCATATATTTTTCTTCCAAAGCATCGAATTGCTCAAATTGTTCGTACATCGCCATGAACTCTTCATCCGTTGTTTCGCGTTCCAACGCTTGGCGATGCTTATCATAGATGGTTTTGGCCTTGTATAGAATTTTAGAAAGCTGATTTGCCCCCATCAACTTCCATGCTTTAGCCGTAGGGTTGAGGAATAGATATCCGCCATAGCCGTTTTGTATCAGCTGCACAAATCCACCTTCGTTCACCTGTTCCGAGAAAAAACGAAGTGCCAACAGTGCATGCTGATAGCCATTAAGCAACGACATGTTTTGAGCGCTCAGCTCGCCATTGATTTCGTGCAAAAAAGCATCGGTGAGAAGCGTCAAAAAACGGTCCATCCCTTCTGCTTCTGCCCGCGCGATGGCTGATTGAGAAAGAGTAATCATATTTGTATCAACTTATTTTTATACATCAATGAAAAGAGATAGAAAAAACAGCGCTGTCTCTTGTTCGATCGCGACACAAAAATAGGCATTTTTTCGGAAAAATTCTTCATTCCCCATTACACAATATTAAATTAAAAGCACTATCTTTACAGCCACATACATTATTAACATAATATTAATCTTAAATTATGGCAATTATTAAACCTTTTAAAGGCGTACGTCCGCCGAAAAAATTTGTAAAAGAAGTGGCATCGCGTCCATACGATGTGTTAAACTCGGAAGAAGCGCGCGAAGAGGCAAAAGGAAACGAAAAATCGCTCTATCGCATCATCAAACCGGAAATAGATTTTCCCGCGGGAAAAGATGAACACGACCCTGAAGTGTATGATAAAGCGGTTGAAAACTTCCGCCTCTTCCAGGAAAAAGGATGGCTTGTGCAAGACGACAAAGAGATGTACTATGTCTACGCGCAAACGATGAATGGCAAAACACAATATGGATTGGTTGTGGGTGCCTATGTAGATGACTATATGAGCGGCAAAATTAAAAAACACGAACTGACGCGTCGCGACAAAGAGGAAGACCGCATGAAACACGTTCGTGTAAACGATGCCAACATCGAGCCCGTTTTCTTTGCCTATCCCGACAACCAAGAAATTAACGCCATCGTTGATCGCGTCAAAGCCCAAACGCCGGAATACGATTTTGTATCCATTGATGGCGTAGGACATCATTTTTGGCTTATATCCGATGATAAAGATATTCAACGCGTCACCGAAATATTTGCTACATTTCCCGCGCTTTATATCGCCGACGGACATCATCGTTCAGCCGCGGCGGCTTTGGTTGGCAACGAAAAGGCAAAAAACAATCCGAACCATACGGGCAAAGAAGAATACAACTATTTCATGGCCGTTTGTTTCCCCGACTCGCAACTGACAATCATCGACTACAACCGCGTGGTAAAAGACTTGAACGGCTTGACAGACGAAGAATTTCTTGACAAACTAAACAAGAACTTCGTTGTAGAAGAAAAAGGAAACAAAATATACAAACCCAACAAACTGCACAACTTCGGACTTTACCTTTCCGGGAAATGGTATTCATTGACAGCCAAAGAGGGAACCTATGATGATAACGACCCAATTGGTGTGCTGGATGTTACCATATCTTCCAACCTTATTTTGGACGAAATTCTTGGAATCAAAGATTTGCGTAGCGACAAACGCATCGACTTTGTTGGAGGAATACGTGGTCTGGAAGAGTTGGAAAGACGCGTCGATAGTGGCGAAATGCGCGTAGCATTGGCACTCTATCCCGTTTCTATGAAGCAGTTGATGGATATTGCCGACACGGGCAACATCATGCCACCCAAAACAACATGGTTTGAACCTAAACTACGTTCCGGACTGGTCATTCATAAACTCCATTGATTTGCAAACAACAGGTAAATGAACCTGCAAAAATAGTCGGTAGCACAATGGGCTACCGACTATTTTTAATGATACGTTTTTTTTCAAGAACATTCCCACATATTTTGTATCTTCGCAGCATCTTCATGAGAGATAAAAAAGCTCGCGACAAACAATCCGAATAAAAAAGAAAATATTCTATGAACCTCGCTGAAACCATCAGGCAACATGCAGCAACACTCTATCCCGAGATAGTGAAGCATTATCGCTACCTGCACCAACATCCAGAACTCTCGTATCAAGAGGAAAACACAGCAAAATATCTCATCGATTTTCTGCAATCGGAAGGCATCTCCTTTCGCGACAAAATAGGCGGAACGGGAATATTGGCATGGGTAAAAGGTGAAAGCGATGATGCAGACACACGTCGCACCATAGCCATGGTAGCCGATATGGACGCACTTCCTGTGCAAGAGCAAAACAACATTCCTTACAAATCAAAATACGAAGGCATCATGCACGCGTGCGGACACGATAGCCACACAGCAACGCTGATGGGAGTAGCTAAAATTGCTCAACTGCTTCGCGCGCATTTTTCGGGAACGTTGCTATTTATCTTTCAACCCGGCGAAGAACAATCGCCCGGCGGTGCACAGTTGATGCTTCAAGATGGTCTGTTTCGCGATTTTGTTCCCGAATTCATCATAAAGCAACATGCATATGCCGATTTGCCGGCAGGACAAATCGCTTTTCAATCCGGTATAGTAATGGCTTCGGCAGATGAAGTGCACATCACCGTAAAAGGTGAAGGCGGACACGGGGCACTGCCTCATCAGCTGAACGACACGGTTTTGGCTGCATCTTCTATACTTGTTGCCTTGCAACAAATTGTGAGTCGTCGGCGCAATCCATTCAGTCCGATGACGCTTTCGTTTGGGAAATTTATTGCCAACGGTGCCACCAATGTTATACCGTCAAAAGTGGTTCTTGGCGGTTCGTTGCGTTGCATGGACGAAAAAGAACGACAAAAAATGCTACAAATCATTCCACAAGTAATACAATCCACCGCCACCGCTTATGGTTGTACGTGCGATATATTTATGCCCAAAGGCTATCCATGCACTCTCAGTCACGAGGATGTTGTAGCATGCACACGCCAATATGCCATAGAATATGCAGGAGACGAAAACGTTACGGAATATCCCAAACGCATGACAGCAGAAGATTTCGGCTTCTTTACACAAGCATATCCCTGTTGTTATTATCGATTCGGCGTAGCCGACAGGGCAGGAAAATGTGGGAAGTTGCATTCTCCCACCTTTCTTATCGATGAAAAAGCATTGGAAATCGTTACAGGTTGCGCGGCATACATTCTTATTAAATCGTTAAAAAAAGCATAAACAGTCGTTTTTTTGCTGGCAAAATTGTATTTTTACACTCTATTTATAATAGGATACAGCATTTTATAATGATTTAATAAAAAGACAAATATGAGCTATCATGATTTAGACGAATTGGATGAAAAAATATTAAAAATGATCACCGAGGATGCACGAGTTCCCTTTTTAGAAGTGGCACGTGTCTGTGGAGTTTCAGGAGCAGCCATTCATCAACGAGTGCAAAAACTGACCAACATGGGGGTTATCAAAGGCTCTGAATTCATTATCGATGCAGAAAAAATAGGATTTGAGACCTGTGCTTATGTGGGAATTTTTCTAACCTCACCATCAATGTATGACAAAGTGGTCAGTGAACTGGAAAAAATACCCGAAGTGGTAGAGTGTTACTACACTACAGGCAAATACGACTTGCTAATCAAAGTGTATGCACGCAATAACAAGGACTATCTGAATATTATTCACAACAAATTACACCCCATAGGATTGGCACGTACCGAAACGCTGATGTGCTTTAAAAATGCATTCTGTAAGAAACTGCCAATCAGTTTTTCTTAGTAAGATGATATAAAATTATTGCTAAGTTAGAACAACATGGAGTATTTAAGAATTGTATTTTATCAAAGAATACAACATTCTTGATTACTAAAATATATTTTGGCAAGCATCTATTTTTGTAGCTTTAATTTCTTGCACCAGGCTGTCGATGTACGGGGTTTTTCTTATCTTTGCATATCAACAACTTTTGTCCCTGTTTTTAATGAGGTTACAAATCACCATTGTCTGATTATCAGCCATTTTTTCGCCGTATTTCAACGGCTTTTAATTGCACCAGTTGATGATGATATATTGTAAAAATAGAAACAAAGCCTTGCAGATATGTGACCCATTAGTTACCTTTGCACTATACATTGCAACGGAATGAAAAAAAGAGAATTGATATTATCGGCTGAATATATCAAATTTGAAGAAGAATCAAACCCTCTCACTCGTGAAAAATTGAGATATGCTATATCTATTCTGCAGCACGTAACTCCTATTCCGACAAAATTTGTGAAGAAGTTGACAAATACAGATTTCTACGAGTTACGTATATCGGTCAATAACGAGTTTAGGGTAATACTTTTTGCCGTTGATAATGAAAATATCAATCTCGCAACCACTATTGTGTTGTTAAATGGCTTTGTAAAGAAAAGTACAAAGGACTATGACAAAGAAATAAAGAAAGCTGTTAATATTTTAAGAGAATTGCTATGGGCTTAACAGATAATAAATTAACACCGGAAGAATTGCAGAAACTCCGCAAAGTCGATTTCAACAAAAAATCGGGTTTCGTAAATGCCGAAACAATGTTGGCTCGCGAAATCGGAGAGATTGGAACACCCGAACGTGCACATTTTGAAGCCAAAGCTCGTGCATGGTATTTTGGTGAAGTGTTGCGCAACAGACGAAAGGAAATAGGTATGACCCAAAAGGAGCTTGCCGAGCGTGTGGGACGAGACAGAACGTACATAAGCCGTATCGAAAAAGGAGAAACCGACATGCAACTTTCCTCTTTTATACATATAGCCGAAGCACTTGGTATAGTGCTTCGCCTTGAAGCAAATTTAGCTTGATTGCGCTGAAAATAAACACATAACATAAGTTGTCGGTGTACGGGGTTTTTCTTATCTTTGCATATCAACAACTTTTGTCCCTGTTTTTAATGAGGTTACAAATCACCATTGTCTGATTGTTAGCCATTTTTTCGCCGTATTTCAACGGCTTTTAATTGCACCAGTTGGAATTGAAATCTATTGTTCAAAGTACAAATTAATTTACTATCTTTGCCACTTGAAAAAACAATATAAAATATTGGTTTTAGGTTATGCACAAAGAAAATACAGAACATATTGCAGCTTCCACAAACCACATTAGTCAAAAAACAGCTGAACTGCTCAAAACATTGGGTTTTGGAGATGAGTGGGTGAAATTCATGACACTTCTGTTTTTGCTGTTGGTGTGTATTGTTGTGGTACTCATTTTACAATACTCTATTCGCTATCTTTTTCGCGTCATTCTAAAAAGGGCTTCAATGATAACAAAAATGCCTTTTCTACAAGCGCTTAGAGAGAGAAAGTTTTCACACTATTTAGCCATGATTGTACCACTGAGCCTTGTAAAAGGCATGGTTCCTATCATATTTCTGGAATATCCTACCGCATTACGGCTTGCCAACAAAGCGGTGGATATCTATTTTATTTTTTATTTTATCTGGCTTATCATCTCGGTTATAAATGCCATTGGCGACACCGTAAAGCATAAGCCACAATATAGCGACAAACCGATTGACAGTTATATCCAAGTGGTGAAAATATTCTTCTATTTCATTGGAGGAATCATTTTATTTTCCATTCTTTTGGGACGAAGTCCGATAGTACTACTCACCGGACTAGGTGCCGCTTCTGCTGTATTGATGCTTATTTTCAAAGACTCTATTTTAGGATTTGTCGCAAGCATTCAAGTGTCAGCCAACGACATGGTGCGCATTGGCGATTGGATTACCGTTCCAAAGCACGATGCCGATGGCGATGTTATCCAAATAACGCTCAGCACAGTAAAAATCAGAAATTTCGACAAAACCATCACCACTATCCCACCCTATTCATTGGTTTCCGATTCTTTTCAAAATTGGCGCGGTATGCAACAAACAGGAAGCCGGCGAATTAAGCGAGCAATCAATATTAAGCTGTCATCAATAAAATATCTATCGAGAGATGAGGTTGAAAAACTTCAAAAAATTGAACATTTGCAAGATTATATTGCGCAGCGACAGCATGAAATTGATGAGTATAACAATCAAAATAATGTGGACAAAAGCCTACTAATCAACGGACGAAATTTAACTAATTTGGGATTATTCCGCATCTATATTGAATCATTTTTGAAAAAACATCCCAAAATTCGTCAAGATATGATGATGATGGTTCGCCAACTCCCCTCAACGTCAAAAGGCTTGCCTCTGGAAATTTACGCATTTGCCGACACTATCGTTTGGGCGGAATATGAACTGATTATATCGGATATATTTGACCACATATCGGCAGCTGTAGGTTATTTTGACTTGGCACTGTTTGAAGATATTTCAAATCCGACGACCATCGCCGCGGGTATATCAGTATCAAAAAATAATTAAATTGATATTAAAGTGAACCGTACGCCTGGTAAAATTGTTAAACAAATAATATGCTCTATAGAAAAAAGAGTATCATAATATTTAAATTGACTTTCATTATTAACAAATAATTTATAAACGAAAAAATAGAGCCAATTACTGTATGAAGAAAATATATAGTGTAATTATCGGAACAGGCAGCTATATTCCCGAAGTGAGAAAGAAAAACGAAGATTTCTATTCAAATGAGTTTTATGACGCCTCGGGCTATCGTATTGACGCTTCAAACGAAGAAATAACAAGTAAATTTGAAGAGATAACGACCATTGCCGAAAGGCGCTACGCTCGTGATGACCAATCAACATCTGATTTGGCACTTATTGCCGCTCAACAGGCGATTGAATCTGCCGACATTGACAAAGAAACGCTGAATTATATAATTCTTGCTCACAACTTTGGCGAAACGCGTGCCGACAATAATCGGGTCGATATTGTTCCGAGTGTAGCGGCCCGAGTAAAACAGAAATTGGGAATACAAAATCCCTACACCGTGGCCTACGATATAGTTTTCGGTTGTCCGGGCTGGGTAGAAGCCATGATTCAGGCCGATTATTACCTTCGATCAGGTGATGCTAAAAGAGTATTGGTAATTGGAGCAGACGTTCTTTCACGCATTGCCGATCCACATGATAGGGACAGCATGATTTACGCCGACGGAGCAGGAGCTGCCATTTTGGAAGGCGTTGAAAGCGAAAAACCTATCGGGATTTTAGGTCACATAACACGTACAGACGCTCTTGAATACGCGCATCTGCTCCATATGGGATATTCATACAAAAAAGAGACCGCCGAAAACAGAGACATGTATGTAAAAATGAGCGGAAGACGTCTCTATCAATACGCTTTGCAACATGTTCCAAAAACGATAAAAGAGGGTCTCGACAGGCTCAATCTTGACATTAATGATATAAAGAAAGTATTTATTCATCAAGCGAATGGAAAAATGGACGATGCTATTCTGGAGCGTTTATTTCGGTTGTACGGCCTGAAAAAAGTTCCCAAAGAGCTAATGCCAATGACTATTTCGTGGTTAGGGAACTCGTCGGTAGCGACCATCCCCACTCTTATCGACATGGTAGCCAGGGAAAAGATGGATGATCATAAAATATCATCGGGAGATTATTTCATTATGGCGTCCGTAGGCGCGGGAATGAACATAAACAGTGTGGTGTATAAAAAACCATAGTGTTACTTTGTACTTCATAGTTCTAATGAAAAAGCCTGAGAAAACTTTTTATTCTCAGGCTTTTATTTTCACTACACATACAGCTGTCGGCTATCTGTTTGTGCCATTTTGTTTCAGACGATAAACATTGGTCTCTCTTTTCTCAAAGTTCATACTCTGATACAATTTATTCGCGGCAAGTCGCCGGTCACGAGAAGTGAGATCGACTTTATCAATTTCTTTTTTCGCGGCGATATCCAATGCGCGCGACACCAACAACCGCCCAACGCCTTTGCCTCTTGCGCTGGAATCAACAACCACGTCTTCAATCCATGCACGACGTCCCGAAAGAATATGAAAAGTGACGAGCGTGGTTGTTCCCACAATGTTTTCACCCTCTTTGGCAACCAGCAAAAAAATGTCGTCGTTCTGCACAATTTGTTGCAATTGGGATAACGATGGAGCAGGGCTATCTTCCGAAAGTTGAGGCATCAATTGCGCAAAAGCATTAACAAAATGCTTGTTTACTTTTCGAACACGTTCTATTGTTATTTCCATAAATGATAAAATTGTTTTTGATTCAAAAGAACATATCTATCAATGAAACCTCTTCGTGGGCTAAATTGTTCTCTGTAGGTTGATAAAGAAATAGGAACTTGCTTTCAAATCTTTATCGTGTTTTGTTTTCTGCATGATACGTATCAACGGCTGCTTTCACGGAGCCACAAAGCAACAACAAATTCTTCGCTTGTTCGTACGACAAACCTAATTCGTCCACAAGCATGCGTGTACCTCTGTCTACCAATTTTTGATTGGTCAGTTGCATGTTCACCATGCGATTGCCTTTCACGCGACCGAGTTGTATCATCGTGGCGGTGGTAATCATGTTGAGCACCATTTTTTGCGCCGTTCCCGATTTCATGCGCGTGCTTCCCGTTACATATTCGGGACCGACAATCGGTTCAATCTTTATATCCGCCTCGGCAGCTACCGGCGAACCGGGGTTGCAACTGATTGCCGCCGTGAGAATGCCTTTCTCACGCGCGTGGCGCAACGCGCCAATCACATATGGCGTGGTTCCCGACGCGGCAATACCGACCAACGTGTCATTGTGGTTGATTTTGTATGCTAAAAGTTCTTCCCAACCGCGCGTCAAATCGTCTTCCGCAGATTCCACCGGATTGCGCAAAGCCTTTTCGCCGCCGGCAATCAAGCCAATAACGTAGGTATTCGGCATACCGAATGTGGGTGGAATTTCGGAAGCATCCAACACGCCAAGGCGTCCACTTGTTCCGGCTCCGATATAGAAAAGGCGTCCGCCTTTTTTCATACGTTTTACCAAGCCGGTAACAAGTTTTTCGATTTCGGGAATCGTTTTTTCCACCGCCAACGCCACTTTTTGATCTTCGCGATTGATATCGGTGAGCAATTCTTTCACCGGTTTTTTATCCAAGTCATCGTATAATGATGATTGTTCTGTAATTTTTATGAATGTCATGTTTTTTATTTTTCTTTTATATAGATTATTTGAAATCACTATTGTCCGATAAAAAATAATCCAAAGTGCAGGGATAAAAATAAATTTTCATCCCTTACACTTTTTTAGTAGTTTTGTGTTCACCACAACCCAATACTACAATGAGCAAAAATACACATTTT
>JAEZZZ010000006.1 GCA_023418255.1 Bacteroidota bacterium
CGCTCGGATCAAAAGGAAATTTGTGTTCAAAGAACTCTCCTCCACAAAAATACTGAAAGTAAACATTCTGAACCCATTGTTCCGGAATACGCTCATCACCAAGATTGTACAAATGTTTCAATATCAAACATCCGACCATCACGCGAATAGGAACACTCGGAGCGCCTTTCTCTGAATAGAAGCACGAAAATTCTTCTTCAAAATAGTTCCAATCAATTTTTTCTGCCAATAGAACTAACTCGTGGCTCATATCAATAAAGTCTTTCAACATCGGACGAAACAAGTCGCGCTGTCCTTTTTCGGGTAATTTTCCTATCATAATTTGCAAGGTTTTACTCTATAAAGATACGAAAAACGGCAAACACATACAAGAAAGACAGGGGTTATTTTCTGATAATCAGATGAAATAGCTGCCTTTCAAGGAGCGACTAAATAATAAAATTAGTAAACACAATGGCTATCAATTCTTTCTTTTATAGCTATTAAAATTTAATAAAAACAAACAAACATCAATCCCATTAAAGCTAGACTTCCCATCGAAAGTCCTATAAAAAACTTACCCGTTAAATCACGAATGATAAAACGGGTAAATATATATGTATCGATTCTTTCTACTTAGCTTATCCAGCGTGTATAAGCAAAGTCCATACGATGTGGAAGATCCGGATTTTTAGGGAATACGCGCAACGCGTATTGATGTGTTCCCGGATCGTTGAGTCCCTTTTTCGACTCAAAATAGAGTAGCGAACCTTCTGTGTGAACCAAATCAAACTCGTAGGACTCAATAAACTTTGCTTTGTTTGTTGCTAAGTCGTATTCCACCACCACGCATTCAACGCCAAGTTCACCGGGGATATCTTTTTTGTCGATTACCACACGACCGTATGTTGGGATATCGGAATTATTAAAATCCACATTTTGGTTAGGATTATAATCACACTCTAGCACTTCAAAAGTATCCCATTTGGCTGCCACACTTTCTTTCCAAGCAACGATTTCCTTCACCTTGGCATAGTTGTTATCGCACAGTTTTTTCGATCGAGCCGCTAACTTGTTGTAGAAATGCTCAAAATAGTCGTCCATCATGCGCTTGGTGGTGAAATGTGGCGCAATTTCTATGAATGATTTTTTTATGAACTGCACCCACTCGTGAGAGTAACCATTGCTATTATGAGCATAATAGAGCGGAATAATTTCATTTTCCAGCAATGAGTAGATGGTTGAGGCATCCAATTCGTTTTGATAACCTTGATTGTCGTAGGTTTTTTCAGCTGTCAGAGCCCAGCCTGCACCTTCGCGATATCCTTCATACCACCAACCGTCAAGCACAGAAAAGTTCAACACTCCATTCATTAGTGCTTTTTCGCCCGATGTTCCCGATGCTTCTTGAAGACGAGTAGGCGTGTTTAGCCAAATATCCACACCGGAAATCAGGCGTTTCGCCAAACGCATATCGTAGTTTTCCAAGAAAATTATTTTACCCAAAAACTCGGGACGACGCGATATTTCCACAATATGCTTAATCAAGCCTTGTCCACCCCCATCAGCGGGATGAGCCTTTCCGGCGAAAATAAATTGAACCGGATATTTTGGGTTATTTACAATGCGAGCCAAGCGTTCAAGGTCGGTAAAGAGCAATTGAGCTCTTTTATATGTGGCAAATCGACGAGAGAAGCCAATTAAAAGGGCATTGGGATTCACCTCTTCCAACATATTGACAATGCGTGCCGGTTCGGCTTGATTTTTCAACCAACCCTCTTTAAATTCTCTACGAATATAATCTACCAATTTGCGTTTAAGGTGCACGCGCAATTCCCAAATCTGATCGTCGTTTACATGTCCTATTTTTTTCCAAATATCTACGTTGGATTCATCCTGATAGAATGTATCATCAAAATGTTTTTCATAAAATTTTTTTACCGAAGAGGATGCCCACGATGGGAGATGTACGCCATTTGTGACGTGCCCAACATGCAGTTCTTCGGGGAAATATCCTTTCCAAACCGGCTGAAACATCTCACGCGACACTTTCCCGTGCAAAAGGCTCACGCCATTGGACTCTTGTGCTGTGTTAAGCGCGAACACACTCATGGAAAATTTCTCATGCGAGCCGGGATTTTCACGTCCCATATCCATAAATTGTTGCCATGCAATACCAATTCGCTCAATCTTGTGTGCCATATACTTTCCAATCAGTCCCTCTTCAAAATAGTCGTGACCGGCCGGAACAGGCGTATGCACTGTATATAAGGACGATGCGCGCACCACTTCCAAAGCTTCATTGAACGACAAGCCTTCGTGACACACATAATCTTTCAATCGCTGCAAGCTAATGAAAGCGGCATGCCCTTCGTTCATGTGATAGACATCTTTTTTGATACCCAATTTTTTGAGCAGCAGCATACCGCCAATACCAAGCATATATTCTTGTTTCATGCGGTTTTCCCAATCGCCTCCATAGAGCTGATGCGTAATGCTACGATCGGATTCACTGTTTTTTTCAATATCGGTATCCATCAGATAAAGGTTGATGCGTCCTACAGCTACTTTCCAAATATTGGAATAAACAACGCGATCATAAAACGGTACTTCTAAGAGGGTCGGCGAGCCGTCTTCATTCATTACTTGCGTAACCGGCAAATTACCAAACAATTGCGTTTCATAATTTGCAATTTGCTGTCCATCAACAGAAAGGCTTTGTTTGAAATATCCATAGCGATAGAGAAAGCCAACGGCTGACATATCTACTCGGCTGTCACTTGCTTCTTTCAGATAATCTCCTGCCAAAACGCCCAAACCACCGGAATAAATTTTCAAAATATCGGTCAGTCCATATTCCATGCTGAAATATGCAATGCTAGGACGTTCCTTGTCGTAAGGAGTACTCATGTATTCTTTAAACAGCCGCAACACTTCGCGAACGCACTCCATCATGTCTGCGTCTCTTACGATTTCTTCCGTACGCTCTGTTTTCAAATTTTGGAGTAAAACTACGGGATTTCGACCACTTTTTTCCCACTCTTCCAAATCCATGGTTTTAAAGAGGTCTTTTGCCTTTTCGTTCCATACCCACCATAGATTGTTTGCTACTTCTTCGAGAGGCTTTAGTTCCGTCGGCAAAACGGCACTCACGTGAATATCGCGCCATACCGGAACGTTTGTGTAACTTGATTTAATGATCATTGTATCTATTCTAATTTATTTTTATATGATTTTGATAACCTTTATCGGTTTAGTTGTGATTTTATACCTTAGTACAAATTTTGTGCAAAGATAACACATTAATTCGGATTAATTTACGACAGGATTGGATAATCTGATGAAAGAACTATGCAACGCTTTGCGATATGCCTCTTCGTAATATCGGATAAAATGCTCCCAATCGGCTTGGCTTGATAATGCCATCGCTGCTTTTCTTAATGCTGCTTTTCTTAATGCTGCTTTTTCTTCATCGCTTTTTGTTGAAAAATGAAGCACAGAAGCGGCAATATCTTCCGCAACCGCGATACTGTTTTCATCATCACGCTCAATAACACGAACTCCGGAATAAAACCCATCGTTTTCTTGAGCACATTTTCTTGCCCACAAGCCAAATCCGGCTAGCGTGGTTGTGATAGTAGGAACACCAAACGCGATGCTTTCATGTGGCGTATATCCCCACGGTTCATAATAAGACGGAAACACGGAAATATCCATTCCGATTAATAAATCGTAGTACGATTGATTAAAAACTCCATCACTTCCATTAAGATACGAAGGCACGAAAATGATTTTTAATTTTTCTTCTTTTGAATTGCTGAAACCAAGATGTTGAATTTGTTGTAAAATAGAGTCGTGATGCGGCTCATAGAGCGAATGTGTTAAAAAAGGATTTGCCAGAGGTTTCTCTTCTCTTGACGTTATTGCCGAAAGCCTTTCTTGCAACTCCTTTATCGGCTCTTTCATCCACGCCGGCACCATGATAAAAGCCACCGTGTCTTTTTTTAGCGATTTGTTGTGTCGCAAACGGTTCATGGCATCAACAAACACATCAATGCCTTTGTTTTTATATTCATAGCGTCCGCTTATTACGATCAGCGTGGCATCTTTATCGATACGATGTCCCACCACTTTTTCGGTAACTCGAATGAGTGTTGAACGTGCTTTCTCGCGTTTCTTTTTATAAGCCGCCGCTTTGGGAATAAGCTCCCGGTCGAAACCGTTAACGGTAACCACATCGGGTTGGCGTTGAAGAAGCTGCGTACACTCTTTTGCGGTGATATCGCTCACGGTTGTAAAACAATCAACATGATGTGCCGTTTTTTTCTCTATTGAGTGCTTCGATACCATATTGAGCCGCATTGCCATTTCGTCGCCATTGTAATGAGCCAAAGGTGTATAAAGCGGCAGATTGTTGCCGGCAATTGAGCGACCGATGGATGTGGCATGTGTAGTGAAAATAGTGGCTATTTTGGGAACGTTTTTCTTAATATAAAGCGCCCCCATCCCCATCATCCATTCGTTGAAATGCGCGACAACATGATACAGTGCAAGGTGATGAAAACGATAAAAACTTTCCATTGTTTTTCCGGCTGCATAGGCAAACATACACGCCTCATGATAATCGCCATACGACGGCATGGAATCGACACCAAAATCGAGCCACATCTGCGCATATATTTCATCACGCATGGCATAAAATCGATTAAAATCAACCAATATGGCAATTGGCTTACCGGGCACATCCCAATATCCTACGCGTAGCGTAAGATCGTCTTTTTCCGCAGCAAAATCGCGCCACGAGGCATAGAGTTTTTTATCTTCTATAAACCACCTATTTTCTTTTGAAACCCGGATATCGGGGCCAATGAAAAAAACTCGATTGGGAAATTTTTCACATAGCGTTTTGGCACGCGAGGAAAGAACTGTGTAAATACCACCCACTTTATTGCATACTTCCCAACTTGTTTCAAAAATATAGTCGGGAATACATTCTTTTTCTTTTTGCATAAAATAAATTTAAAAACACACAAAGGTACGATTTTTCACGTTATCAAAAAAATGACTTTGTTTTGTGCGATCAAACATCTGAAAATCAAACACAAAACAGCAATCACCACGAATTGACAGCGAAATACCTATATGGTTATTTAAAGAAATTCATGTAAATTTGCAACTCGTTTTAATAAAGACAACCGATTTTGGAAATAGGTCAACTCCAACAAATTGTTGAAAAACATCCATCCATATCCATGGCAGGCTCCCTGCTGAACAGCGAGAAAGAGCTGTTGGTAAGAGGTTTGCACGGCTCGTCGCGTGCCATATTTGCCGCAGCCATATTTCGCAAACTACCACAGACCTATCTCTTTGTGCTCAACGATTTAGAAACGGCAGGCTATTTCTATCACGACCTAACACAGATTCTTTCCTCAGAAGAAGTGGTTTTCTTTCCTTCGTCTTACAAACGAACATCACGCGAAGGACGTGTAGACGCTGCAAACGAAATTCTTCGTACACAGACGTTAGGAATGCTTCAAAGTGAAAATAATAAACGCCTCATCGTTTCATACTCTGATGCTGTTGCAGAAAAAACCATTTCAAACAAAGTGCTGACAAACAACACCTTTTCGTTATCAGTCAATGAAAAAGTGGAACGAGCCACGATTACAGAAATATTGGATTCATACGAATTTGAGCAGGTAGATTATGTGTATGAACCGGGACAATATGCCCTACGTGGCAGCATCATCGATGTTTTTTCGTTCTCAAACGAATATCCATATCGGATTGACTTTTTTGGTGACGAGGTAGAGAGCATTCGCACTTTTGAAGTTGACACACAGCTCTCTAAAGAAAAACAGAATAAAATCCACATCATTCCACAATTGATGAAAGCAACATCAACAGATGCATCGCTTTTTTCGCTATTGCCCGCCGAAAGTATCATTGGAATGGAGGACTTACGATGGATTATAAGCCGCATAGAAGCATTAAACGAAGAACATTTCCACGAAGACACATCGGATACATCTGTAAAAGCAAACCAAATTCTGTCCGCTACTGAATTTTCACAAGAAGTTAGTGCCTTTCGGCAAATCCGATTTGATGCGCACATAAAGGATGGCGTAAAAAACAGCATCGATTTTCAAACTTCGCCACAGCCGCTGTTCCATAAAAACTTTGAGTTGATAAGTCAATCTTTTCAAAACTTTTTGCAAGAAGGATACACAATTTACATCCTCAGCGACAGCAAAAAACAGCATCAGCGACTCCACGATATTTTTGAAGACAGAAAAGACAACATCGCGTTTGTGCCGGTGGAGAAAACACTTCACGAAGGCTTTTCGGATGTTACGTTGAAGATTTGCTGTTTCACGGATCATCAAATTTTCCAGCGTTTCCATAAATACAAGTTGAAGTCCGACAAAGCGCGCTCCGGCACAATGTCACTCACGCTGAAAGAGATCAATCAACTTCAAGTAGGCGACTTTGTGGTTCATATTGATCATGGCATCGGACGATTTTCGGGACTCACCCGATTGCGTATCGGCGACAAAGTGCAAGAAGTAATCAAACTAAACTATTTGAACAACGACGCCGTATTTGTGTCCATTCATTCGCTGCACAAAATATCAAAATACAAAGGCAAAGAGGGCGAGACTCCCAAACTGCACAAAATTGGCTCCGGCGCATGGGAACGAACAAAGCAGCGCACCAAATCAAAGATAAAAGAGATCGCGCGCGATTTAATCAAACTGTATGCGCAAAGGATGCAACAAAAAGGATTTGCATTTACCAAAGACTCCTATTTGCAACACGAGCTTGAAGCCTCGTTTATGTACGAAGACACGCCTGACCAGTTGCAAACCACACAAGACATAAAACGCGATATGGAAAGCGAGAGGCCAATGGACAGGCTGGTGTGTGGAGATGTAGGTTTCGGAAAAACAGAAATTGCCATTCGTGCCGCGTTTAAAGCGGCAACAGATGGCAAACAAGTGGCAGTGTTGGTGCCCACAACCGTTCTTGCTACGCAACATTATCACACGTTCAAAGAGCGATTGTCCGATTTTCCGGTCACCGTAGAATATTTAAGTCGTGCACGCACAACGAGCGAGCAAAGGCAGTTGCTGAAAGATTTGAAGGATGGCAAAATTGATATTTTAATCGGAACGCACAGAATTGTTGGTAAAGATGTTCATTTCAAAGACTTGGGACTTCTGATTATTGACGAAGAGCAAAAATTTGGCGTCTCTACAAAAGAGAAGCTCAAACAGCTGAAAATAAACGTGGACACACTCACGCTCACCGCAACCCCTATTCCTCGGACGTTGCAATTTTCGCTGATGGGCGCGCGTGATTTTTCGGCACTCAACACGCCCCCACCCAATCGTTATCCGGTGCAAACCGAAGTGCATCCGTTTGATATAAACATTGTGAAAGATGCCATCGATTTTGAGGTAAACCGAAACGGACAGGTGTTTATAGTCAACAATCGTATTCAGAATATTTATGAGATTGAAGCACTATTGAAACGTGAAATTCCCGATCTTCGCGTCGCGGTGGGACATGGGCGGATGAACCCTAAAAAGCTGGAAGGCGTGATTGCCGATTTCATTCATCACGAATACGATGTGTTGCTTGCAACCACCATTATTGAGTCGGGAATCGACATGCCCAACGTGAACACCATCATCGTGCTGGATGCACAGTACTTTGGATTGAGCGATTTGCATCAACTGCGCGGAAGAGTCGGTAGAAGCAATCGCAAAGCTTTTTGCTATCTGTTGTCTCCCCCTCTTTACACATTAAGCAACGATTCGCGCAGAAGGCTACAAGCCATCGAAAACTTTTCCGACTTGGGAAGCGGCATCCACATTGCCATGCAGGACTTGGATATCCGAGGCGCGGGTAATTTGTTGGGCGCGGAACAGAGCGGATTTATTGCCGACTTAGGTTACGAAACATATCAAAAAATACTGGAAGAGGCTGTCAATGAGCTTCGAAAAGAGGAGTTTAAGGAACTCTATCAAGAGCAACAGCAACAAAAGGCAATGCAAGACGACTTCTTAATTGATGACGTGTTGGTTGAAAGCGATTTGGAACTGATGTTCCCGGCAGAATATATCCCTAACGACGCGGAACGCATCAGCATCTACCGTGAACTGGATTCTATGACGAGTGAAACCGATATTATGAATTTTACGCAACGCGTCGAAGACCGTTTTGGGAAAATTCCGCCACAAGGGAAAGAATTAATTCGCGTTGTGCGCCTTCGCCGTATTGCTAAATCAATTGGATTCGAAAAAATTATTCTAAAAAACGGACAAATGACGCTCTTTTTAATTTCCGACGAAGAGTCGCCTTACTACCAATCTCCGGCATTTGACAAATTGT
>JAEZZZ010000018.1 GCA_023418255.1 Bacteroidota bacterium
GTTAACGACGACTCTTTGAGTATTCCCAATGCTTTGCTGACCAAATTTCGGCATGACAAGACAGAGATTCCCATCAGCTCCGCAATTTGTTCGTACTCATATTCATGAATGTATCGTAAGAAAATAATTTCACGCTGTCGGTCAGTCAATTTATCAAGCACTTTTTTAACTTTTTTACGTATTGCTTCTTGTTCTTCTTTTTCGATTAACTCATCTTCAACCGTCACGTGTAGTTTAAAAGGAAGCTCTTGTCGACCGTTTTCAAGCGTTATCTCAATATTGGCATGTTGCTTGCCTGTGCGTCGAATATCAATCAATCTGTTTTTAAGTGCTCGAAAGAGGTAGAACTTTATGTTGGTCACATTTTCAATAGCCCTTTCGCTGATACATAATTTATAGAAAACGTCGTGAATGGCATCCAAAGCCAGATTCTCTTCAAAGCCCAAATGCATCGCATAGGCATATAGACTGTCAATATGCTCTAAATAGATAGATGATATGGTTGAAGAATGAATCATTGATTTTTTTATTTTTCGAATAGAGCACAAAATAAGAAACAAAAAAAGAAAAAAGCAAATAAAAGCCGGCGTATGTTGACGGTTTGTCATAAAAAAAGCATGTTCGAGCGTCATTGTTCCACAAGATATCTTTTTTTATTTCTGGACCGATCTGTTTTTTGCCCCAGAAACAGATTATTTTTCTCTATCCAATACGCGAAAAGAACAAAAAAAGACTATTTTTGTGAACAGCATGCGGCTTTCACCTATTTATAATTTTTTAAACAACATGATGAAACGAAATTTATTTCTGTTACTGGGACTTATTTTTACGAATATTATCTGCTCGCAATCGGATGCTCTAAGGAAATTTGTTCAAGACCCTTCACTCAAACATGCTTCTGTGGGGGTTTGTGTTACCGATTTGAATACCGGTAAAACCATTTTGTCTCACAACGCGGACAAGTCGTTTACGCCCGCGTCGGTTATGAAATTGCTGACTACGGCCACCGCCATAGAAGTTTTAGGAGAGAATTATCGATACACAACCCAAGTAACCCGTGACGCGGACGAGCCTACACGAATACTGATACTCGGTTCGGGTGATCCCACATTGGGCAGCTCCGTGTTTTTGAATGACGCGAACGACTTTTTCATTCGGTGTGCCGGCGAGCTTCGAAGAAAACTCTCACCCGATTCGATTTACTTGCTCTACGTTGTTGACCATCTCTTTGGGTATGATGGAATTTCATCCGAATGGACATGGTATGACATGGGAAACTATTATGCCGCGGGGAGTTATGGAATCAGCGTTTACGATAATTCGTATCGCCTCTTTTTCAGCACATTGCAAAATGGCGTACCACCTAAGATATTGCGTACAGAGCCAATAATAAAAAACCTCTCGTTCATCAATATGCTGTCGCTCAATAAATCGGGAAGAGACAACGCGTCCATTAACGGGATGCCGTTTTCATATCAACGAACAATTACCGGCGATATTCCCGCAGGCAAAAGCGAATTTAGCATCAAGGGGGATATACCTGACCCGGGTATGTATTTTGGTGAAACATTGAGCGATTATCTTTCCAATGCGGGATTAAATGTTTCGAAAACCGAAACATCACGTTACGATTACATCGCTAATTATCAACGTGAAAAAAAGCGTGTCGCCTACAAGCTTGGCGAAACATTGTTCGAATATCAATCGCATCCAATGAAAGATATTATTCGTGAGGTAAATGTCCACAGCAACAACCATTACGCCGAGCATCTGATTCGTGCAATCGGGCGTTATGCCAACGCCGATATTTACAGCAACGCGTTGAGTGAAGGAACGAACTTTGTGGTGCGCTATTGGGCATCAAAGAATATGCCAACTTCATCGCTTGATATGAAAGACGGATGTGGCCTGGCCCCACAAAATGCTGTGAGTCCCAGATTGATAAACGATGTGCTTTCCTATATGCTCAATAAAAGTCCGTATGCTTCGGCATTTTATGCATCGCTTCCAAAAATGGGACAGGAAGGAACACTGCGTTATTTTATGAGAAATTCAAAATATACCGGAAAAATATCCGCAAAAAGCGGCAGCATCGGCGGTGTGCAGTCTTATGCCGGATATCTCATCGACGGACACAAGAAATACGCCTTTACCATCATGGTGAACAAGTTCAATGGTGCTGCACGCTCGCAGGTACGAAACGCCATCGCCGAGCTGTTGAACAGCTTGTGATGATAAAAGGAAAACCTTGTTTGGACGGTCTATAAAATTTCCAACAACTCAACCTCAAAAACAACGGTGGTGTAACCTCGAATATTATTTTGCTCGTAAGCACCGTAAGCCAACTCGGATGGAATCCATATTTCCCATTTGTCGCCAACATGCATGTGTTGAAGTGCTGTTTTGAGCCCATCGATTGTTTTGTAGCTGCTGATACTTAAAACGCGTGGTATGTTGTGCGCGTCGCCCTGTGGAAGAAAAATGGTTTTGTTGTGAAACACATTGCCATCGTCGGTGGTGAGAATGTCATCTTTTTCCCAGTCTTTTTTGTACCACCCGCTGTACAAAACTTTCACTTGGTCGGTAAAGTAGGGAGATTTCGATTTATCCTCGCCTTTTTTCAGTTCCTTATACATGATAAACCCTTTCCCCGACTTAGATATAATGCGAGTATAGCTCGGGTCGTTGGCAATTTTTTCAAACTGTTGTTCGTTGCTGATCTTCCATGAATTATCAAACGTCTCTGTTTTTTTGCACGATGCAAAAACAATGGCAAAGCATGCCAACAGGGTTATGTATGGGGTTACTTTCATCTTTTTCATACTAATTTTTTAAGTAAATGTTTCAAATCGGTTTTGGCGGCAATTTCTTGTCCCAGTTCGTCGGTGTTCACTCGTCGTTGTTCCATGGTGTCGCGTTCGCGAATGGTAACGGTGTTGTCTTCAATTGTCTGATGGTCAATGGTGACACAATAGGGAGTGCCGATGGCGTCTTGACGACGATAGCGCTTTCCGATGCTGTCTTTTTCGTCGTATTGGCAGTTGAAATTAAATTTCAATTCATCCATAATCTCGCGCGCTTTTTCGGGCAATCCATCTTTTTTCACCAGCGGAAGTACTGCCAATTTCACGGGCGCCAATGCCGGAGGAAGTTTCAGCACGACGCGAGTGTCGCCGTTTTCCAATGTTTCTTCGCAGTACGAACCTGCCATGATGGACAGAAACATACGGTCGAGACCGATGGAGGTTTCCACCACATACGGCACGTATGATTCGCCGCGTTCGGGGTCGAAATATTGCATTTTTTTTCCGGAAAATTTTTCGTGTTGGCTCAAATCGAAATCGGTGCGCGAGTGGATACCTTCCACTTCTTTGAATCCGAAAGGCATTTCAAACTCAATGTCGGTCGCCGCGTTGGCATAATGCGCCAATTTATCGTGGTCGTGAAAACGGTATTTTTCCGCGCCAAATCCGAGGGCTTGGTGCCACTTCATGCGGATGGCTTTCCATTTTTCGAACCATGCCAGTTCTTGGCCGGGCTGCACAAAAAATTGCATTTCCATCTGTTCAAATTCGCGCATGCGGAAGATAAATTGGCGCGCCACGATTTCGTTGCGGAACGCTTTTCCTATTTGCGCGATGCCGAAGGGTATTTTCATGCGGCCGGTTTTTTGCACGTTCAAGAAGTTGACAAAAATACCTTGCGCCGTTTCGGGGCGAAGATATACTTTCATTGCGCCATCGGCCGTCGAACCCATTTCGGTGGCAAACATCAGGTTGAATTGGCGCACTTCCGTCCAATTGCGCGAACCGCTTACGGGGCACACAATTTCGCAATCTTCGATGATGGCGCGCAATTCGACTAAGTCATTGTCGTTAAGTGCTTTCGCGAAACGCGTATGCACTTCGTCGCGTTTGGATTGGTTGTTCAGCACACGCGGATTGGTTTGGTGAAACATCTTTTCGTCGAAGCTGTCGCCAAAACGTTTGGCGGCTTTTTCCACCTCTTTGTCCGTTTTTTCGTCCAGTTTAGCCAGATAATCTTCAATGAGCACATCGGCGCGGTAGCGTTTTTTGCTGTCTTTGTTGTCAATCAGCGGGTCGTTGAACGCGTCGACGTGCCCCGAGGCTTTCCAAATGGTCGGGTGCATAAAAATGGCGGAATCTATTCCCACTACGTTTTCGTTTAGCAGCGTCATGCTGTCCCACCAATATTTTTTTATGTTGTTTTTCAGTTCCGCGCCCATTTGTCCGTAGTCATACACGGCACCCAGTCCATCATATACTTCACTTGACGGAAATACATAACCATACTCTTTACAATGCGAAATCAGTTTTTTGAACACATCTTCTTGTTTTGCCATATTCTTTTTATTATCGGTCTCGTTTTAAAAATTTAACTGCAAAGTAAACAGTTTTTTTTGATATTTCCTCGCCCTTTTTCCTAATATGATTTAAAGTGAGTTCGGCATAAGTGCAATTGAAGTAGCTTTTGCCCGGGTTGAACCCACGTTAATGACCTGCTTTATTTGGCTGTCCGATATCAAATAATGGGGATGCTTAAGCAAATCATTGTAAATTTCGGCAAACACATCCGCGCTCCCGCGTTTGTTGGCATCGGAAAGCATCCTTATGGAAGGAAGCTCTCCGGATTTGGATAGGTTCGGAACGTGGTGGTGATAGGTTCGGAACCTATCGAAAGGGAGTGAAAAATCTCCGAAGCGTACGGTGACGCTCCGGAGATAATCTAAAGGAAGAACGCTCTGTTTATTCTTCGGTACCTTCTGCGGGTGTGTTTGCCTCGTTTCCTTGCTGTTTGGTACGTCCACCCTGATAGTGTCGTTTGAGGTCGCGATAAATTTCCGTGGTGCCCGGCTCGTTTTGTTCCGAAAGATACTTTACGTATCGATAGTAGGAGAGGGCTGCCTGCATGTTGTCGAAGTCGAGCAACGTTTTGGTGTCGGTCATCTTTTCGATTACCAAACGCAGGCGGCGTATGGGATTTTCAAGCTGTGCGCGGGCAGCGTAGTCGCGGTCGAATTCCTCTTTGTCTACGGTGCGCGGAACGATTTCGGGCGTTTGTTCCATATACAACTTGGCCTTATCCACCAGCAACTTGTTGCGGTCGGCAATGCTTCCATACTGGCGGCGTTCTTCGGGTGTCAAGTTGACTGCCTTGTTGGTCAACACTTCATTGAGCGTGTCAATGGCGGAGCTGATCTTCTCCAATTCTTCATCGCTGAACGCGACGGAAATTAAATTGTCTAAAGCCATAATTTGTTTGTTTAAAAAATGAATAATTAATGAAATGATAAATATTTCTACGCATCAGGCGTAGCGTTCTGTTTTTTTTGTTTGTTTTGTCATTCGGGCATGGCGCCGATTGTTCCGGCTTACTCCACGTAGTTTGCCCCGGGGTCTTTTTTCCACTGTTTCTTGTCGCCCGGCGTATTGTAGGGGGGTGATTTCACCAACGACGCAAAGCCGGCGTCTACTTTTATCTCTTTGAGTTTAGGGCAGGAGGTGGCGTTGAACGCGGGGCCATAACTGTAAGGATATTCAAAATCCTTATTGTGTCCGTTCGCCACGTTCAGCGCGCTGAGATGGGGGGTTGTCACTGCAATCCAAACAGCGCAACGCGCTGTGTTTGCTGACGTCTAGCGTTTGGATTTTGTTCTCGGAGCAATGTATCTCTGTTAACTCGCTGTTTTTGCTGATGTCCAGCGTTTGGATTTCGGTTTGGGAGCAAAATAGCTTTGTTAACTTGCTGTTTTTGCTGAGGTCGAGTGTTTTGATTTTGTTCTCGGAGCAATCTAGCATTGTTAACTTGCTGTTTTTGCTGACGTCCAGCGTTTGGATTTGGTTGAATTGGCACCATAGCCCTATTAATTTACTGTTTTTGCTGACGTCTAGCGTTTGGATTTGGTTGAAGTGGCACCATAGCGCTATTAATTTACTGTTTTTACTCAGGTCTAGCGTTTGGATTTCGTTCCTGTAGCAATTTAGCTCTGTTAGCTCGCTGTTTTTGCTGACGTCCAGCGTTTTGATTTTGTTATCGGCGCAAATAAGATCTGTTAACTCGCTGTTTTTGCTCACGTCGAGTGCTTGGATTTTGTTCTCGGAGCAAACCAGGTATGTTAAGTTGCTGTTTTTGCTCACGTCCAAGGCGGTCACTTTTTGCAAGAGACACACAAACTCTTTCACGGGGCCGTGGATGGTGATTGTTTGCGCTGCGAGGGGATATTCTTTACGGCTTCCAAACAGGATGTCGGCCTCTTCGGCATCTTTTACGCCGTTGTTGTTCAGGTCGATCCACACATCGGGTTGGTCGTCGGCGTCGGCGTCGATTTTTAAACTTATTTTTTCCCCAACCGCTTTATTGGTGGTGAGGGTCATTTTCGCATTTTCTTGGGATTGCAGTTTATTCTTTTTGTTGGTGTTGCATGCCGTCAACGCGAAGATGGCGATTAAAAGGATTGTTGTTTTTTTCATTTCTTCTTTTTTTTATGGTTTGGCATTAATTGTTACGATTATTACGATGATTTATTTATTTGTTTCCAATTAGTTTTCTTCAATGCAGGCAAAACTATCCGATTTTTGATGAAATCATTTGTATTATTTGAGCAGGAATTTGTATTATTTGCGCATTTATTTTGGTTAATCTGTTGATTTGTAGAGACAAAAAAATACAAATGTGCTGCCGGTTCGATAATATAATTTAACGTTGTGCTTTTAAGGTTTTATGGTTCATTTTCTTTATCGCTGTTCGCAGATTTTTCTGAAATCGATCGGATAAAATGGGAGAAAGGGTCGACTTTTTCATTGGGCTTATATGGTTATAAAAGAATTATCATGTACTTTTGTGAAAAATAACAAGAGCAACCGCTTTATATCGGCATAAGTTTACCTATGGCAAGAAATATGAAAGTGTTGGCTAAAGAGACGGCCATTTACGGAGTCAGCAGCATTATTGGGAAGTTTTTGAACTGGCTGTTGACGCCGATGTATACTTTCGTATTGGTGCAGCAATCGGACTTGGGCGTCATCACCAACCTCTATGGATGGACGGCGTTGATGATTGTTGTCCTTACCTACGGGATGGAAACGGGTCTCTTTCGCTTTGCTAATAAAAACGAAGAAGAGCCGCGAATGGTTTATTCCACCACTTTAATCAGTGTCGGTACCACGTCGCTGCTTTTTTTGACGTCGGTATTGCTTTTTTTGAGGCCGATTACCGCCTTGTGGGGCAATGATGCCATAAAACCGCAATATGTTGCCATGTTGGCAACTATTTTAGCGATGGACGCCATCAGTTCCATTCCTTTCGCTTGGCTACGTTATCAAAAGCGACCTGTTCGGTTCGCGACCATAAAATTGCTGTTTGTGGCACTGAATATCGGGTTTAATCTCTTTTTTCTGGTGGCTTGTCCGTGGCTCGCGCCAAAATACCCCGAACTGTTTATGTGGTTCGATATTCGCGACGGCGTTTATTACGTGCTTATTTCAAATTTGTTGGCAACCACTATTCAGACGCTCTTTTTGTTGCCGCAATTTCGTGTAAAATATCGTTTCGACAAACGATTGTTGCAACGCATGTTGGCATATTCGCTGCCGCTGTTGATATTGGGCGTTGCCGGCATATTGAATCAAACGGTCGACAAAATCGTGTTCCCGTGGCTCTATCCCGACAAAACGGAAGCCTACACGCAACTTGGAATTTATGGTGCCAATTTTAAAATAGCCGTTATCATGGTGATGTTTACGCAAGCGTTTCGCTACGCGTTTGAACCGTTTATTTTTGCCAAAAGCCGGTCTGAAAGTGAAGACAACAAAAAAGCGTATGCCGACGCCACCAAATATTTTATTCTTTTCGCCCTGCTTATTTTTCTCGGAGTGATTGGCTATCTGGATATTGTCAAAAAAATTATCGCTCCGCGATATCACGAAGGACTCAAAGTGGTGCCGATTGTGATGCTGGGCGAGCTCTTTTTCGGCGTCTATTTCAATCTTTCGTTGTGGTATAAACTCACCGATAAAACAAAATGGGGCGCCTATTTGTCGCTCATCGGCTTTGCCATTACGCTCACGATTCAGATTTTATTTATTCCACATTATGGCTACATGGCGTGTGCGTGGGCGTCGTTTTTCGCCAATTTGGGCATGATGTCGATTTCCTACTTTTTGGGACAAAAAAATTATCCCATTCAATATAATATAGCGGTCGTTGGGCGATTTTTCGTTTTGGCTCTGTTGCTTTTAATCGGGATGTATGTCGTTTTCCGATATATCGATTCGGCCTATCTTCGTTTGGGCGTAAATACCCTATTTGTTGTATTTTTTGCGTCTGTTTTGATAAAAAAAGAATTACCTTTGCGAGAGATACTTGTTAATAGAAAGCGATAAGTAAACATATGGATAGCTGGTAAAATGGCATTTAAATCCATATTAAAAAAGATAATTGATTGATAAAACGTTTAATGTCAATTAAATAATAATATATAAGTATATTAATTAAACTAAACTCATTTATAATGAAAAAAACACCTTTACTGATGATTGCTATCTTTTTTATAGCAATTACTGCAAAAGCCGATGAAGGAATGTGGCTTTTGAAAGAACTTAACCGCCGGAGCGTTGCTCGCATGAAAGAGTTGGGATTTACTTTTCCCATCAATAAATTGTATGATGAAAACAATCCCTCACTGAAAGACGCCGTAGTTATCTTCGGTCGCGGATGCACCGGAGTGGCTGTGTCACACGATGGGCTTATCTTTACCAATCATCATTGCGGCTATGGAGCCATTCAAAAACTAAGTGCTGTAGAACACGACTATTTGAAAGATGGCTTTGCTGCGCAAACCAAAGCAGATGATTTGCATGCCGAGGGTTTAACCGTTTCGTTTTTGAAAAGCATGGAAGATGTAACCGACAGGATCCTTCCAAAAGTGCCTTCGGTTTTAAGTGAAGTTCAACGAGATCAACTTATCGACTCCTTGTCGAACGAATTGTTGAAGCCATATCAAAACGATAAATTCGTCAACGCCCGTGTTATTCCATTCTACACGCACAACAAATACTATGTGGTGGTTTACGATGTGTTTCGCGATGTGAGACTAGCCGTGGCGCCACCTTCGTCCATAGGGAAGTTTGGCGGAGATACCGACAACTGGATGTGGCCTCGCCAAACCGGAGACTTTTCCGTTTTCCGCGTTTATGCCAATAAAGACAATCAACCCGCGGAATACAGCGAAGACAACGTCCCATATCGTCCCAAATATGTTGTCCCCATTTCTCTTAAAGGAGTTTCTGAAGGCGATTTTGCCATGACAGTCGGTTATCCCGGACGCACGCAGCGCTATATGTCTTCGTGGGGAATTCGTCAGATGATGGAGTCCGAAAACAAACCGCGCATCGAAGTACGTGGCGAAAAACAGAGAATTTGGTGGGATGCCATGACAAAAGATGATGCCGTGCGCATTAAATATGCGTCAAAATATGCCGGAAGTTCCAACTACTGGAAAAATGCCATGGGAATGAACGAGGCACTCACAAAACTTCACGTGTTGAAAGAAAAGGAAAAACTTGAAAACCGATTGAGCCAATGGATTAATAGCACCGAAAGCAATAAACAACGCTATGGCAATACGCTTGCAACGCTGAAAGAATCGTATGAAGGCTCAAACGAGCAAGCAAAATATGGCACCTATTTCATGGAAACATTCAACAACGGAATAGAGATCGTGAACTTTGCTAATTCTATCCTGCGTTTCGATACAAAAGCCACGCAAGCCGAGAAAGAGGAGTATGTTCGAGACCGTTTTGTTGAGGCATACAAAGACTACGAACCGCAATTGGATCAAAAAGTGATGCCGGTATTGATGAAACTTTATGCCGAGCGTGTGCCGGAAGAGTATCATCCTTCTGTGTACAAAACCATAAAAGAAGAATTTGGCGGGAATTATCAAAAATATGCCGATTGGGTGTTTGCAAATTCTAAATTCACCAAATTGGAAGATTTACTTGGGTTAATCAAGCAAGTAGATGAAGAAGCACTGATGAAAGACCCTGCCATGATACTGGCATCATCGGTGAGAGAAACCGCAATGGCTCTGTTCGGAAACATGTCGTCCACTTACGAAAAAATTATGCGTGGCGAACGCGAGTTTATGGCCGCCTTGATGGAGATGGATAAAAACAAGACATTCTATCCCGACGCCAACTTCACACAACGTTTGAGTTACGGATCTGTTGAAGGATATAAACCTCGCGATGCTGTTTGGTACAACTATTTTACCACGACCGAAGGGGTGTTGGAAAAAGAAAAACCGGGCGATCCTGAGTTTAACGTGCAGCCTTATATTCTCGACTTGTTGAGAGGGCGCGACTTTGGCAACTATGCTTCAAAATCGGGACAATTGCACACCGGCTTCTTGTCAACAAACGACATCACGGGCGGAAATTCCGGTAGCCCTGTTCTCAACGGAAATGCCGAACTCATTGGCTTGGCGTTCGACGGGAATTGGGAGGCATTGAGTGGCGATATCATTTTCGAACCGCAAATGCAGCGCACCATCAGTGTAGATATACGCTACGTCCTTTACGTGATTGATAAGGTGATGAAGGCGCCGCACATCATCGATGAATTGACGGTTGTGCAGTAAGTTGTTTAAAAAAAAACTATGTTTTAAGGAAATATTATAATGATTTGTTAGCACCTTTTTGTTCATTCGGATATGAGCGATAAAGGTGCTAACATTTTTATAACCACTTTGAAGCGAACAACAAAAAGAAGAGAAAATTGAATTTAGAGAGAGAAGAGAAACGATGAAAAAAATCCATATCATAACGCCAATAAAAGATTCTGTAGAAACCGCGCTGCAAACAATAAAGAGTATTATGGAATCGCATACAGAGGAGCCGTTTGAATATACGGTGTATGATGACTTCAGTCGCGATGAAACCGTATCGCGCCTTGAAGATGCAAAAAAGATATATGGTTTTCAATTGGTTCATCTAAGCGAGGTTACAACTCATGCGTCACCCAACTATTTGCTGATCTTACAAATGGCGCAAAAGAAAGCTCTTGAAGCCGGTGCGCATCTGTTGATTGTGGAGTCGGATGTTACTATTCAGTCAGATACATTGAAAACGCTTTCGGAACGTTCTTCCACCCTCGCTAATCCCGGAATGGTTGCCGCCGTGACTACCGATGAGCAAAAGCACGTCAATTTCCCATATCTATACGCCAAAGGCCTTCCGAAAGGAAGTATTAAAACTACAAAGCGACTTAGCTTTTGCTGCACAATGCTCACCAACGCTTTGTTACGGTCGTATGATTTTGTAAACCTTGATGCCGAAAAGTCGTGGTTCGATGTCTTTATTTCTCACAAATCGAAATCGTTGGGTTTCAATAATTATCTTCTGACTGATTTGCCTGTGTTGCACCGACCGCATAGTAGCCGCCCCTGGAAGAAACTAAAATATTCCAATCCACTGAAATATTATTGGCAAAAGTTCACAAGAGGAAGGGATAAAATTTAGATTGCGCCTTTTCTAAAAACAACCGCAACCCAATCGTCCATTTCTGACAAGCGGACAAAAGACAAACCATGCGCTTCGCATCTTGACTGAATTGCCGGAATGTCGGCACTGTAAAAACCACTCATAATAAGTAATCCTTTGTGATTTAAATGGGTCGAGTAGGTAGGGATTTCGTCCAATAAAATATTTCGTGTGATATTGGCAAGAATAACATCGAAGGTTTCATCTCCCAGTACGTCGCTGCTGCCAAGCAGCACGCGAACATTGTCCGCCCTATTCAGAGAAACATTTTCTCTTGCATTTTCGAATGCCCAACGGTCAATATCGACAGCTGTCACGCGCGAAGCGCCTCGCTGTGAAGCGAGAATAGCCAGTACAGCCGTCCCGCATCCCATATCCAAAACAGACTTTGAATGCATTTCTGTGTTCAGAATCTCTTTCAACATCAGGTGTGTCGTTTGGTGATGTCCTGTACCGAAAGACATTTTAGGCTGGATTAAAATAGAGTGGGGATAGTTGTTGTTAATCTGATGAAACAAACTGTGTATAACGCACGCGTCGCCAATACATATTGGTTGAAAATAATATTTTTCCCATTCCTCGTTCCAATTTTTATCTTCCAGTACTTCAAAAGAGAAGGTGATTTCTGCCTGAAAAGGAAATTGCCGAATTTTTGTTGCAATTTTTTTAGCCGAAAAATCAGTTTGTGGTATATACGCCTGCAAACCTGATTCTGATGGTAAAAAACTCTCAAAGCCAATTTCGGCAAGCTCAGCCGCCAACACATCCGTAATGGTTTCGATGTTTGGAGAACAGGTGAAATTTACTTGTACATATTTCATTGTTATTCGATGATGGTAAGAATTGGCAAAAATACGAACTTTATTTGGAACAAAATGTAAAAAACTATTTATTCCGAAAAGAAAATGTTTACGATTGTTACTAAAAGCAATCTTTTCAATCAATCCGTTTTATAAATTAGTTTTTTTGTTCTACTTTTAACCTTTCAATTAATACAACAATCGAAAATCAGGTTATTGGCAATATAATATACTGATTGTAAGATGTTTAATTTTTTTATATTGGCATAATCCATGATCATTGTAAAAAATAACTTAGTATGAAAAAAATAATTCTTTTCCTGTTTCTAACGTGCTTTTCTTCGTCACTTATATTGGCGCAAAAGAAAAAAGATGCCAAAACTCTGATTCATGAGGGAATAGAGTTGCACGATCAAAAAGAGTATAAAAAGGCAATTAAAAAATATGAGGAAGCTTTAAAGCAAGATTCTACTTCAATACAAGCCATTTATGAAATGGCACTTTCGTATTTGAAATTAAATGACTACAAGCATGCATCGAAATATAGCAAGCAAGTGATTCAATCTAATGACCCACAATTGTCTGTCGGTGGATATGCTATCCATAGTGAGGCGTTGGCAGAGATGGGAAAAGTCGATGAAGCCATCGCTATATTAACGGATGGAGTCAGAAAAATAGGGAACAACTACTTGTTGGAATTTAATTTGGCATTAAATTACTATAAAAAAAATGACCTTGATAAATCCCTGTCGCATGTCAAAAAAGCCATCGATATAAACAAGAACAATAGCGGCGCGTTTTTGCTACAAGCCTATATCCTTAATGATAAAAAATTATGGGTACAAAGTATTTTGTCGTTTCAAATGTTTTTGTTGTTAGAACCTGACAGTAAGCGCTCAAAAAGTGCATTTGAGGAGATGATGCAGACAATGCGTATTAAGCAAGTTTCGCAAAAACCGGTAGAGCGTTCATTTATCCAGCAGCAGCTATTAGGAAGTAAAATTGAAAATGTATCGCCGCCCAAGCAAATTCCTCCTCTAAGCACCGAAGAAGGACTCAATCGAAATTTTGTATATCACGCGATTACGTCAACACTTGATTCGATCAAAACACAACATCCTGATGCCGATTTATTCCACACATTCAAAGAGGTCAATAAAGCTATAATCGAAGTTCTTGATAAGGAAAATGACTGCAGCAAAACGGGAGCGTTTTGGACATTCTATATCCCATTTTTTTCGCGCATTATTCAATCAAAGTATTACGATACCTATGCGCGATACATCAGTGTTTCATACTTCCCTGAGTCGTTAGAGTGGTGGAATGAGCACTTGGAAGAGGCTAAAAAGTTTATTCTGTGGTTCGAAAAAGGCGAAGAAAGCCCAGATTAAGAAAAAAAATACTACTTTTGCGTCACAATATCATAGTTATGGAAAAAAAAAATGAAAGCCAATTATTGAAGATGCTCCGCGATCGTAAAACGCAGCGTGAAGGATTTGCAAATTTGGTCGCGGAGTATAGCGAGCGACTCTATTGGCAAATTCGTAAAATGGTGCTTTCGCATGACGATGCAAATGATATTTTGCAAGACGTATTCATAAAAGCATGGACAAACATTGACAACTTCAGAGGCGATGCCAAGCTCACCACATGGCTTTATCGTATTGCTATTAATGAGAGTATTACTTTTCTAAATAAAAAAAGAAACCAGAATAACCTATCCGTTGATGATGATGATTCATTCCTCTTGAATCAGTTGGAAGGCGATTCCTATTTTGATGGAGATGAGGCTCAGCGGTTGCTACAAGAAGCAATGTTGAAACTGCCTGAAAAACAGCGCTTAGTGTTTCAGCTGAAATATTTTGAAGAGATGAAGTATGATGATATGTCCGATGTTTTGGGTACTTCTGTAGGAGCACTAAAAGCCTCATATCATCATGCCGTAAAAAAAATTGAGAACTTTTTATCCAGTATCGATTAAACCTTCGTGAAGAACAAGAGTCAATTTAACAGAATACTCCAAAATTGATGGGGATGAAAACAAAAATTAACAAAATAGAAGACATCAACAAATCCAATCCGTTTAAGGTACCAGACAATTACTTTGCGCAGTTTAATGAGAGTATAATGAATCGATTGCCGGAAAAAGAGGTCTTACCTGAACGGAAGATCACCATGTGGGACAAAACAAAACCATGGGTTTATATGGCGGCCATGTTTCTCGGGCTGTTTTTCATGATAAAAACAGTAACCAACAATAGAACGGGTACCGCTAACGTGCATTCTATTTCATCCACTAATATTGCCAGTGATAACTATTGGTCAACAGTGAAAATTTCTGAAGAAGAGTTTTATCAGTATCTCGAAGAGCGAATTATTGACGATGGGCTTTACGACTACATCTATGATGAGTTTTATTCAGTTAAAAGCATGTAACGCATAAAGTTTATATCTGTTAGTTATGAAAAGAATATTTATGATAATGAGCACTGTATTACTGCTTGCAAGCGTAGCTGTTTCTACTTTTGCGCAGAGCAAAAAAATGAACATGGCCGAGTTTGAAAAGCGAAAAATGGAATACATAAAAAATGCAGCCGGCTTAACGGAGAAAGAAGCAAGTCTATATTTGCCACTCTACACTGAATTATCAAAGAAAAAATTCGAATTGTTTAGAGTGCATCGCGAAAAAATACAAAAGATGAAGCAGGGAGCACAAGAGATGTCAGAGCAGGAGTATAAAAAACTGCTCGATAACGACATGGAGTTGCGTCTTAAAGAAGCAGAACTGGAAAAAGAGTATTCCGAAAAGTTTAAAAAAGTGCTATCGCCAGAGAAAATATATAAAGCCCAGCAGGCTGAAAAGAATTTTATACAAAAAGAGGTCTCTAAATTTAGAAGTGAAAATAAAAACTCATGATAAGCTAGAAGAGATTGCATAACGATGTGCAATCTCTTTTCTTTTGCAAAAACATGAAAATAAATGGCACGGAAGTGCCATTTATAGTTTTTAGACCAAGAAATCTCGAATACCGTTTTCAGCAAAAATGGATTGACTATATGTGTGAAATTAACGGTAATCATCCCAAATCCGCCGTCTTTTAGCTCTCCCTTGTTTTTTCGATCTTTGCCGAAAAAAAATGAAAGCAATCGGTTTGTGTTGTGTATGCAAGGCGTTGATTTGCGTAAGGGCATAGACGGTTTGCGCGGATGTATCCGGCAACTGTCTTTACTCCCTACGAGCGGCGATGTTTACGTGTTTGTGAATAAAAATCGCAATACGATGAAGTTGGTTCATTGGGAGCGTGGCGGTTTTGTGATTTACCATAAACGTTTGGAGTCGGGTCGCCTCAGTCATAAGATTTTTCAAGGAAAAGGAGCGCGTTTCGGCATTCTTCGATGGGATGAATTGCTGCTTTTAATTGAAGGCATCAGTCCTAAAGCAAGGCGAAGGAAACGCTATAATTTGGAGTAAAAAAGATGAAAAATACAGGCTGAAATACTTGCATATATTGCTGATATATTGTGTCTTTACACCAGATAATTATGGAGGATATACAGTAAATATTGCAGGAAAACGCTCGTTTGAAAGAGCAAATTCTTTTACAAGAAAAAT
>JAEZZZ010000045.1 GCA_023418255.1 Bacteroidota bacterium
TTTTTGCGGAGTAAGAAACGTTCAAAAAACAATCATCGGATTAGAAAATAGTAAAACCATTCATCCCACAGAGGAAAAGAGGGGCAAAGAAAATGGAAAGTGTTCTTCATGAATAATGCGGGTTAATCTTCCGAAGCCGGTTGTTATTGGTTCGAGTAGGGAGTGGACTTCCGTCATTGACGTGATCTTGATTAAAGGGATTGCTTCGTAGCTCCGCTCCTTGTAATGACGAGAAGAGGGAACCCGCGCCGAAAAAAACAAACGCGAAATTTATTGCGTAGCCCCGTATTCTTCATGGAAAGAAGCAAGTGCAAAATACGCACGGATTAATCGGGCAATATTATCCCAAGGTCGAAACAATCGATCAACGTAACACGAAGAACATCAATCAAACACAACACAAAGCAAACAGAAGCCCAAGGAATTGTCCGGTTTTGAAAAACTTTCGGGGGTTTTTAAAAATTTGCAAGGTTTTATTCTGTAAAGAGAATGAAAAATGGTAACTATATACCATGAAGATAGTGAGTATATTATTGTTTTTTTTATGCATTTAGGAGTGTTTAAGAAATCTTTGTCTGTGTTTTATGTCAATGGGCGCAAGGACAAAGAGTCTCTCTATTTCACGAACGCGTGTTTGAATTTCAAATTTCAGAGCCATCGCTTTTTCTTAAATATATAAAGAATGATAAGCGACGACATCACCATCAACAAAATAGAAACGGGGTATCCCCACGGTGAGTTCAACTCGGGCATTCGGGCAAAATTCATGCCGTAAATGCTCGCGATAAGTGTGGGCGGCATAAAGATAACCGACACGATGGTAAATATTTTGATGATTTTGTTTTGCTCAATATTTACATATCCTAAAAAGGTGTCTTGCAAATAGTCGAGGCGGTCAAAATTGAATTTGATGTGTTCTACCAACGAGTTGATATCCTTGATGATAATGGTCAGTTTTGGTTGCAGTTCGGCAGGAATAAACTCACTGCGCAACATGCCAGAAACAGTGCGCTGTTTGTCGATAATATTTTCGCGCATCAACATCGTTTTTTCTTGCAAGTTCTTGATCTCCGAAAGCAGTTCCTCATCAGCTTCTTGCATGCTGAGGCTGTTACTCAATTGCGTGATTTTTTGCGTCATGTTTTCAATCATATCGGCATCAAACTCGACGCGCGTTTCAAAAAGAGCCACAAGCACATGGGCACCGGTGGGATAGTTTTTGGGATTAGCAGATATTTTTTTTACTGTTTCGTGCAACGAAATCAACTCTTGGCTTCGCACGGTGACTAAAATGTTGTTTTTTAGAATGAACGAGACCGGATCACGTTCGAAGTTTGAGAGCAAAAAGTTTGAATTGACCACCAGTGTGTCGTTGGTTTCAATATATCGAGAAGACATCTCAATTTCTATCATCTCCTCTTCCTCTTGGATGTAAATTTTGAGGAAATCCTCCAATTCGTTTTCCACTTCCTCGTCCACATCGTTCAAGTCAATCCAAAGGAAGTTTTCGATGGAGGTTGATTTCAGAAAATCAAGGCTACGGCTCAATCGCACGATGCCGTCTTTGTGATAAAAAAGTTTTACTTCCGCCATGATATTCGTTTTGGGGACTATAAAAAATTATTTATTTTTACTCTGTTTTGTTGTATGCTCAGCTTGAGCAATGGCCGATGTCAAGCGGAGCGTCAATGCTTCAAACTGTTCCACCGAAAGTTCTTCGGGACGTTTTGTCAGCAATGGCTCATCTTGCAGCATTTCCATGTTGGGGAGAAACGGTTTCAACGTATTGCGCAACATTTTACGCCGTTGATTGAATGTGGCTTTTACCACCTTTTTAAACAGTTCTTCGTCGCACATCAATTGCCGACGTTTGTTTCGCGTCAGGCGTACCACCGCTGATGTAACTTTGGGCGGCGGAATAAATGCCTCTCGGTTCACGGTAAACAGATATTCCACATCGTACCACGTTTGCAGCAGCACACTGAGAATGCTGTATGCTTTATTGCCGGGCGTTGCCACCACGCGCTCTGCCACCTCTTTTTGAATCATGCCCGCGCAACAGGGAATTTGCTCGCGATGCTCTAGCACTTTAAAAAATATCTGCGACGAAATGTGATAAGGATAATTTCCAATTACGCAAAAAGGTTCGCCGAAATATTCCGAAAAATTCATTTGCAAAAAATCGTCTTCTAAAATTCGTCCATTCAATGTCGGAAAATGGTTCTGTAAAAAGGCTACGGACTCTTTGTCCACCTCAACTACAAGAAGCTCTCTCTCTCTTTGCAATAGATATTGCGTAAGCATTCCGGTGCCCGGTCCCACTTCCAGAATCGGCATATCCGAAAGATGATCTATCGTGTCGGCAATGCGCGATGCTATCTGCTTGTCTCTTAGAAAATGCTGCCCCAGATTTTTTTTTGCTCTAACCGGATGCATGGTCGTCTGATTATATTTCGTTATCTTTGCATCCACAAAGGTACTATTTTATTAAATAATTTAGGGCAAGTGTTCTTAAAAATACACGTAGCTTTGGAAAATTAATTGTTAAATTGGTGCTCATGTTTACTCTCTTCCTTTGTGTTTAGTTACTGAAAAAGGAATGTTTCTGATTATGAAGACATCATTTGCAAAGAAGTTAATCAAGATTATTCTATCGCTCATGGTGGGGTTGACCATTGTTTGGGTGCTTTACCACAAAACGGACTTCGAAGAGCTTTGGGAAATCATTGAGTCCGCCAATTTTAAAATCATTTTGCTGTCGCTTATATTCGGACTGTTTGGGAATATTTTGCGCGCGTTGCGATGGGAGCTTTTTATTCACTCTCTGGGATACCGACCGCAGCGTTCGAGCCTGATTTACGCTACGTTGGGAAACTTCGCGGTCAATTTCTTGCTGCCACGCGGTGGCGATATTTGGCGATGTGGCATTGTGAGTAAAAATGAGAACATCCCTTTTGCCAAAACCTTTGAAACCTTTCTGGTGGATAAATTTGTGGAGATCATTTCCGGTTTGCTTATCATTATCGCGAGTATTGTGCTGTATGTTGATTTTTTTTATTCCTATTTTCGTCATAATCCACACTACGGCGAAGCGTTGGTTCAGTTCTTTACATCCCCGTGGGTGCTTCTGGCTTTGGCACTTATTGTTGTTGTCGTTGTACTTTCGCTAACGGTTTTTAAAACGTCATCGCTTATTCGCAAAGCGATATCCTTTTTTCGTATGATAAAAAAGGATATCAAAATCATCATGCAGATGAAGAACAAAGGACGTGTTTTTCTCTACACGTTGTTGATTTGGATTAACTTTTACCTCTATTTTTACCTCTGTTTTTTTGCTTTTGATTTCACGAAAGGATTGGGAGCGGCAGCGGGGCTCATTGTTTTTGCCATGAGCAATATCGGTATTTCCGTTCCGGTGCAAGGCGGCATTGGCGCGTGGCATGTGATGGTTATCTCATCGTTGGTTATTCTCGGCGTGAGCAAGGAACAGGCAAACGCGTTCGCCGGAACGGTATTCACCATCCAGTCGGCTTGGATTATTCTTTGTGGACTGGTTGGAATTTTTGCTCTTCCGTATGTTAAAAGGAGGAAGATAAGAAAAAAGAGCTTTGAAGCCAGCCGTTGAGAAGTAGCGTTCATTCGGAATGGGGGTGGAGGTGAGGAGGTTGGAAGATAACGGGCTTCGCCCGATAGAGCCACTTCGTGGCGATATTGCTCGCTTCGCTCACGACAGTACTGCCTACGGCGGTGATAATTACGAATTACTAATTACCAAGAACTAAAAGAATGAAGAAGGGTTATAAATGAAAAAGTGAAAAGTGAAAAATTAAAAACACCCCTCATCTCCCCCTTTTGAGCCCGTCCCGATGTATCGGGAGGGCGGAAGGGGAACCAAAAGCCTGAAAGGCGATATATCCATAACCGTATGCAAGCTTTTAAGCGTAGCTTACGGATAAAAATAGACATGGTGTGAACAGCTTGAAAAGCTGCACAAAGGTAAAGCAAAAAAAGTGAAGAAGTTCAGAAGTTGGAAGTAAAGAAGCGTATTAAATGAAAAATGAAAAGATAAAAAGGAAAAAAAACGTCATTCCAGCCTGCCAAGACATTTATCGTCTTGGGAACGAAGTGAAGCAATCCCTTTGAACAAACGGATTACTTCGTCGCTATGCTCCTCGTAATGACGAGGAAAATATCGAGAGGGCGAGGGAATTTAGGCGTTCACCTCCGCGCCCTTTGCATAAAAAAACCTTGCGCTCTTAGCGTGGAAATAATATTTTTTCATGCAACGCTCGCAAAGAAGAACACGCGGAGAACGCAAAGAAAACCTTATTCTTCTTTCAATGAACCTTAGTATCTAGGCTAGCACCATACAACCTATTCCCCCTTGAAAAAGGGGGCTTTGGGGATTGATTCGTGCCAATGAACAATGCGCAATGAACAATGATTAATTACCGTCATCGCGAACGAAGTGAAGCGATCCCTTTGAATAATTTCAAATAACAAATGAAAAGATGAAAATTAAAAAAAGTCCGTCGTTTTGTGCGGTTTTAAAAGAAAAATCATGTATCTTTACCTCTCGTTTAGTAAACAACAAATTATCAATCATAAATTAAAAACAATAAAACTATGTCATCAGAAATTTTAAATCTAAATCCCAAAAATGTTTGGAAACATTTTCATGCTATCACTCAAATTCCCCGTCCCACAGGACAAATGGACGAAATAACACAATTTATTCAAGACTTCGGGAACTCTCTTGGACTGGAAGTAAAAAAAGATAATGTCGGTAATGTGCTTATTAAAAAACCGGGAACCAAAGGTTTTGAAAGCAGTGAGACGCTTATTTTGCAATCGCATTTGGATATGGTTCCACAAAAAAATGCCGATGTACAACACAACTTCACAAAAGACCCGATACAAACCTATATTGATGGTGATTGGGTGCGCGCTCTCTCTACTACATTGGGAGCCGACAATGGTATTGGCTGCGCCATGATGATGGCGGTGCTGGAAGATAAAACCATTAGCCATCCGCCGATTGAAGCACTTTTTACCATCGACGAAGAGGTGGGAATGGATGGAGCGTTTGGCTTAGAAAAAGGTTTTCTGGAGGGAACCATGATGCTTAACCTTGACACAGAGCAAGAAGGCGACCTTTGCGTCGGTTGCGCGGGAGGAATGGACGTAAACATTCAGTTTCAATTCAAACCGGACAAAGAAATTGATAAAGGCGATGTCGCTTTCAAGCTGCTGCTTACAGGACTAAAAGGAGGACACTCAGGAATGCAAATTGATTTAGGGCGCGCCAATGCCAACAAGTTGATGAACCGTTTTCTGAAAGAAGTCGTTCGCAACTACGAAGCGCGTCTGGCATCTATTCATGGTGGATCGTTGCGCAATGCCATTCCGCGCGAATCGGTCGCCATCATCACTATTCCGGAGCAACTCTCAGACGATCTCACCGATTTGGTGCAAGAATACGAACAACTGTTTAGAGATGAGTTTGCCGGTATCGAAGACGGAATATCATTCAAAGCCGAAAAGGTGGAGCTGCCCGCGTCGCTCATTCCCGGCGAAGTGCAAGACGATTTGATCAATGCCGTAGAAGGATGTCCCAATGGCGTCATCAGCATGTTAGCCGATTTTCCGGATGTGGTAGAAAGCTCGTTAAATTTAGCTCTGGTGCAATCCTTTGATGGACGCATCGAAGTGAAGTTATTGGTTCGCAGTTCGTCGGAGAGCCGCAAAGAGTGGGTTTGTTCTTCGGTTGAGAGCGTATTTATGTTGGCGGGCGCCAAAGTCGAATTCGACGGCGGATACCCCGGATGGCAACCCAACGCGCAGTCGGATTTGTTGAACAAGATGGAGAAAATATATTTTGAGAAATTCGAAAAACGTCCCAATGTCCTTGTCGTTCATGCCGGTTTGGAATGTGGCATCATTCAATCGAATGTAGAACAAAAATTGGATATTGTATCTTTCGGGCCGACCATTGTTGGTGCGCACTCGCCGGACGAAGCGGTCAAAATTGATACGGTAGAGCAATCATACGATTATCTGCTGGCTGTACTGGAGCAGTTGAAATAATAAAAACATGAGCCATTTTCATGGCTCTGTTTTTTCTTTATATTCAGATTATAGGTTCTATAGCAAAGAAAGCTTTCGTATTTTATGGAGAAAAAAGGGATACGTCGGGAGATAATTCTACCTCTTATGCTCATTGTTTATACGGTAGTCGTTGCAAAATATCGCTATCCGGCATATCGCATATCCGACAATTTAGGTGAACTTTTCACAATTGTTGGTTGCTCAATTGCTTGCGCCATTGCTCTTTACTTCGTGTTGAGAAGAAGGCGCAAAAGCAGAGACAACAACGGAATAAATAAGTAGCATCTTTGCTTTTTATTTTGTATAAAGAAATATTACAAGTATCAAATTATTGGTTTACGCGCATTCAAGTTTTTTGAATGGCGACATGTTTAAGGTTTAATTTTTTTTAATGAAATGAGTAGAGTAAGCAATCTGTTTGTCTCGTTTTTGTTTTGCATATCGCTTTCGGCAGCGGGACAATCGGCGGATGCATATAAGTTTCGCATCTATTTGAAAGATAAAGGCAATGTGTCGTTCAGCATTCATGCGCCTGAAACGTTTTTGTCACCCGAAGCCATTGAGCGAAAACAGCGCCAAGGTGTGGTGATAGACGAAGCAGATTTTCCGATAAGCGCCGACTATTTCGATATATTGCGACAGCGTGGAGCTGAAATCATAACCCACAGCAAATGGTTCAAAACCATTGTCGTGCAGCTAAACGACAGCACAGCTATCGACCGGTTGACAGCATTGCCTTTTGTTGCTTCCGCAAAATATATCTGGAAAGGATACGACAAAGATTATCGCCCGTCGATGCGTTCGCGCCTGGAACAAACCGATTGTCCCGATTCGATTGCTACGGCTCATTATTTGGGTATCACACAACCACAGTTTGCTTTTCATCATGCCGAACCCATGATGAACGCGGGCTTTCGGGGGAAAGGCATTCGAATAGGAATTATCGATGCCGGATTTACCAACTACGATGTAATACCCTATTTTAAAAACTCTCAGTTTGGAGGATTCAAGGACTTTGTTCCTGCCGGAGAAATGTTTTCGTCGAGCGACCATGGTACACGCGTTTTTTCTACCATGGCAATAAAAGAGCCTCATATCATGATGGGTTCAGCACCGGATGCCACCTATTGGTTGTTTCGTTCCGAAGATGTGGCAAGCGAGTTTCCTGTGGAAGAAGATTATTGGACTCGCGCCATCGAATATGCCGACAGTCTTGGAATGGATGTGATAAACACATCGTTGGGATACAACAGTTTCGACGATAAGCAACTCAACTATTCGCGTCGCGATTTAGATGGCGTGAGTTCTCTTATGACGCTGGCGGCAGATAAAGCGCACGAAAAAGGAATGCTTGTGATGGTGAGTGCCGGCAATTCCGGTAGCGGAAAATGGGGCAAAATAACATTTCCCGGCGATGCAAAATATGCCGTGACAGTTGGTGCCACGAGTGTTGATAGCCTGATTGCGCCGTTCAGTTCGAGAGGCCCAACATACGACGGACGTGTGAAACCCGACTTTGTTTCCGTCGGACGGGGAACCGTAACCATCGGCAGGCGTGGAGCCATTGGCACTGCAAATGGAACATCTTTTTCCACGCCGTTTCTTGCCGGGCTGTTTGCCTCGTTGTGGAGCATCAATCCCGACGTCAATCGCTCGGAACTGATAGAAATTGTACGTCAATCATCCGATCGTTATGCTGCGCCGGATTCGGTGTTTGGATATGGCATTCCCAATTTCGATATTGCCATGCGGCACATGCTAAATACCCTTCCGACACATACCATGCAGCAAACAGATTCCATTTGCAGCATTTTTCCAACGGAAGAAGGTTATAGAATAGCGTTGCTGCACGAAGGATTTTTACCGGAAAAGTGTAGCGTGAAAGTGCTAAACAACGACGGTTTGCTAATTTCTGATATGGCGTTTGATGGGAGGAAAGAGATTATATTCCCTTTCTCGCCACAACAAAAAAGATATAGCACAACACTCTATTTCCTTATGGAGAGTCCCTATCGAGTGCGCCCTTATCGAATAAAAGTGAAGTGAGAAAATCGATTCATTTACCTTTTGGTGTGATACGTAATTCACCGACAACAAAAATTATCGGTCTAATTTTGACAACTCATTTTTTTGTTATACTTTTGAAATATATTATATAACAAATAGGATGTAATTATGAAAACAACAACAGAAAGAAAAGCGACAGGATTTCGCTTAAATATTGAATTACTCGAACGCCTGAAAGAGCTTGCGAAAGAAGAGAATCGGAGTTTAAACAACTACGTTGAAACCATTCTTTTTGATGCAGTTTACAGAGAACCCAACGAGGAAACACTCGCAGCTATGCGGGAAGCAGAGAGTGGAGTTGAATTGGAAACTGTTGATATGACAAATATAGACACGTTTTTAAAATCTTTTGATTAAAATGGTGAAAAGGCGAAAAAAGAACTGGAAGTTAAGTTTTCAAGTAAATATAAAAAAGACTTCAAGAAATATCGCAATAATCCTGCCAAAGTAAAAAAGATATACGAGGTCGTAGATATGCTAAGAAAAGAGATGCCGCTTCCAAAAGAATATAAACCACATATGCTTATAGGAAATTATAAAGGGTATATGGAGTGCCATATTGATAGCGATTTATTACTTATCTGGTGGGATAAAGAAGAGGGGGTTGTTACTCTTGTTCGTTTAGGAAGCCACTCAAAGTTGTTTAATCGATAGCTCTTTTTTGTTTTCCGTTTTAATTTTGAAAAATTTCTTTGTATAAAACAGATACGCTCTTTTTGCTTTATACAACGCTAAGTGAATCAATATCGCAATTTTTATAAATATAAATTGCTTTATTCTGATAATTGCATTATTTTTGCATCCCGATTATAAAGAAATAAAAGGATGGTCGGGTAGCTCAGCTGGATAGAGCAACAGCCTTCTAAGCTGTGGGTCCTGGGTTCGAATCCCAGCCTGATCACTTGCAAATCGCGCGAAACAGACAAATCCCCTGATAATGCTGATTGTTGGGGGATTTTTTTATGTTTACCGCTCCCGGATAAATATTTTTATTTTATGGATGCCCGCATATTTCCCTAAAATGATCATCTTTGCAAAAAAATATTTCTATGAACCTGATTGATTTTATCTCAGAATTTCCCGATGAGGAAAGCTGCAAACAAAAGTTTAAAGAGTATTGAGACCAAGTCGGGGTTGTCTGTCATCGTTGTGGCTGCACGGATCACTATTGGAAAAAGGACAAAGAACAGTATGAATGTAAACACTGTCGTACTCGAATTACCT
>JAEZZZ010000047.1 GCA_023418255.1 Bacteroidota bacterium
AAATGTGTATTTTTGCTCATTGTAGTATTGGGTTGTGGTGAACACAAAACTACTAAAAAAGTGTAAGGGATGAAAATTTATTTTTATCCCTGCACTTTGGATTATTTTTTATCGGACAATAGTGATAAACAAAATAAAAAAGACAAATAGAGGTTTATTAAAAACATCCCATACTCGCTGAAAAAAATAACATACGAGTTGTTTTATTGTATATATTCACGATATTCACGCACGTTATTCGTATCTTGAAAGAGCAAAGCCTTGCAAATTATAATAGTAAAATTACCGGAAGAAGAACAACAATGATTCTTTAACTGAAAAAAGCCGTTTGCTCCCTCTTTTTGAGAATTTAAAATCCTTAAATTTCATCAAATTGCGTGATAATTGCGCAGAAATGTATAAATTCGCATCATTAAACAAAAAATTATCTTCTTTTTCATAAAAGAAATAGTATCACCATTATGCAAATAAAAATAATCAACAACTCTCGGCATCCATTGCCACAATATGCTACGCCATACTCGGCAGGAATGGATTTGCGAGCCAATATCGACGAACCTCTATTGCTGAAACCCTTACAAAGAGTTCTCGTCCCGACGGGACTTTATATTCAACTTCCTAAAGGACACGAAGCTCAAATCCGTCCTCGTAGCGGACTGGCGATAAAACATGGAATAACCGTCTTAAATTCGCCGGGCACCATCGATGCCGACTATCGAGGAGAAATAAGGGTTATTCTGGTGAATCTTTCGGACGAAGAGTTTGTAATAAACGATGGGGAACGCGTCTGCCAAATGATCATCGCCAAACATGAGCATATTGACTGGCGACAAGTTGAATCTCTTGACGAAACAGAGCGTGGAGCCGGCGGCTTTGGACACACCGGAAAAGCATAATAAACGCATAGCATCAAAAGAATGAATCTGAAGAAGCATCCATTATTGACATATTTTTCTATCGTTGGAGTAGTTTTACTATGCCTCCCAATACCATTTGTGAAAGGACAAAGACAGCATCGCGTCAACAAACTTTTCCATATAACCGATAGCAACAATTTACTTGACGACACACAGCGTAAATTTGATTACTTTTTTTACGAAGCAATCAAAGCAAAACTTGCCGGAAGATACGATGAGGCATTTGACTTTTTTCAGTATTGTTTCGAGATGGATTCCACGAACGCGAATGTGCTTGTAGAGCTGGCTTCGTTCTACAACGTGCTACAGCATAAAGACAAAGCAATAGATTTTCTTGAAAAAGCGGTACAACACGATTCTACCAACTACTACTACAGCATGCAGCTGGCAGAGTTAAGCAAAGAGATGGGAGATCGAGAAAAAGTAATAGACATATACACTTATCTATCACAACTTTATCCGGATAAAACAGAGCTAAGTTTTGATTTGGCGATGGCGTATGCCGACAACGGCGATTTACAAAAAGCTATCGACAAACTCAACGAGTTGGAAAAAACGTTTGGCATTTCAGAATCAATAACTATCAATAAATTTCGGCTCTATTCGATGCTCAACAAAAAGGATGAAGCCATCAACGAAATTCAACACATCATTGACAAAAATCCGAACGACATTCGTTATTTGTTGCTCATGGGCGATATTTATGTGATGGATAATCAACCGGAAAAGGCCCTTCCTTATTACGACAAAGCTGGAAAAATAAATCCCGATTTCCCATCTTTCATTTTGTCGATGGTAAACTATTATGAGAAAACGGGTGACAAGCCGGCAGCAGAACAGGAATTACAGAAAGCAATTACCAATACATCGTTGGATGTGGAGACAAAAATTCAGATGCTGACACGATATATCGCCATCCTTCAACAAAATCAACACGAAATAAAAACAGCCAATCCTCTATTTGAAAAACTTTTCAGCCAGCATCCCAATAATACGCAACTGAATCTTCTCTACGGAAACGTTCTGCTTCTGCAAGAAAATAAACAAGAAGCTGAAAAGCAGTTTCGCATCTTCATCGATGCCAATCCGGATAATCCTGTCGGTTACGAGCAAATCATACGCATTGCACTTCCCGACAACTTAGATAAGGTGATAGAAATCACGGACAAAGCTATCAAAAAGATACCCAAACTACCACAGTTCTATTTTTACAACGGAGGAGCAAAGTTTCAGCAAGGAAAAATAAAAGAGGCGTTGAAAGTGTTTCAAGAAGGCATTGAAAATGCGGAAATAGAAAATCCGCTTGTCGAATCTGATTTTTATGGACAAATAGGTGACTTGCATCACGCACTGGGCGACAACAAAAAGGCGTATGAAAATTATGAAAAAGCGCTGTCACTAAATCCTCAAAATCTTCCGGTATTGAACAATTACAGCTATTATCTCTCATTGGAAAAACGAGATTTGGAAAAAGCAGAACAGATGAGCAGCATAACCATAAAAGCGGAACCAACCAACGCGACCTATTTAGACACGTATGGTTGGGTGCTTTTTGAAAAAGGCGCCTATTCAACGGCAAAAATCTACATTGAACAGGCTGTTGAATATGGCAAAGAAGAGCCATCGGCAGAGGTATACGATCATTATGGCAACGTGCTGTATAAAACCGGAGAGATTGATAAAGCCGTAGAACAGTGGAAACGAGCAAAAGAGCTGGGGAGCGACTCGCCTGTATTAGATAAGAAAATAAAAGAAAAAAAATATATCGAAAAATAAAGAACCTTTTATCATGATGTTTCATACAAAAAAATATAAATACATCCTTTTTGTGGCACTTATTGCTTTGAGCCTTTCATCGTGCAAAACAAAAAAGAAAATATTTCACGCCACCTCACCCATCGAAGCGAAAGAAAACAGCCAACTGTTTTCAGACATTTTGTCCAATGCATTTACATACTCATCGTTCGAATCAAAAATCACTCTGAATCTCTCTTCCGGCAAGCACTCGGTTGGGTCGAAAGCACAATTGCGCATACGACACAATGAGGCAATACAAATATCCATTCAGCCGCTTTGGGGCGTTGAAATGTTTCGTTTCCATATGGATAAGGACACACTTGTATTGCTCGATAGAATGAATAAACGATATGTGAAGGAGGCGCTGACAGATATAAAAAAATCCTATCCCGTGGGATTCGACTTCTATACGCTTCAAGCCCTTTTGACAAATAGGATTTTTTTGAGCCAACATGCTCAGATAATGCCGAATGATTACCACCTGTTTCATTACACACAAGGCATAAACAATTATTTTTTAAAAACAAAAGATACAGAGTCGGAGATTGAATATTCTTTTTCCATCAATGCGGCAGACCAAATTACGTTTACCAATATTAACTTGCAACAATCGACAAAATCCTACTCATTGATATGGGAATATACTGATTTTTCGATGGTAGATAAAAAATTGTTCCCACATAAAATGAACATTACCGCCGGAACATTATCAAAAAAACTTGACGCGTCCATCCTCTTTAACAACATCACGTTGGACGAACCCATTGATTTTCGCAATCATATTCCCACAAACTACTCAAAAGCATCACTGTCAAGCATCATTAAAATCATAACCCGGAGCTAATGAAAAAAACGCCACTCGTACTTATATTTTTGTGCAGTTGGGTAACGCTGTTTGCTCAAACAAAACAGATTCGTGACCTTCAAGAACAGCAAAAAATATTGCGTGAGGATATAAAAAATACCAACAAACTCTATATTGATGTAAAAAAACAAACTTCAACCATAGTAAGACGCATTCAATTGTTGAACAAGCAAATTGATTCGAGAAAGGAAGTGATGGCGCTTCAACAAAAGGAAATTGCGGCTCTCGACAAGGAACTAAAAGAAAAAGAGCACGAAATAGAACGTCTTGCAAAAGATTTGAACCTCAAACAAAAAAGTTATGCCAAAGCCATCAAAAGCATGCTATATAACAAACAAAGCGAAAATAATCTTTTCTTTGTTTTGTCAGGAAAATCATGGGGAGAGTCGCTACGCAGAATGCAATATTTAAGAGATTATTCTAAATGGAGAAAATCACAAGCCGAAGAGATAAAAAAACAAAACGCGGAAATAAAAAAGAAAAAAGAGGCTCTTGAAAAGACAAAAAGTGAACGAGAAAAAGCACTGCTCACATTACAAGCCGAACAAAAGAAACTCAAAGAGGAGGAGCAAAACAAACAAAAAGAGATGCTCACAGCCAAAGGCAAACAACAAAAGCTGCAAAAGGCGTTGCAAGATAAACAGCAACGCATCAATCGACTAAATGCACAAATCGAGAAACTGATTGCCGAAGAGGTTGCACGACAAGAACGCGAAGCGGAAGCACGCCGAAGAGCGGAATCTGAACGTAAACGAAAAGCCGAAGAGGCGGCCAAAGCAAAGAGAGCAAAGGAGAAAGCTAAAGATAAAAAAGGCAAGGAACAAACAACAGAAGAGCCTCGACGCGATACACCAAAACCATCCATCGAGGCGGCGGATGATGCCATAGCATCAGCATCATTCAATCTGTCTGAAAACTTTGCTGCAAACAAAGGACGCTTGCCTATGCCGGTTACCGGATCCGCAACTATTGTCGGCAATTTTGGCATCAACAAACATAAAGAATGGAATGTTTCGACCAAAAGCAACGGCATTGATATTCAGGCACAACGAGGCGCCAACATTCGCGCGATATTTGACGGAGAAGTGTCAAAAATATTTTCATTCCCCGGCTCTAACACCTGCATCATCATTCGCCATGGCGAATATTATACTTTCTATGCCAATGTATTTGATTTGTATGTGCGGCAAGGCGATAAGATAAAAACAGGTCAATCGTTGGGTCGGATATACACCGATCCCGACACCGGATTGTCCACCATGCACTTTCAATTGTGGCGTAAAACAACAAAACTAAACCCCACACCGTGGTTAAAACGCTAATGATTATTTTGCAACATATTGCACATCAATAAATTAAAAATAAGCTATGCATATAAGACTACGCCTAATCATCATGAACTTCCTGCAATTTGCCATTTGGGGAGCTTATCTCACCTCCATGTCTCGCTTTTTGGGGCCGGCAGGTTTGGGGTCGCATATTGGTATTTTCTATTCCGTTTTAGGAATTGTTTCCATCTTCATGCCCGCCATCATGGGAATTGTTGCCGACCGTTGGATTCCGGCACAAAAGCTATTGGGATTGTGTCATTTGATTGCCGCCGGATTTATGCTTGCCGCGGCATCGTACGGACTAAATTCCCCCTCTGCAGGAATAGCATTTGGCAAGCTCTTTTCACTCTATACACTCAGCGTGGCTTTCTATATGCCAACCTTGGTGCTCTCAGCATCGGTGGCATACAGCATTTTGGATAAGGTGCGGCTAGATACGGTGAAAGTGTTCCCTTCGATTCGCCTGTTTGGCACCATCGGCTTTATTTGCACCATGTGGTTAGTCGATATTTTAGGTTTTCAAGTAAGTGCCATGCAATTTATGATCAGTGGGTTGATAGGAGTTCTTTTGGGTTTGTATTCCTTTACGTTACCTAATTGTCCAATAACTTATGATGCCAACAACAAAAAAACACTGTTTGAAGCGTTGGGTTTGAACGCGTTCAAGCTTTTTAAAGATCGCAACATGGCGATTTTCTTCATTTTCTCCATGCTATTGGGTGTGTCGTTGCAAATCACCAATGGCTTTGCCAATCCATTTATCGCCAGTTTTGAATCGCTTCCCAAATTTGCTGACACATTTGGTGTGAAACATGCCAACATATTGATTTCCATTTCACAAATATCGGAAACGATGTGTATTTTACTGATTCCTTTTTTCCTGAAACGATATGGTATAAAAGTGGTGATGATTATGGCTATGTTCGCTTGGGTACTTCGCTTTGGATTGTTTGGATTGGGAGATCCCGGCAACGGCGTATGGATGCTCATTCTTTCGATGATTGTGTATGGCATTGCCTTTGACTTTTTCAATATCTCCGGATCTCTGTTTGTCGATAAAGAGACGCCTCACATCATGCGCTCCAGCGCACAAGGTTTGTTTATGTTGATGACAAACGGTGTAGGGGCAACTATTGGCACACTTGGAGCACAAGCAATTGTCAATAAATTTTGTTCGTGGCAAGAGGTGCTTGTGGGAACAGAAACAAAATCTCTTTTGATTGGAGATTGGCAAAGTGTTTGGTTCATTTTCACCACCTACGCGTTGATTATCGCCGTACTGTTTATGGTATTGTTCAAATATAAGCACACTCGCTAAACAAAATGAGTTGTCGGATTAAATGATACTAATTTTCTTTCCAAAAGAAGTTCTAATCAATTTATCCGCAAACAAAACTAATTCGTGCCGCTCATCAATGAAATCTTTTAGCATAACCCGAAATAAATCGCGTTGTCCTTTTTCAGGTAAATTTCCTTTTATAATTTGCAAGGTTTTTCTCTGTAAAGATACGAAAAACGGCAAATGCACACAGCAAAAACAACGGATATTTTATTTCGGTGTATAAATTTTTAAGGCGTGACTTGCTGCTCTATTCATCTATTGTGTGCCATTCTAGAAAACAACTCCGGATTTATTATTGAGCTTCACCTCGATTTCTGTTATCTTTTAAAAAGATACGCATCACATCAGCGGCGCAATAAATCGCAATACTTTTTCTAATAATTTACGGAAGAAGTGGCGATTGTTCCATACCTCGATATCGATTTTTTCGGCATCGTTTAAATCCTGCAAAAACACATCCCGAAGTTCGGTTGCCATTTCGGTATCATATACCATGGCATTGACTTCGAAATTGAATTCAAAACTTCGGTTGTCCAAATTGGCGGTGCCAATCACCGTAAAATAGTCGTCCACGACCATTGTTTTGGCGTGCACAAAACCTTTTTGATACATATGCACTTCGATGCCGCTTTCAAGCAATCCGGCATAGTGCGATTTGGATACGGTGTTTACTAAAAAAGAGTCAGATATGCCGGGAATCAACAGTTTTACTTTTACTCCGCGCATCACAGCCATATTCAGCGCGCGCAACAGCGCCGTGCCGGGAATGAAGTACGGCGTGGTGATATACACATACTCTTTGGCAAGATAAATCGCCTGCAAATAACTGTATAAAATATTGGGTACGACAGAATCAGGTCCACTGCTGACGATTTGTGTCCATGTACGTTTTTTCACATGATAATGCTGCTTGAAATAATCCGGTGTAGGTTTCAAGTTGTCGCCCGAACAAAAGTTCCAATCCGCCATAAATATATTTTGCATACTCCACACGGCTTCGCCTCGTATTTGGATATGCGTATCGCGCCAAAACAACGTGTTTTTCCCGTTATTGATGTATTTATCGGACACATTGATTCCGCCCACGAAAGCAACTTCGCCGTCTATCACCGCTATTTTTCGATGATTGCGGTAGTTAAGCCGGTTGGCAAGATACACAAAGCGAATCTTATAAAACGGGAATGCCTCCACGCCGTTGGCTTTCACTCGCGGCACAACGGTTTTGCGAATTTGATGGCTGCCGAAATCATCATATATAAATCGCACCTCGACACCCTGCGAGGCTTTGTCAATCAAGATATCGGCTATTTGGTTACCTATCGTATCGTTTTCATAAATATAATATTCGATGTGAATATGATGTTTGGCGTTTCGCAGCGCATCCAATAATTCGGGAAATTTATTTTCTCCGTTTACCAATAATTTCACTTCGTTTTGATGCGTGGCGAAGTTGATATCATTTTCGGAAAACATATTGCTTAACACAGAAAACACAGGATTTTCTCGATGCAGCACTGTTAAATTTTGGCGTTTATATTGCGTGATAAAAGCCGATATCTCTTTACTTTGATGCTTATCCAGTGTCAGTTTTTTAGAATAAATCTCGCGCTTTCGATAATTTATACCAAATGAAAGATAAATTACAATCCCGACTATAGGCAAAAGCAATATCAGCAAGATGTAAGATGTTGATTTTACGTATGAATCCGAATCTACAATTATTTTCAGTATCACAAAGACGACTGCAATAAAGTAGATAACACCTAATATATCAAATAGTTGAAAATCCATAAGCAGTTATTTTCAAGAATAAATATGATTTCGGCTTTAACCCATCAGTTATTTATTTCGATTTATAAATTGACACGCCTTCTTTGATTGTCTCAACCACTTTTATATCTTTTATTTTCAAAGGGTCGATTGTGAGTGGGTCACCATCCAGAATTACAAAATCGGCAATTTTACCAACCGTTAACGTACCTTTTATATCTTCTTCAAATAATTCATACGCCGCATTCGCGGTGATGGCTTTCAGCGCTTGATAAGGTGTGGCTCTTTCGGCTTCGCCGATCACTTTGTTTGTCCGCGACAAGCGGTTCACGGCCGACCACACCGAAAACATCGGACTCAACGGTGTTACCGTAGCATCGGAATGATTAGTGTATTTCAACCCCATGGCGTCGGCAGTAGCTATCGGACTGAGGAAAAAGGCTCTTTCTTTACCCAGATTTTCCACATGCGCGTCACCCCAAAAATAAGCGTGATTAGTGAAAAATGAAGGTTCGATATTGTATTTTTTATACGTTTCTAATTGTTCTTCGCGCACAAATTGCGAATGCACAACAATCGTTCTGCGGTCTTTATCTAAAGGTTCATTCAGCACTTCGCATGCTTTTTTATGAGCAGAAAGAATCATGTCGATGGATGCGTCGCCGTTGCTATGTATAAACAATTGATTATCATTTTGATAAGCTAAAATAAACAGGCTATCCAACATCTCTTGTGACAAACTGGGAAGCCCCTTGCAATCGTGCATACATCCGGGAACTTCTGTTAGATAAGATTCGGAAAAAAAGGCTGTTTTTCCTTGTGGTGAGCCGTCACCAATAATTTTTGTGCCTTGCACTTTAAATCGATTTTTATAGGTTTTCCATTTCAGAATGGTATCGGCAAGATTATCTTGTAATTCGGCCGAGCCGGCAAGTGCCACCAAATCGATTTTTAACTTTCCGGCATCCGCTTGGCTTTGATAAAAATCAATTGCATTGCGCGCTGTCATACCATCTTGTGCCGTTGTAATACCGTTGGCGGCATATTCATCTTGCGTTTTATCGAAATAGTCTTCTTGATGCGCTTCTAGAATACTCAACATATTTCCCATAAACACATACATGGCAGTCTCTTGTACCAGTCCGTTCGGCTCTTTTGAGTTGGGATATCTGTCAATGTTTCCACCCGCGGGATTTTCGGTCACAGCCGTGATGTTCATTTTTTCCAACGCCATCGAATTAGCAACGCCCATATGTCCGCTGGCATGTTGCAGATACACCGGATTTTCGGGTAACACTTCATCAATATCTTTTTTGTCGGGATGCCGCTTTTCGGTCATTTGCGACTCGTCATATCCCCATGCAAAAATCCATTCGCCGTCGGGGATGTTGTTCGTTTCTTTATAATTTTTCAATTTTTGTTTGATATCTTCGATAGAAGATACATCGCCCACCGGAGGCGGATTTAAGTCGATTTGTCCCATGGAGTTAGAGACAAAACCGAAATGGCTGTGCGGATCGATAAATCCCGGCAGCAGCGTGTTACCTCTCAAGTCAATGGTGGATGCTTTGGAGAATTGTTTTTTTGCCTCGGCAAAATCGCCTACAAAAGTGATTTTGCCTTCTTTCACCACAACAGCTTCAACTTTTCGTGGTGCACTTCCTTCCATTGTGATGATATTTCCGTTGTGATAGATGGATAATTCGGCAGCATCTTTCGATTTATTGTTGCAGCCTACCAAAATGATGGCTGTAAGCACTGCCAAATAAATAGTTCTTTTTAAAGACATAATTGTTAATATTTTATTTATAATTAGATGATTGAGTATATTTATTAAGTTAAATGTTCAGAAGAAAAATAAGTATTTGGTTTGTTGCAGAAGACAAAAACTCACTTTTGTAAAAGGCTTCACGATAAAACTAGCCCACAAATATAAACAAATTTTAAGTTAGATGGATGCAATAAACATGTTTGTTTCTTTTTTACAAAAGAAACTGAGTTATCGCTTTTATAAAAAACAACATCCCAAACCAAATATTTCGGCAGAGCAACCGTATTCATTTTCTTAAATAAGCAACAAGTGGATTTTAGAAAAAATGTCGTGAAAACCGTTTGATTTTGGCGACAATAGCGTCTGCATGGAAGTTAACCCGCATTATTCATGAAGAACACTTTCCATTTTCTTTGCCCCTCTTTTCCTCTGTGGGATGAATGGTTTTACTATTTTCTAATCCGATGATTGTTTTTTGAACGTTTCTTACTCCGCAAAAA
>JAEZZZ010000075.1 GCA_023418255.1 Bacteroidota bacterium
TTTTTGCGGAGTAAGAAACGTTCAAAAAACAATCATCGAATTAGAAAATAGTAAAACCATTCATCCCACAGAGGAAAAGAGGGGCAAAGAAAATGGAAAGTGTTCTTCATGAATAATGCGGGTTAAACTGAAAACAACTTTTATCACAAAACGCAGGAATGCTTTATTGTACTATAAGATTTCCCTATAAAACGAAATCAATAGTCTCTATCGTGTAGTCCGGGTATAAATAAAATCCCGAAAAGAGATAGAATGCCTACTTTTGGCATTTTTAGTCGTATTTTGGGCAATTATCCGAAATTGATTTTGTTAGAGGAGTTGGTAGCCGATTTTTGTACAAGTTTTCGTCCTATTTCTTTGTCTTTTCGCAGGTTTTCCAGTGCCTCTTTAGATGCCAACTGGTGTGATTCTTTTTTGGAATACCCCACGCCACTTCCTAAGTGCATTCCCCCCACGATGGCGGATGATGTGAAAATTGGATTGTTTTCCTTGTCATACGACGAATCTACAAGTTCAAAAAGCACGTCTACTTTGTTTTTTTGTCCCCATTCAATCAAGCGAGATTTAAAATCAACCTCGTTCTTGAGTACTTTTTCCATATTCAGGTGCTCTTTGATGAGGGTTTCAAAAACGAATTTTTTGGCAACGCGGTAGCCTTGGTCTAAATAGATTGCTCCTATTAAAGCTTCTAAAGCATCTCCATAAATATTGGTGTTGTGTGCAAAATTGCGCGTAGAAGAGATAATAAATCTATCCAGATTAAGTTCGACGGCCAATTTATTCAGTGTTTCACGTTGGACGATGCGAGAGCGTGTGCTGGTTAAAAAACCTTCTTTTTTATATTTAAAACGCTTATACAGAATGTCTGCCACGATGGCATCAAGGATGGCGTCACCCAGAAATTCAAGGCGTTCGTTATTAATCCTTCTCCCTTCTTTGGAACGAATGGAAGAAGAACGATGTGTCATGGCTTCTTGATAGAGGTGGATTTTATCGGGATAGAAACCCAACACTTTGTAGTACGACAGATATGGCTCTTTTCCTTTATGCGGAAGAGCCTTTATTCTTTTTACGAATCGTCTTATCACATTATTTCTTAAATTGTTTGAGGATCACGCTTGAATTGTGTCCTCCAAAACCGAATGTATTCGATAATGCAGCTCTAATTTCTCTTTTTTGAGCCTTGTTAAATGTAAAGTTTAAGTTATAGTCTATTTCCGGATCGTTGTCGCCCTCTTCATGGTTTATGGTCGGTGGGACGATTTGATTTTCGATGGCAAGTGTGCAAAGTACGGCTTCTAAAGCTCCGGCAGCACCCAGCAGGTGTCCTGTCATTGATTTGGTAGAGCTGATGTTCAACTTGTAGCTATGCTCTCCAAATACTTCTAAAATAGCTTTGCTTTCCGAAATATCGCCCACGGGGGTTGATGTGCCGTGCACGTTGATATAATCAATATCTTCCGGTTGCATTTCAGCATCTTCCAATGCATTGCGCATAACCAGTTTGGCGCCCAATCCGTCAGGATGTGATGCTGTTAAATGATATGCGTCGGCAGACATTCCGGCGCCTGCCACTTCCGCATAGATGTGCGCGCCGCGTGCAAGTGCATGTTCCATCTCTTCAAGAATTAAACATGCGGAACCTTCGCCAATCACAAATCCATCACGGCTTGCGCTAAATGGACGCGAAGCCGTTTCGGGCGAATCATTGCGTGTTGACAGCGCGTGCATGGCATTAAATCCGCCCACTCCCGAAACAGTAATAGCCGCTTCGGCTCCACCTGTCACAAACGCATTGGCTTTGCCCAGGCGGATAAGGTTGTATGCGTCGGCAATGGCGTTGGTTGATGATGCACATGCTGATACTGTGGCATAGTTTGGCCCTCTCAGCCCATAAATCATAGAGATGTGCCCGGTGGCAATATCTGCTATCATTTTCGGGATGAAAAACGGATTGAACCGTGGCCCTCTTTCCTTGTCGCCAAAGTAATTGCTTACTTCATCTTCAAAGGTTTTTATGCCGCCAATACCTGCGGAGAAAATTACGCCGATGCGATTTTTATCTTCTTTTTCTAAGTCGATACCGGAATCATCCAATGCTTCTTTCGCTGCTTTTACAGCAAGTTGCGAATAGCGATCGTATTTTCTTCCTTCTTTTCTGTCAAACAGTTCGCTTGGATCGAAGTCTTTTACTTCGCAAGCAAATTGTGTCTTGAAAAGTGACGCGTCAAAATGAGTAATAGGTCCGGAGCCGCTCTTTCCTGCTACAGCATTCTTCCACGTCGTTTGTATATCGTTTCCCAACGGGGTGACAGCTCCCAGACCTGTTACTACTACTCTTTTTAATTCCATATAAAATTGAGGGAATTTTCAGTTTATTTTGCGTGTTCCTCTACATATGTAATGGCATCGCCAACAGTAGAGATCTTTTCTGCCTGATCATCAGGAATTGAGATGTTGAATTCTTTTTCAAATTCCATAATCAGTTCAACTGTGTCAAGAGAGTCTGCGCCTAAATCGTTAGTGAAACTTGCAGTTTCTGTAACTTCTGACTCTTCAACTCCTAATTTATCGACAATAATCGATTTTACTCTTTGTGCTATTTCAGACATAACTTTTGCTATTAAATTAGTAAATAAAAAAATTATTATTCTTAAATTTGTGATTGCAAAGTAAGGCATTTTTTATTGAATTGTACAAACTTTTTGGCAATTAATTCACAAAAAATGCACATTTCAGCAACGAGTGTGCATAAAATTTACATTATTTATGATTAAAATCGCTGTTTTTGCATCGGGTAACGGGTCAAATGCTGAGAATATTGTTCGTTATTTTTCAGGTAATAAACAATTTAGTGTTGCAATTATTGTTTCAAATAAGCCTGATGCGTTTGTTCATCAAAGAGCTTCTGCTCTAAAAATTCCTTCCTTCACATTTTCAAAACATGATTTTTTGCAGGGCGATTCCTTACTTCATTTATTGGAAGAGAATGAGATTAACTTTATTGTATTGGCGGGATTTCTCCTTAAATTTCCTGAGAAGATTATTGCAAAATATCCCAATAAGATCGTGAATATCCATCCGGCACTATTACCAAAGTATGGTGGTAAGGGAATGTATGGCGAGCAGGTGCATCGCGCTGTTCTGGAATGCGGCGAAAAAGAGACGGGAATTACGATTCATTACGTGAATGAGCGATACGATGAAGGTGAGATTGTTTTTCAAGCCAAATGTGCCATTCCGCCACATGCCGATGCGGATATGATTGCCTCTTTGGTGCACAAGTTGGAATATCGCCATTTTCCAAAAGTGATCGAAAAGGTCATGAAAAAAGAGTTTTTTGGCTTTGAAGATTCATCAAACGATGTGGAAAATTAAAAAATGAGTCATAATTTGTGGCTCAAATTAAAAATAGTTGTATCTTTGTACTCCTTTTGCGGCTGTGGCGTAATTGGTAGCCGCGCTAGACTTAGGATCTAGTGACGAAAGTCGTGGGGGTTCGAGTCCCTTCAGCCGCACAAAATAGCATTTTTAATCTCCCATTATCGTGCTCGGTAATGGGAGATTTTATTTTTGTATATAATGAAATGAAGGGGATTCTTCTATAAGCTGGTATTTTTGATTTAAGAGTTTGAATATTCTCTTATGTATTCAATATCTTTAGCCAATTCATCATAACATGGAATCTGAACGTGTTCATTGATATTATCCCTCTCAACTTCAAAAAATTTAAAGACAAGTTCTCTTCGTCCTTCTTCGTTATATTTATATATCTCCATTGATAATTTAATTTTAAAATAACTACGAATAAAACGGACATATTTCAAAAACAAATCCTCATCAACAATTCTGAGCCAATGCTCAGCAATGCGCTCTCCCCAACGGCCACCACCTTTTTCCCCTACTCCATACCATTCTATGAGGGAATATAAGACTTCTAATCCATCAGACCATGCATCTTCATATCTATGGCTTCGGAAATATACTATATAATCTTTATTAAAATTGTCATGATATCCTTCTGCTTTTAATTGTTTTTCCAGTTTTTCAAAAGTAAATGTTGCATACTCGTCAAGTGAACTGTCAACTGTCCCCAACGTTCCAACAATGCCGATATGCTTCACAATTATTCCTTGAAAACGAAGTAACCTAAAATAATGTATGTTTCCATCGATTTTTTTATGCAAGAAAAAGTTGTCATCAAAATCGACATCAAAAAGTTGAAGCGGCGTTTTAAATTCCTCTATATCCCAATCGATATTATCTTTATCATTCGGTTCATCTCTCAAGTATTCATCAAGTGAATAATGCATATCCCAGTCAATATCGTTTAATAAATCAACTAAAAAAGTATGATCAATATCGTTCGCCACATCACTAAAGCAATACTTTTGCTCATATTTGTTTTGTAAAATTTCTATATATTGCTCAAATGATAATTTAGGATCATAATAGCGATCGAAATGTAACCCGCAATCTCCGGTATAAACAACGCTATCACCTCCCAATGCATGTTGTACACAAAAAAAGTACTTCCTTCATTCATTAATCATTTCTGTATATCCATTCCAATGCTTAGTGTTAAACCATTGCCAATAACGTACGCAGGGATTATCATATATTAGGCTGCCGGGATAAATTGATAAACTTAATCCGAATGGTCCATTGAAATCAATGTTTTTGTATTTGTGAAAATCGTATTCTGATGCCGGTGTTGTTTCCCATGTTTTACGCATATTTATCTCTCGAACACTTGTTGCTCGATGGCTTGAGTGAGCAACTTCATGCAATCTTCGCAAACGTAAATATTTAGCATTAGGAAACTCAATGCTGTTTAATCTCTGTAAAATTTCTTGCAAAACATGCTTGTATTGTCTGTGTCGGAAACGAATGTTATGATTTCCTATTGTAAATAAATCTACTCCCATGGCAATACGATTTTAACGAATTAATACTCCTGACCAAAGATACTGTTTTTTCCCATTTCATGAGAATGGATTGGCTAAAATTTATTTGAGTTTTTTTCGCCGAATATTAGCGTCTGAATTGAGAGAAACGAGCATTACATTAAACAACTTGAGGGATTTTCCGTAGTCAAAAATCCCTCAATAGTTTCTCTTTTAGAAAGTGGTCCCAACTGGGCTTGAACCAGTGACTCCCTGATTATGAGTCAGGTGCTCTAACCAACTGAGCTATGGGACCGTTTTTTCGACAAAAACATTGAAAATTGATGCAAAATTATCATTTTTTTCTGAAACCGCAAAAATATTTTTCAGTTCAATTGGTTTTAGAGGTAAAATTACTCTTTTTCGGGTTCAACCCAATCGCCATTATCTTTAATAAGTTGAATGAGTCGCTCCACCGCTTCCGTTTGTGGAATATTTTTCTGAATGCACTCTTTCTTTTTGTAGAGCGACACTTTTCCATGCTCTGCACCGACATAGCCGTAATCGGCATCCGCCATTTCTCCCGGACCGTTTACAATGCAACCCATCACACCAATTTTCAAGTGTTTTAAGTGTGAAAAATGTTCCTTTATGAGCGAAACCGTTGTTTGTAAATCAAAAAGCGTTCTGCCGCAGCTTGGGCATGAGATAAATTCGGCTTTACTTGTTCGTACACGTGATGCTTGTAATACGCCAAACGCGTTGACATCCATTTGGTTTATGTTGATGCTGCCGCTGTTGCTCATCATGATGCCGTTTCCAAAGCCATCTAAAAAGAGCGTGCCAAAATCCATGCCGGCTTTTATCTGAATATCTTCTGCCACATCCTCCACATAATTTCTCTGAATAATCACCGGAATGTGGCAGTCTGCATTCATCAGCGTGTGAAAAAACGCGCGTTGTTCTCCAATTCCATTTGCATGGCAAGTGGTTAAAATAACGGCTGTTTTTGAGGATTTTTTCAATATGGAAATCACCTCTTCTGAAAGGTCAGGGTATGATAATTGAAGAAACATCAGCTCTGCTTGACAATGTTGCATCTCCTCCATATTTTTGGAGTTGAAAAGTGGAAAGCAGTCAATCTTTTTCTCCCAATATGAAAAATCGACAACGGCTTTCATTCCCTTGGGAAAATTGGATGGAACGGCGTTGCCTACATAGATGAAATCGGGGATGAAATGTGGATGAATTGTCATGTCGTTTGTTTGGCTTCTGTCAGAAATGACGACCGGAACATGCTCTCCTCCAATATTTCTCACGCTGTAGGTTTTTCGTTTATCCGTTGATGTGGGCGAAAAATTGGCACACGGACCGCATTCAATTGGCGTATGATGTTCACGCGAAGCCAGATAATCCACCATTTTTTGAGCTATTGGAATTTCAGCTTCCGGATCTTCGCTTAGCGATACGCGAATGGTGTCGCCTAACCCATCTGCCAAAAGGGCGCCAATACCAACAGCTGATTTGATGCGTCCATCTTCGCCGTCTCCGGCTTCGGTCACTCCCAAGTGAAGAGGGAAATGCATATCTTCTTTTTCCATTGTCTGTACCAGAAGGCGCACCGCTTTTGTCATTACGAGCGTATTGGATGCTTTTATTGAAATCACGATGTCCGTGAAGTTCTCATCCACAGCCACACGTAAATACTCCATGCAGGATTCCACCAATCCTTCCAGTGTGTCGCCGTAGCGGCTCATAATGCGGTCGGAAAGTGAACCGTGATTCACCCCAATGCGTATGGCAGCACCATGTAAGCGACATGTTTCGAGAAATGGAACAAACTTGGCACGAATCATCTCCAACTCGTTGGCATACTCCTCATCGGTATATTCGATGGTTTCAAATTTCTTGTGTCTATCAACAAAATTTCCCGGATTGATGCGTACTTTTTCTACATTTTTCGCTGCCGCGAATGCCGCTCTCGGATTGAAGTGAATATCAGCCGAAAGAGGCGCGGTGTATCCCTTTTCGCGCAATGCCTGGTGAATGTTTCGTAAGTTTTCGGCTTCGCGAACCCCTTGCGCCGTTAGGCGCACCAATTGTGCTCCGGCATCAATCACTCTTGTGCATTGTGCAACGCTGGCGTCGGTATCCAATGTGTTGGTATTGGTCATCGTTTGCACAACAATTGGGTGGTTGCCACCTAATGTTAGGTTGCCAATATGAACATCAACGGTAGGACGACGTGTATAGTTAAAAAAATCCATGCTTATTTATGTGTCTAATAAACAACCGAACGAGAGCAAATGTTTAAGCGCGCGATTATTTTTAGGTTGCTATTCGTTTTTGTCTTTTGATTGAGACGTAGTTTTCTTCGGAGATAAAGAAGCAACAAAAATTGTTTATCAATTAAATTTCTTTTTTTGGAAATACTCTTATCTTTGTAACTCTTTTTTTAACGACAGATGCAAAAAAATTATCTCACATACTCATTATTGATTCTCTTCCTCACCATTTCTTTTGCTGTAATCATATCAAAAGGAATCGCGTACTTCGTTCCATCGCGGCAGCAATTTAAAACGTTTAATCCAATAAGCGATTTTAAAATCAGCGATGCCCAGCCATCAGTAATTGAAGAAATGACCCCTTCTTCTGTATTGCTTCCGAATATTTCAGATAGCTTGAACACTTCCGATTTACCAAACGATACCATTGTGGCTGCTGATTCTATAGAAAAGATCTCTTTCCCGGATATTTCTTCTGTATCGGAAATAGGCGAAGGATTGTCCGATTTCTCCGGCAGCAAAAAATGGATTGAGAAAATCAGAAATAAAATTGCACACGCACGTGAAGAAAAAATGGTCATTGCGTTTATTGGAGATTCCTTTATCGAAGGAGATATCTTCGTTGCACCGTTTCGTGATAAATTACAGCAAAATCATGGAGGTTGTGGTGTAGGATTAGTGCCGATCACTTCCGTTGTCAATCGATTTAGAGTGACCGTAAAACATGATTATAGTGGAGGCTGGAAACAGTATTCTGCGACACATCATCATAAAAACGGTTATACCTTGTCAGAAAAATATGATGTGCCTATGTCAGCAGCAAGTGTGACATACAAAACCGTCAAGAACCCATATAATCTTAGTCACGCCGAAGAGGTGAATGTGCTATACAGCTCTTTAAATTCCACTTCAATCCGATATAAAATCAATGATGGTGAAAAGATTGATACCGTTTTAAGTGCTACGGGTGGTACTGTAAGTATTTTCCGGCCAAATATTTTGGATAATGAAGTTCGTCACTTCGAAATGAACGTTTCGCCGTCAGATGATACGCAGTTTCATGGTGTTGCCTTAGACGGTCGCAGCGGAATAAACGTTGATAATTTAAGTTTGAGGGGGGCAAGTGGTATTTCATTAGGAGGGATCTTATCGTCTCTATCTACGTCGCTGCAAGAAAAACGTCCGTATGATCTGCTTATCCTTACCTTCGGGCTGAATGTCATTAATCCCAAACAACCCAATGATACCTACCATTGGTATTTGAGATCAATGGAAAAAAGCATTACTCATCTGAAAGAAATTTATCCAGATGTGCCAATTCTTATTCTATCGGTTTCGGACAGATGTTCCAGAAAAGACAATGAATTAACTACTTTGCCCGGAGTGTTCAACTTGATGCTTGTGCAATATAATTTGGCACGTCGGCAGGGCTGTTTGTTCTGGAATACGTATGCCGCGATGCAGGAGCTTGGGGGAATGCCGGAGTTGGTGAGAAAAGGGTTTGCAGCCAAAGATTATACACATATTGGTGCAAAAGCCGGTATCCTTTTGGCCGATCTATTGTATCGCGACTTGATGGGTGAAGAATCCAAGTTGAAAACTGAAGCGGAACAGAGAACAGAAAAAGCAGATACAATGATGACAGCGGAAGAGGAATTGTAAATATTATAATGCAGCAAAATCGGGTTTATATATTTTTAGTTTTTCTCGTGCTATTACCATCCCTGCTGATAGCGGAAGGAAAAGATAAGAAGAATCCGCCTCTCTCAACCAGAAAGAGCGTACGCGCATTATTGCCGTCGTATGTTGATGTGGACAAATGTGTTTTGGAAGCACCGGAAAAATATCTCGACACTTTGTGGAAGCATATTCATAAGCAAGCAAATGAGAGTGTTATAGATGATTCAGTTTCGCATCAATCATCCATCATTCATTTGGGCGATTCGCATGTGCAAGCCGGTTTTTTTACCGATCCCATTCGTTCATTTTTCTTTTCCAATTTTGGATATGGTGGCGTGGGATGGGTGGCACCATATCGTTTGGCACACACCAATTCACCTTCACATTATACGGTCAATAGCCCGTTCAGTGGTTGGCGCGGTGCCAATATTGTTCAGCGCGATGTCTCTTCGATGAGTCCCGGAGGAATGCATGTTTGGCAAACACAACGTAATACGATATCAGCTACTATCACGTGCAAGGACGAAATGTATAATCGTTTCAACAAAGTGGTCGTTTTTCATCCCACCGATGATATTGGCTTGATTCCCGCACCCGGCACAACACCTCTTTTTAAAATGTCCGGGGGAAAGCCGATTGCCAATTTTCCGAAATTATGGACGGATACCATTATGCTTCAACGAGCCGATGATAATATCACGCTGTTGGTTCCAAAAAACACGCATTGGTTGGGGGCATCGTTGATAAATGGCGATCGTGGCGCTATTGTCCACACCATCGGATTGAATGGCGTCACGTTCAGCAAATACAACAGCAACGAAAGCGCTATTTATCTGAAAGCATTGAAGCCGAACCTAATTATTATCTCATTAGGCACAAACGAAAGTGTCAATCGTAATTTTTCATATAGTGATTTCAGTGCACAGGTGCGCCAATTGGTTCGTAGCATTCGCAAAGAGAGCCCCGAGTGTAAAATCATTCTTACTTCGCCGGTATATTCTTTTCAACGGGTGCGTGTGCGAAGAAGACAATATGCCTACCGGAACAATCCCAATGTGGCACAAATTGCGAAAGCGTGCAAAGAGGTTGCCAAAAAGGAAGAAATCGGATTTATCAATCTTTATAAAGCTTTTGGAGGTCAGCAAAAGGGCTATGATTTGGTGAAACAGAATGTGCTTGCACGCGACCGAATTCATCTGAACAAAGAAGGATATATTGCATCGGGAAACTGTATTGCTAGCGCATTAGAAGAGGATTATCATCGCTTTTTAGATGCAGAAAAGGAAAGAAAAACCATTGAGGCACAAGAAGACATTAATGCAACAGATGCGGAACAAATAGAGGTCGAGTCCTTAGAGGATTCCGATGAAGTTCAACGTGAAGAAAATCAAGACGAAAAAGATGCCATGACAGAAACACAAAAGAGAGAAGAACAAAAATCAGAGGATCAAAAACAAGAAAATTAACGACACAGATGGAGAAAATATATTCTTTCTTCGAAAATTATGATTTCAGTTTCGAGCGATTGCAAGCGTTACTTGCCTATCAGCCACAAGAACCCATGCTTTTCAGCAGCGGTCTTTTTTTAATATTGTTTGTACTCTTTTTGCCGTTGTATTATCTTTTGCGAAAAACCAAAACGGCACGTATAATCTATGTGGTACTTTTCTCGCTATTTTTCTATTATAAAAGCAGCGGCATCTATTTTTTGCTGTTGATTCTCACCTCGACAGTCGATTTTATTCTCGGTAGCGCTATATACAAAGCGCCAAACAAAGGAGTGCGCAAACTCTATGTGGTGCTGAGCCTTGCGTTTAATTTGGGCATGTTGGGCTATTTCAAATACACTAATTTTTTGGTAGAGTCGTTCGTTGCCGGATACAACGGTTTTTTGAATCTTCTGGGTTCGAGCAGTGCCACATTATCGGCTACGCCGATGGATATTTTCTTGCCGGTGGGCATCTCGTTTTTCACCTTTCAGTCCATGAGCTACGTGTTAGATCTCTATCGTGGCGAAGTAAAACCGCTGAAGCGGTGGATTGACTACCTTTTTTATGTCTCTTTTTTCCCGCAGCTGGTAGCAGGACCTATCGTGCGGGCAAAGGATTTTATACCTCAAATTCATCGCGTACCGTTTGTGTCAAAGGCAGAATTTGGCGAAGGTCTTTTTTTAATTCTCAGTGGCGTGATGAAAAAAACCATCATCTCAGATTATATCAGCCTGAATTTTGTTGATCGCATTTTTGACGCGCCAACTCTCTACACCGGATTCGAGAACTTGATGGGTATTTATGGTTATGCGCTGCAAATTTATTGTGACTTTTCCGGTTATTCCGATATTGCCATCGGCATCGCGTTGTGGTTGGGTTTTCGATTTAATATAAATTTTGATTCACCATACCGCTCGGCCACCATCACCGAGTTCTGGCGACGTTGGCACATTTCGCTTTCTACGTGGCTGAAAGACTATTTATACATTTCGTTGGGTGGCAACCGAAAAGGACGATTGCGTACCTACGTGAATCTTATCATCACCATGTTTTTGGGCGGCCTTTGGCATGGTGCCAACATTCGGTTTATTATATGGGGATTGCTTCATGGCGTGGCATTAGCCATTCATAAGATGATGTTGCAACTGCTCCCCTCGCTCAAAAAAACAGGGGAAGAGATGCCACGTTTCCGGCGCTATATTGGCATGTTTATCACATTTCATCTGGTATGTATTGGATGGGTATTTTTCCGCGCAAGCAGCATGGAGGTGGTCAGCAGCATGTTTTCACAAATCGTTGAAGCATTCCATCCCGAAGTGATAGGTCAGTTTATTGTCGGTTACAAAACAGTTTTCATTCTGATTGTGATTGGCTATCTCGTTCATTTTGTGCCGCAAAAGCCGATGGATAAACTGACAAAAGGCGTGGCAGCGCTTCCGCTGTGGGCGCAAGCACTTTTATTTGCATTGGTGATTGTGCTTGTCGTGCAGTTTCGCAGCAGTGGTGTGCAGCCGTTTATCTATTTTCAATTCTGATTTCTTCGTTTTTGCGGCGGAAAAGAAATTGTTTGCCTCTCTCGGTTATTGGCAGATAAAGGCAATCGTGTTTTTGTGCCAATTCAGCGAAGGCATTTGCCTTGTTGTAGTGTCTTCCAAAGTGCATAGGAAAGAAATAGTCGGTTTTTATACGCGCCACAAACTGTTCGGCGCCACGCATATATTCTTTTCCTAATCGCGGATCAACAGGAAACATCGCGATATGTAGTTTTTCGACACGTTCAGCCAGCAGTTCCAATTCGCACAAAAAATTGTTTTCATACATCAACGCTTCCTCTTTGCTGACCTCTTCCATCCAGTGCCAATTGTTCAAGTCACCGGCGTGGAAAATACGAAGCCCATTTTGCGACAGCAAAAAAGAGCCGCCGATATCGGTTGAACCAAAGGCATCGATGCGGAGGTTTTCATCTTCGTAGTGAGAAAGTTTATCTAAATAGACGGCATCGCTTTCTTTTGTAGTGTCGCTATCTAGCAATTCTTTCGAGAAAATATATCGGATGTCGTTATCGGAGTTTTTCCATGTCAAAATTTCGGGATTGAAATGGTCTTGATGCGAGTGTGTGCAAAGCACATAGAGGCGTTTCCGCTTATGCAAGAGATAATCGTTCACCCACCACTGATTGTTCACACGCCTTGAATCGGAGTAATAATCGATAAGCACCGAGAAACTCTCAAACTCAATCAAATAACAACTATGAAATATATACACAATCTTCATAAATAAATGCCATGATGTGCTAACAAGTCTTATATTATTAAACAATTAAGCGACAAAAAGTTCTTGAAATTTCACATAAAAAAAGATAAAAAGAGCGTTTAGAAGATGAGTTTACTTCTTTTTCTTCAAAAAAATCATCCATCGTTAATTGAGGATATCATTTTTGTTATGTGTAAGAATTTTCTCTCACATGTCAAGTGTTGAGGAAAAATTCCTCAAATCGTTTAATACAGGCAAAATATGTTTTTCTATTCTTGTTTGTTTTGCAAATATTTACTTTCTTTGTTTTGAAGTTAATAACTTAAAATCAAAAATTATATCGTTATGAAGAAATATTTTGCAGAAATGATTGGCACGATGGTGCTCGTTTTGATGGGGTGTGGTGCCGCCGTATTTGCCGGAGCCGGACAACCTTTTATTTCCGTTGGAACGCTAGGCGTTGCATTTGCCTTTGGGCTTTCGGTAGTTGCTATGGCTTATGCCATTGGCAGTATTTCAGGATGCCACATTAACCCCGCCATTACGTTGGGAGTTTTTCTTTCGGGAAGAATGAAAGCCAAAGATGCCGGCATGTATATTTTGTTCCAAATTATTGGTGCCATCATTGGTTCTGCTATTCTTTATTTTTTGGCAAAAGGTTCTGGCTCTGAAACTACTTTAACCGGCGCAAATGGATTTGCTGATGGGCGTATGGCACAGGCATTTGTTGCCGAAACGGTTTTCACATTTATTTTTGTGCTGGTTGCGTTGGGAGTTACTGCCAAAAATGGACTGAATAATTTTGCCGGGTTGGCAATCGGACTTAGCCTCGTATTGGTACATATTGTATGCATCCCCATTACAGGAACATCTGTTAATCCTGCACGAAGCATTGGCCCCGCGATTTTTGAAGGAGCCAAAGCGTTGCAACAACTCTGGTTATTTATCGTAGCTCCATTGTTGGGTGCCGCTATTGCGGCCGGTGTTTGGAAAGGTATTACGGTTGAGAACGAATAGGCGAAATAAAACCTGATTTTTGCATTCGCCTTATCAAAACTTATTCTTTTCGAGGGATGGCATAAAGCTATCCCTCGTTTTATTTTATTTACAGTCGTTTTTCTGAATTTACTAATCAAGCGCATTGATTAAAAAATCTATTTTATTTGAACATAATTGCATAAAATATGTTTTATGACTGCACAGCTTTTGTTGATGTGTGCATTATTGACAAGGGAAGAATTTGAAAATTCTTTCAAATTAATTAAATGGAAAAAATATGAGTCACAATTTATTAAAAGGAAAAAGAGGCATCATTTTTGGCGCGTTAAATGACATGTCTATTGCGTGGAAAGTGGCTGAGCGTGCTGTTGAAGAAGGCGCAACCATCACGTTGTCAAACACTCCGGTAGCTGTTCGAATGGGCGATACAACAAAACTTGGCGAAAAGCTAAATGCTGAAATTTTACCGGCAGATGCCACCAATGTCGAAGATTTGGAAATGGTTTTTTCAAAATCGATGGAGATATTGGGTGGAAAAATAGATTTCGTTCTGCACTCAATCGGCATGTCCCCCAATGTGCGCAAAAAACGTACTTACGATGATTTAGATTACAATTTGTTGGATAAAACCTTGAATATCTCAGCCATTTCATTTCACAAAATGCTGCAAGTAGCGAAAAAAATGGACGCCATCAACCGTGGAGGCTCCGTTTTGGCGTTGACCTATGTGGCCGCGCAACGCGTATTTTATGGTTACAACGATATGGCGGACGCCAAGGCTCTTTTGGAATCGATAACTCGCAGTTTCGGATATATCTACGGAAGAGAAAAAGGTGTACGCGTAAACACCATTTCACAATCGCCAACCATGACAACCGCCGGGAGTGGCGTGAAAGGCATGGAAGACTTGATGGATTTTGCCGAACGCATGGCACCCATTGGCAATGCCGACGCGGATGATTGTGCCGATTATTGCATCGCTATGTTTTCAGACTTGACACGTAAAGTGACCATGCAAAACCTTTACAACGACGGAGGATTTTCGAGCATGGGAATGAGCCTTCGCGCGATGAAACAATACAGCAACGGACTTGAAGAGGCAAAAGCGGATGATGAGAATATCATCTATGGTTAGTATGTAGTTTTTTTCATAGATTATAATTTAAAAGTAACTTCATGGTGCATGCCGTGAAGTTATTTTTGTTTACATTTGCATCCATTATGCTAATAAAACTATACAACGAGAATCCCAATCCGCGCGAGATAGACAAAGTGGTTGAAATACTTCGCGATGGAGGCATTGTTGTCTATCCCACCGACACACTCTATGGGATAGGTTGCGATGCTTTAAATGTGCGTGCCGTTGAGAAAATTTGTGAGTGGAAAGGGATTAATCCGCAAAAGAGTAATCTGTCGATTATCTGTAACGATTTGAGCAACATCAGCGAATATGCAAAAGTGAACACGGCGACTTTTAAGCTGATGCGTAAGAATTTGCCCGGTCCGTTTACTTTTATCTTACCAACGACATCGTCCTTGCCTAAGATTTATAAGAATCGAAAGACGGTGGGAATTCGTGTTCCGGACAACAACATCATTCGTGAACTCGTGGCTCGTCTCGGCAATCCCATATTGAGCACATCCGTAAAAAATGAGGAGGATGAAGAGGAAATGGAATATTGCACCGATCCTGAATTGATTCACGAAAAATGGACCGATATAGCCGATATTGTTATCGATGGGGGGTATGGAGGAATCGAACCATCTACAGTAATCGATTGCAGTGAAGAAGGCGCGTATATCCTAAGACAAGGAAAAGGAGCGTTAAATTATTAAAAAAATATTTTTCCAATTAAAACTTTTCATACATTCGTAGTTCAATAGCAAATCTAACAGACATAATATGAAAAAAGCAACTCTACATACTGTATTAATCATCACATTAATATCTTTTAATTTTACAGCGTGCCGCGATAAAAACGATTTGCCGAAACCAAAGCCAACACCTTCCTCACACAAGGTGTCGCCCGTTTCACAATTTGTATATGATGGTTTATCAACTTACTATCTGTGGAACGATGAGATGAAGGATAAAAAGCCAACCGAGAAGGATACCGACGCGAAAAAATATTTTCAAAGTGTCCTTTACAAAACGGATATCGAACACGGCTGGTCGAGGATTACGGATGATGTAGACGCGCTTTTGTCAGGATTTGAAGGGGAGTCGACCGACGCCTTTGGCTTTGTGCCCGCGGCTTTATGGGCGGACAAAGATAAATCCGCCATACTAGGTTTTGTTAAATATGTCTATCCCAACACACCGGCGGCGAACGCGGGGATGAAACGCGGCCATGTTATAAGTAAAATCAACGGACAAAATATAACAAAATCGAACTTTCACATCTTGTTTGGAGACAATCAAAAAACAACGTTTACCGTATTGGATCAGAACTATCAAAATCCAAAAGAGATAACCATCGTACCCGGAAAAATTGAGACTGACCCTGTCTTGTTTTCAAATGTTTATGAATTTGACGACAAAAAAATAGGTTATCTCTTCTACACACAGTTTATCTACAAATATAACAATAGCTTATATAAAGCATTTGAGTCATTCAAGCAAGCGGGTATTACCGACTTGGTTGTGGATTTGCGTTATAATCATGGGGGAGCCGTTACCTCCGCGTCCTATTTGGCTTCGTTAATAGCGCCGCGTAAAGTGGTAGAAGACAAATCTACGCTTGCCATCATGTCTTACAACGAGTTTTTAAACACCTCGTTCGACAAGTGGTATAAAGAAGCGGAACAGAAAGATAAGCATAAATATGATAGAAAAGACTATTTCGGTTTTTTCGGTAAGGAACAAGAAAATCCATTAGGTGCCAATCTGAATTTGAACAAAGTATATATTATCGCGACGGATGATTCGTTTTCCGCGTCGGAGTTGACAACCTTTTGTTTGCGTCCTTATATGGAGGTTGTGCATATTGGGCGAAAAACCGGCGGTAAATATACCGCGTCGTGGACATTGCATCCATATGATTCAGAAAAAGGTCAACCAATTTATGATGCGAATAAAATGGCATCGAAAGATAAAGAGATTTTAAAAAAATGGGCTATGCAACCCATTGTGGCTCGATACACCGATAAGGATGGAAAAGATTTTATCGCTACCAACGGATTGATTCCAGATTTTGAAATCGAGAGTCAAGAATATGATACAAGAAGTTGGAAGCCAATTGGTGATGTAGAAGATTATTTGTTTGCAAAAGCAATCTCGCTAATAACAGGACGCCCCTATAACGCCGCTCCACTGCGAAGTTCAAGTGAGAAATATATTCAGGTTGATATTCCGGAACCCTCAATTCATAAACGTATTATTAAGGAGTCGGTGGTTTTGGATAATCCTAAAATTTCGCCATCGGAACTTAATGAATTATTACAATTGCGCAGAGCGCGAATTCAGGAAGAGGAAGAATAATTTATGTTTCTTCACTAAATTCAATCATTTCCTTGCATTAATAGGGATATTTTACAAATAATAAAAAAAGACAACTAACCCATTTCGAGATAGTTGTCTTTTTTATGCCTTTTGATATTGACCGTTATTTCGTAATCATCCCAAATCCACCGTCTTTTAGCCCACATTATTCACCAAAAAGTTGCATAATTTGAGGAAAATCCTTATTTTTAAGGCATTAAAAGAAAAACAATAGATTTTAACGCCCCCAAATTATGCAGGACAAATATACAGCCTTTTACCG
>JAEZZZ010000077.1 GCA_023418255.1 Bacteroidota bacterium
TTTTTGCGGAGTAAGAAACGTTCAAAAAACAATCATCGAATTAGAAAATAGTAAAACCATTCATCCCACAGAGGAAAAGAGGGGCAAAGAAAATGGAAAGTGTTCTTCATGAATAATGCGGGTTAAAAAACTTTATAATACAAGCGATGGGCAAGATCGCTCGATCTCATACATAGGTGTTGCGCGTTATGATTACAAAAGCCGGTACGTTCTCAATTTAAATGTTCGCGATGATGGAGCAGATGTAATTGGCAACAAAAATCAGTTTACCCCACTTTGGTCCGCAGGTGCAAGATATAATGTTCACAATGAACCCTTTTTCGTAAAAGGATTTGTAAGTGAATTATCATTTCGTGGTTCATATGGTTTTACAGGTCAGATTGATCGCAGCGCGTACCCATTCTCGATCATTGAATTAAGCGACATGATGTACATGGGGAATAGATTTGTTGATAATTATGATTTTCCGAATCCAACGGTTAAATGGGCGCGAAAAAAAGACTTTAATCTTGGATTAGAATTGGGAATGATAAACAACCGCCTGTTTTTCATGACTGATTGGTATAAAAATCGAACAACTGACATCCTTTCGGAACTTTTTATTCCATGGTCGACCGGGCGAAATAAAGTACGCGCCAATGGAGGCATTGTAGAAAATAATAGATTAGAGTTTTCTTTAAGAGTAAACTGGATCGAAAACAAAGATTGGTTAGTCAGCACACGTTTCAATATTGCTAAAAACAGCAACAAAATTATTAAAGCGCATCACAATTATGAAACTTATGAAGAGTTGATTCGCTCAAACCCAATTCAGGGGGGCGTGGTTGATTTAATCGGTGAAGAAACACGCGCCGTCTATGGATGGAAAACAGCGGGAGTAAATCCTAAAACAGGTAACCCTCGCTACTACTTATCAGAAAGAGGAAAAGAAGAATATGCTAAATTTTTGAAAAACTTTAACTCGTTAAGCCCTGACAAGCAGGAATATTACAAAGGCATATTGCCTTCGCTTACAGAAGTTCCCGATGTGGTAGACTTTGACCTCTCCAAATCTCTTAGTGAAACGTGGCAATTGCCTTCAATGCAATACCTTGGCGGACTAAACCCAAAACATGTTGGAGGATTTAACACTTATATTAAGTATAAAAATTTTGAATTCACAACAGATTGGACATTCAAAACAGGCCATCTGGTTCCTTCTTTTAATGACTATGTGAACGCGCCACGGAATCTTTCATTTACAGATCCCGCATTTATGGAAATTGGATATTCCGGAGATTTGGCGGTCTCCTCTACCAATCGCCAACGAAAATATTTAAATTATTGGCAACTGCCCGGTGACGAGACCAATGTTAAGCGTTTTTTGACAAGCGATATGGATTTGTGGTCAACTTTATATAGCTCCGACAAATATGAAAAAGGGGATTATTTACGCTTGACAAATCTCTCATTTAGCTATCGGGTTAATTCAAAACTATTAGCTCGTTACGCGATTCGTAATTTACAAATCGGCGTTAACATGAGAAACTTGCTGACATTTACAAAGTATAAAGGAGTCGACGTAGCTACAGGACAAGCTTTCGGGTATCCTGTCCCACGCGAGTTTAACATAAAGCTATCGTTAGGATTTTAAAATTTAATCACACTTCAAGACAACGAATATTATGAGTAAAAAATATATTTATACAGTCATAGCAATTATTGCTCTCTTTTCCATCACCTCTTGCAGTGATTTCTTAAACGTAACACCGCGCGACAAAAAAGTGGTAAAGACCATCGAAGATCATCGAGACATATTGGCAAGCTATATGTATCACATAAAAACGCCTGACAGAAAACAAATTAAAATAATGGGTATCTATGAATGGGCTTTCCCGAAATTCGACTTGGCCCGGACGCTAAGTTTCTATACCGGTGAAAGTACCATAAATACAAAAATTTCATATTATTTCGACCAAAAAGCGCAAGAGTACAACCAGCGCGGAGTAGCTACACTTTCTTGGATGATTACAGAACCCTATGTGTGGGATCAGTATTACCAATTTCTAGGTCCTATAAATATGCTAATTAAAGAGATTGCTACCGCCGAAGGCGACGATGAAGATTTACGAAACTATGTACAGGGCGAAGCCATCGTTTGGCGCGTGTACTCTTACTTTAAATTGTTGCAATATTATTCACCTTACCAAAATGATCATTATGGCATCCCAATGTATTTAGACCCTTCGGACGATATTGGAACAGCCAAGCCAAAACGACTAACTCAAACACAAGTTTTCGAACAACTCTTATTAGACTGCAACCGCGTGCTTCAATTGCTGAAAGCAACCCCCACAAACGAGTGGAATTTTGCATACCGTGCCGATTTTGTACACGCCATGATGGCAAGCATCTATCACTGGAAAGCAATGTCAGGAGGAAAAGCTGACGATGATTGGCAAAAAGCAAAACAATATGCCGAAAAGGCAATCGGGAAACGTGATCTAATTCAATCAGAAGCCGAACTTAAACTGTTGTTTGACAGTCGAAAAGAGGTGTTACAAACACCGAATGCTAATTCTGAATGTTATATCCGAATTTCAGACAACGATGGATGTAGAGTATTAGGATTTTCATCGGCTTATTATCCACAGCAAGGTAGCTATACCACAGGAGTAGCCGCGCGAAAGTATATCGAAATGTTCAAAGAGGGTGATAAACGAAAAAAATTCTACTTTCTGGAGAAAGACGGAATCCTTTTGAACGATAAATACAACTTAGACAACATCCCTTATTACCTACACGTCGGTACCCTCATGCCTTTTCGTTTAGCGGAAATGATTCTGATCAAAGCTGAGGCTGAATGCCGTATGGGCAACATGCAAGAAGCCGCCCAAACGCTCAATGGTTTCAAACAGTCGCGCTATAATCATTTTGTTCCGATAACCGGAAGTAAGGATGAAATATTGAAAGAAATCATAATGGAACGCAAGCGTGAGTTTTATATTGAAAACGACATGATGTGGCTCGAAATGAAACGAACCGGCGAAAGATTGGAACGAGAAATTAATGGCGAAAAACATGTCTTAGAAGCCGATGATTATCGATATGCTTTCCCCATTCCGGCAGAAGAAATGAAACAAAACAAAAATATGGAGCAAAATCCGGGTTGGGAGAATATTATTCAAAATAACTAAATTATAGAATTATCCAATGTTGTCCTAAACGTTTGGAAAAGGGATAAAAAAAGGAAGTAGAATTAAGGCACAAAATAGTTACCTTAGCAAAGGGAACATGCAAATCCTTTGCAAACTCTACTTCCAATGACAAATATAA
>JAEZZZ010000078.1 GCA_023418255.1 Bacteroidota bacterium
CGATTTATTTGCGTGTCTGGCATAAAACCGAACAGAAGATTAAATGATAAACTTGTTAAAGAACTCGTGGAGTTTGCAGCCATTGCTGCATGACTCATATAGTAAATTTTTAACGGACTATTGATAGCAATGAAAAGTGAGCTATTGTAACAACTCACTTTTCGTTATATAAATAGCACGTTCTTAATTTCTTAATTATTTACAAGAGAAACAAAATCTCTATTAAACCTGAGTTTAGAAAATTCAATGTCGTTTTTTGCTCTTGTTGCCATGTTACGGTCGAGGGTGATAGCAGAGCGCAAATGACGAACTGCTTCATTGGGATCGTTGGTGCGTGCCGCGACAATAGCCGTTAAATATGATGTGACAGCATCGGGATTTTTGATTTCTTCGAGTGTATTAAGCGCTGTGTTGTAATTCTTGGTAAGGATATGTGCCAATGCGGCATTGTTTGTTTTGGCATTGCCGAACGATTGTGTCGCTTGTTCATATTCGCCTTCCATCAGATAGAATAATCCCATGGCTTCGTCAAGTCCGTTGGCACCGGAGGCTTTTCCCAAATATTCTCTTGCCTTTTCCGTATGATTGTCCATCATTGCGAGGAGCGCTTTGTTCATATTCACTTCCGGAGCTTCCGGGTTTACCTGTTCGGCGCGTTTTAGTGCCACCTTCGTTTTGTTGAGATCGCCTTCTTCGAAGAAAAGGGCGGCAAGGTTGTTCCAGCCACGATAGTCTTGTGGATACTTATTGCTTGCAAATTGATAAATATTCTCTTTTTCCGCCTTATCGGCAACGAGTGTTGATGCATACAGAAGTTCTTCAATCGAGAGTTGGTGCGGGTCTTTTTTCCACAACGCGAGGATTTCTTCGTCTGATTTTCCCACAATGCGAATATTTGCCGTGATACGTGAACGGCGTAATTGAGGTAAAATGGTTGATGCCAACTCATCGTAGATGAACGATATGTTTTTTATCTCTCGTTCGCGTGCTTCCGAATCGGGATACATTTCCAGTACACGTAATATCAGCTCTTTGTCTTGCAGGTCTGATGCTTCCACCAGTTGCCGAAATCCTTCCCAATCTTGTGCCGTGTAGCGTGTATAGATTGGTGCGTTGACGTTTTGTCTTTTTAGTTCGGCACTAAGGTATTTTGATGTATTTTTTTCGCGCTCGGCCGCCAATTGCTCGTTGAGCGATTGACCACCGTCCGGCGAAGCATAAGCCGAAATCTCTACTTCAATATCTTGTTTGGGGTCGGCAAAGGCTTCTTGTACGCGCTGTTTCCATGTTTTGATGTCTTCTTTGTTTAGTTCGTTTGCTCGCAAAGCGGCTTGCTGGATCATAAAATGAATATTTGCCTGCTGTTCTTTTTTTATGATACGCTGAAAGCCGTCGTCGGCATATGATGGCGAAGTACCTTTCACTGATGCGAATGTGGATGTTGCAATCACGCCATCGGCAACTTTTATGTCGGGCAGCGCATAACGTTTGTTCTTTATTCTTCCATCAAATCGCAAAAACAGTTCCGATGTTTGCATTTCAGGTGCATATGGAAACGTAAAGTTTATTGCCATATTTCCGCCTCGTTGGTAGTCGATAGCAGCGTGGTTGCTCATCACATTTTCACCTTGGAAGGTGTACGACGCTCCCTTTCGTTCGTGATTATTTTCATACTTCAGAACGGGTGTGATGACAACGACGGCATTTTTATCGAACCATTTTTCGGGAAATGTGCCGTTTATTGTACCACTTATATTTTTACCGACTGTTTCCAAAGGCGACGGAGTCGCTGTGAAATAATTTTCGGACAGTGGCTTTAAGCTGCTACACGATAACATTGCTGTCGCGCATATTGACGCGATCGCTCCGGAATAAAAAGAGTTAATTTTCATATTGATGTTCTGTTTCTTGCTGTTACGTAAAGATTAATTCACTCGATCAACATAATGTACATGCAACCGCTTTGTTTTTGTACGTTTGATATACAAATTGCTTTGTCAAAAACAGGGAAACATGACTGCTGTTGGGTGACAAAGATACAACAATCCTTTTAGAAATAAAATAGTTTGATGCGCAGTAAAACAGGTTATAAAAGAGTCTCAAGCCATGTTTGTTGCCGTATATGCAGATTGCTTATCGACTAAGAGTAGAACAAATCAATGTTTTACATTGTTTAAACTTAAACTTTCTTTTGGTATATATTTTAAAAGTATGAAAAAAATAATTGTTATAACTTCCTTGTTGCTTATGACTGCATGCAGCTCATCTAAAAAAATCTCGAATGTGTCGAATAAAACGAAGATATGTGATTGTCCCGAGATGAAAGTTGTAAATAGAATGCCTGTCGTTGGCGATAAAAACAGTAAAGACGCTATTCCCCGCGCGTACTATATCTATAAAGGCGAACGTCGTGAGATGGATGAATTCGATTCTAAATGGGTAGATGAGAATTGCGATGTCCCGGTACGAGAGGTATTTTGAATTTATTTAAACTGAAATTTCAACGCCCACATCGTATGAGCATTCGTTTGCAAGACGTTTTGGATTGTATTCACGACGCAGCGGATAGTTAGACCGAAAATGATAGAATTTGTCGGGGAATATTTTTAGGTTTTCGGTTTCGTGCAGCGGATTATAGATGTGCCAAATGGCGCGTTGCAGTTGCCGGTCTGTGTGAATATTCATTAGAACGATAACCGTATTTTCCGGTGAAGGGATTTTTTGAAAATGAATATTCTGTATCACTATTGTCCGATAAAAAATAATCCAAAGTGTAGGGATAAAAATAAATTTTCATCCCTTACACTTTTTTAGTAGTTTTGTGTTCACCACAACGCAATACTACAATGAACAAAAATACACATTTTTTCGGACAATCTGTTTTCGGACAGCTAATTTCTTTGATTGATAACTCTATTATTACCCGAAACAGCGTAAATGAAAAGCTGGCAGCTATCAGTGCTCAGCGACCCAGCTTCCCCTTAGATAAGGGGGCGATGAGGATTTATTTTTATTAATTGACAATATGCGATTTACAATGAACAATTATTAATTTTAATTACCGTCATTACGAGCGAAGCGAAGCAATCCCTTTCATTCAAAAAACAAAGAAATGCCGAATGCAGATAAGTGAAAAAGGGAAATGCGGTACATTGGGCACAAGTTACAAACTTTCGCCAATAAGTGAAAACTCTTCTTCAAAATAGTTTCAATCAATTTTTTCTACCAGTAGAACTAACTCATGCTTCATATTGATGAAGTCTTTCAACATGGGACGAAACAAGTCTCGTTGTCCTTTTTCGGGTAATTTCCCTATCATAATTTGCAAGGTTTTTCTCTGTGAAGATACAAAAACGGCAAATATACACAAGGAAAAAGAGTAGTTATTTTTCTGATAATCAGAAGAGATAGGTGCTTTTTAAGAAGCGACTAATTAATCTGTGAGCAAATTAACGTTGTTTAGTTTTTCCTTAGCGTATGTCTTTTTGTTTGGATAATGGGTTTATTGGTAACAGAATGATTCTTTTTTGCGTTTATGGGTTTATATAGAAAATGTGTGGGTAGTGATTATAATCCGTTGATTTAATTTACTCAAAAGAAAAGTTATCCGTGTGAAAGCCGAATTTGTTAAGGATGGATATGTTTTGAGGTGTGGCACCTACAATTGTATACGCGCCGTATTCACGTCGCAACGGATAGTTAGAGCGAAAATAATAGAATTTGTCGGGAAATGCTTTCAGGTTTTCTGTTTCGTGCAGCGGATTATAGGTGTGCCAAATGGCATGTTGCAGTTGACGGTCTGCGGGGATATTCATTAAATCGATAACCGGATTTTTCGGTGAAGGGATTTTTTGAAAATGCATATTTTGCATATCCAACTTGAAAAAGCTCGCAAGATTTTCTATGCTCATTTTGGTGGCTGTCCATTTGCCGTCAGCCGAATATCCCGCGATGTGTGGCGTGGCGATATCCGCCATTTGCAACAGCTGCAAATCAATATCTGGCTCGTTTTCCCAGCAGTCGATTATCGCGCCGGAAATCGCGCCGTTTGTGAGTGCTTTTTTCCACGCTTGATTATCTACAACACTGCCGCGACATGTGTTGATGAGCAGCGGACTTTTTTGCAGCGACGCGAAAAAAGTATCATCCGCGAGATGATACGTGGCATGTTTTCCTGTTCGTGTGAGTGGCACATGCAGCGTGATAATATCCGCTTCGTGTTGGATGGTTGCTAAATCCACAAAAGATTCGTTGCCTTCGTGTTCGGCACGTGGCGGATCGTTTAGCAACACGCGCATTCCCAATTTTCGGCAAGCCCCCTCTACTTTGCTGCCGACGTTTCCCACGCCGATAATTCCGATGGTTTTGTCTTGCAAACAAAATCCTTTTTTTTGCGCGAGCAAAAATAGCGAAGCGGTGACATATTGTTCCACCGAATTGGCGTTGCAGCCCGGTGCGGTGCGCCAAGCGATGCCGTGTGTGTCGCAATAGGTTGTGTCGATATGGTCGAAACCGATGGTGGCGGAACATATCAATTTTACGCTACTTCCGTGTAAAATTTTTTCGCCAAAGTGTGTCACGGTACGCACAATTAGCGCGTCTTTATCTTTTATCGCTTCTTTTGTGAATTGATTTCCCGGCAAGTATTCTACTTCGGCAAATTGTTCAACAACGCCTTTCAAATAGGGAATATGTGCATCGGCAAGGATTTTCATTTTCTTTAATCACTAACACTCTCCATCAAATGTTCATGCATCGCTTTGGCGGCGCGGCGTCCGTCACCCATCGCCATAATTACGGTAGCACCGCCGCGCACAATATCGCCTCCGGCGAATATTTGTTGGTCGGCTGTTTGCATGGTTTCGTTGTCCACCACAATGGTTCCCCATTTTGTAACTTCCAAGCCTTTGAATGACGAAGGAATCAACGGATTGGGTGAAACGCCGACACTCACAATCACTTCGTCCACATCAATCCACACGGTGTCGCCTTCTATTGGCACGGGACGGCGGCGTCCCGAAGCGTCGGCTTCGCCGAGCTGCATACGTTGCAGCTGCATGCGTTGTACTCTTCCGCGTTCGTCGCCGTCGTATTGCAGCGGATTATGCAGCGTGAGAAATTCTATGCCTTCTTCTTTGGCGTGTTTTACCTCCTCCACACGTGCTGGCATCTCTTCTTCGGAACGACGATAAACAATCATCGCCTTTTCGGCACCAAGGCGCCGCGCTGTTCTCACGGCGTCCATTGCGGTGTTGCCACCGCCGATAACCGCCACACTTTTACCCATATACACAGGAGTGTCGCTTTCTTCATCGGCTGCTTGCATTAGGTTTACGCGCGTGAGGTATTCGTTGCACGACATCACGCCAATCAAGTTTTCTCCCGGGATGTTCATAAAGTTTGGCAATCCGGCGCCGCTTCCTATAAAAATACCTTTGTATCCATCGGCTTTTAAATCTTCTTGCGAAATAGTTTTTCCCACGATGCAGTTTGTAATAAACTTTACACCCATTTTTTTCAGGCCATCAATCTCTACATCCACAATTTCGTTGGGAAGGCGGAATTCGGGAATGCCGTAGCGCAGCACTCCTCCCAATTCGTGTAACGCCTCAAAAACAGTCACGTCGTACCCTTCTTTTGCCATATCGCCGGCAAAAGCTAATCCTGCGGGACCCGAGCCTACGACGGCAATTTTTATGCCGTTTGGCGGTGCTACTTCTGGGACGGACATATTGCCGCTGTTGCGTTCGTAGTCGGCAGCAAAGCGTTCCAGATAGCCAATGGCAACGGGTGCTTTTTTCAATTTTAATGTGTAAAAACACTGACTTTCACATTGTCGCTCTTGTGGACATACGCGTCCGCAAACGGCAGGCAAAGCACTGGTTTCTTTCAACGTTTTGGCGGCTTCGAGGATCTCGCCACGCTCGATGTTTTTTATGAATTTCGGTATATTGATTTCTACCGGACAACCGGTTATGCATGTGGGATTGACGCAGTCGAGGCATCGATGCGACTCGTTTATGGCTTGTTCCAAAGTCAAACCTAAATTAACTTCTTCGTAATTACGGCTTCGAACTTCGGGATCTAACTCGGGCATTTTTATCCGTGTCAGGGATAATCTATCTCTGTTTTTTATTGTTCTTCGCAATGCATCACGCCACTCTGCATTGCGCTCTTGTTGTAAACATTCTTTTGTTGGCATATACACCGATTAATTATATAGGTTGTGTTTCTGTTAGTGATACAATTGTGTTTTTTAATCATTGTAGGCTCTTAGGCGCATCAACATTTCGTCGAAATCCACTTGATGCGCGTCAAATTCCGGACCATCCACACACACGAATTTTGTTTTACCGCCAACCGTTACACGGCACGCGCCGCACATCCCGGTGCCATCCACCATGATGGTGTTGAGTGAGGCGACGGTGGGAACATCATATTTTTTTGTAAGAAGCGAAACGAATTTCATCATAATCGCCGGACCAATGGTTACACACAAATCGACCTTTTCACGTTGAATAATTTTTTCCAGACCTTCGGTAATTAATCCTTTCTGACCATAAGAGCCGTCGTCGGTCATGACAACCACTTCGTCAGAGTGTTTTCGCATCTGCTCTTCCAATATGATTAAATCTTTATTTCGTGCTGCCAAGACTGTAATCACTCTGTTTCCGGCTTTTTTCATCGCCTCGATGATGGGTAACATGGGGGCAACGCCAACGCCACCTCCGGCGCATACCACAGTGCCAAAATTCTCGATGTGTGTTGCTTTTCCTAAGGGGCCGACCAAGTCCGTAATATAATCTCCTACTTCCAGTTTGCTTACTTTTTCGGATGATCGTCCCACGCATTGAATTACTAACGTGATGGTTCCGCGCTCGGTGTCAGATGATGCAATGGTGTAGGGAACCCTTTCGCCTTTTTTACCTATTCGTACCATAACGAAATGTCCGGCCCGGCGACTTTTTGCAATCAAAGGGGCTTCTACTTCAAACTTTACAACTTTGTCTGAAAAAAACTCTTTACTTACAATTTTATTCATAATACAACAGATCTAAGTGTACGATATAATAATTGTTGTTTTCATTCTGCAAAAATACACAATTTAAAGGATTTATCTTCCCTTTTTAGAACTTATTTTATTTTGGTTAAGATATTACTGACAAGATGATGACGATTGTAATGAAGAGATTGTTTTTCTTTTGTGTGTTTATAGGCGCTATTTGGTTAAATAATCATATATTTGCATCGCTTTTTCTACTGTAATGTGGGTGAAACTGGATTTATGTTGGTATGACAATGGAATAAATCATTGAAAAATTCGCTTCTTTTATTTCTTTGTCAAAATGTAAATCGAATATTAAATATCCAAAATATCTTAATATATGGAAAAATCTTTGGTGAGCGTCATCATACCTGCTTATAACGCGGAAAAATATATGGAAGAGACCCTATTGTCTGTGCTGGCTTCTTCCTACTTGCCCATTGAGGTTATTGTTGTAAACGATGGCTCAGATGATGGAACGGAGCAGATTGCAAAGAGTTTTGCTAATAAATTTTCAAATTTTCACTATTTCAAACAAATTAATCATGGCCTTTCAGCAACTAGAAACATTGCAATTAACTATTCCAATGGGGAATATATTCTTCCGTTAGATGCCGACGATCTAATCTCTTCTGATTATATCGAAAAAGCGGTTTCGGTACTGGAATCAAGACCGGATGTTAAACTGGTGTATGGGGCAGCCGAGTTTTTTGGCGATCGCACGGGACGTTGGAAATTGCCCGAATTTGATATTTCATTGTTGGCAAAACGCAATATTGTGTATGCCAGTGGCGTTTATAGACGTAAAGATTTTGATAAAACCGGTGGCTATTGTGTAGAAATTGCCGGATTGGAAGATTGGGATTTTTGGATTTTATTATTGAAAGAGGGTGGGGAAGTGCACTTTATTGATTCGGTCTGTTTTTATTATCGTATTCGTAAAGGTTCAATGCGTTCAAGAGTGATGAAGAAGAAAAAGCAGATTGTCGATACGCTCAATTCGCGGCACAGCCGATTTTTTCAAGAGCAGTTGGGTGGAAAGTTGCATTACAACCGGTCGTGGTCGGTACTGCTCAACAAACTTCACATTAAATGTTTGTGAGAATTAAACTTTTTCTCTATTTTTGCGTCCAGTAAGCTCACCAAAGCGCGAATAAAACATGGGGTTGACCGGTTTTGACAGCGGGTAGAGGTGGTTTGTAAGCATGCAGTGCGTTGTCGGTTTGCACTTTAATCTCAAACGTCAAAACTTTAACTGGCAATGATTATTACGCTCTTGCTGCGTAACCGAAGCATAGTAGGTTAATCGCTTAATTTCGATCAAGGATCGGAACAAGACATCACCCGGAAGCTGTGGCTCCGAAGCGTACCGATACGGTGGTGCAGGTAAATCGGAGATAGAACGGACGAGGCTTTGGCGTCGGTTCGAAACTAAAAAGCTACGGATTGAGTTTGGTGGTTTCAGTCGTGCTCTTTCCCGACAATCAAAATGAAACTAAGCATGTAGAAAGCAGATGGCTTCCTCGTTTGGACGAGGGTTCGAATCCCTCCAACTCCACAAAAAGCGATAAGAAACAATGCTTTGTGAAATAAGTACACGATTTTAGACACAAAAAGTCTCGACTTTAACAAATTCGGGACTTTTTTATTTAACCCACAATATTCCAAAAAGTTGCATGATTTGAGGGAAACCCTTATTATTAAGGTATTAAAAGAAAAACAATAGATTTTAACGCCCCCAAATTATGCAGGACAAATATAAAGCGTTTTACCGAAAAGACCAAGCCATTATGGTCGATTTTTCAGCAGAAAGTATCAGTTCAGACGGTGCTGTTGTTTTATTGGAAAAGATAGAACGCAAACACAAACTGATCAAACGCTTCAGCCGTTTGATACCTGATTATCGCATCCCGATGATGACGGTACACGACAATGAAAAACTACTGAAACAACGCGTTTATACGCTTGTGCAAGGATACCGGGACTGCAACGATGTCGGAGGGCTTCAAAACGACCCGCTATTTAAAGATGTGTTAAACGGCGATATGGCCTCCCAACCCACACTAAGCCGTTTTGAGAACAGGATGAACCTACGGGCAGCATTTTCCATTGGATACGAATGGATAGAACGCTATGCAGAGAGTTTGATTGGTATGTAGGCATCCTTCGACGCATTGCAAGGCGCGTCCGCGAGGTTTTCCACGAGATAGAAATCGTCATCCGCGTGCTGCTACTCAAAGTGGGAGCAACTATCCGAAAAACGAAAAAGAGAATCCGATACAAACTCTCCAAGGCATTTGTTTGCAGGGATTTGTTCGTCGAGTTAATTGTTTCGTAACAGGAGGTTTGCAACTAAAAAAAACTCCGTGGGAGGAGTGTGTCCTTATGTGAAAATTCCCGCGAAAACACCCTAAAATGATTCATTGCTTTGTTTTTGCGGAGTAAGAAACGTTCAAAAAACAATCATCCGATTAGAATATAGTAAAACCATTCATCCCACAGAGGAAAAGAGGGGCAAAGAAAATGGAAAGTGTTCTTCATGAATAATGCGGGTTAAACCGCTTACACAAAACCCAATTAATTAATACCGTGTTACGCGAATCACAGCAATACGGCTGATTTGATGCTTACTGTACTAACAATATAGCGGTTTACCTCGTGCGCTCTCTATAATGGATTGCGCAGACCTTTGTAGAAAGACTTTCACAACGGGTAGTAAGCCGCTTTTTTTTATTTACTAATGTGATAAATTTCTACGTTATGAGCACAACAAAACATCTCACACCTACTCGCACGGTTACCAAATCGGTAGCCTTTGTGCAAGAAACCATGTCCAAGGCCTATGGCATGCTATTCAGCCACACTGCAAAGGTCAAATGCAACTACCGCCACACAAACGAACTGATTAACGTCGTTTGCGAAGCCGACGGTATCGTCGTCCACCTCGTAATGTACGACAAATACGAACTAGTGCTAAATAAGCAGAGGAAGTTATTGACGACGCAATACGATATATTATTACAAGCGGTGATGAATATATACCATTTAACCCTGATCGTATGTTTAAATTATATCTGTTGCGCAATATGTTCAAGACACTCGCGCAATGTGAAATTTCGATGAAAAAGGAAGGAGGCGCAAAATGACAAAAGATGAAGCATTGAAATGGCTTATGAGATTATACACAAGTAAAAATTATTTAGTGAAACAAATGGCATATAATCGTTTGCATGAATTACTTACGTTGTTACTACCCGAAAGTTAAATTTCTTTAATCCTTTAAAGATTCATCTCAAATCACTTGCAGAGATACGCGTTTTTGCGTATCCTTGTAGCGTTAAATTAATAAAGACAGAGAAATGAAAAAAAATTATTAGAAAAAAGACTTAAAGAGTTGGGTTGCCAGCTTTATCGCCACGGTGGCAACCATGACATTTGGTCGTATGAAAATGGACGCAAGTTTGCGTTTGAGCGACACACGGACATTCCAGAAAGGCTCGCGAAGAAAATGATAAAAAGAGCTGAGGAAAATAGGAAGGGTTAAAATACCCTCCTATTTTAATCAATAAAATAAATTATGATATGAAAAATCTAAAAGTAACAATTACAATTACAAAAAATGGAGACGAGGGCTATATATGCTCGTGTGATTATCCTTTTAAACATTTTGATTTAGGAGGGTGTGGAGCTTCCGTTGAAGAGGCGAAAAGCGATTGTTTTGCCTTTTACGATGAAATGAAGGAGGAATATCCGGACGAAAACTTTCCCGAGCTGGATGTTGCCTGGGTGTATGATTTTCAAAGTTTTTTCAATAACTTCGATTTTTTAAACGTGTCGAAAGTCGCGAAATACGCGAAAATGAGTCCATCAAATTTTCGACACTATGTAGCTGGGTCGAAGAATATGTCTCAAAAACAATTTACAAGAGTAAAACAAGCTTTTGAAAAAATGGCGGATGAATTAAAATCTTGTACACTTACAATGTAGATTTTCATCCTGTTTTTATTAATTAACGCCAAGCCTTCGGATTTCCGGAGGCTTTTTTATGTCAATGAAAATTGTCCTTTGCTTTCGCTCGTTTTCGGGCTTTTTTTGTGTCAAAAAAAGAAGCAATGGTTCAGATGATTAAACACAGCCGCCTGCTGGAATTGATGTAGCGCACGGATGCCAACGGGAATCCGCTGGCGTTTCAAATTAACCCACATTATTCACCAAAAAGTTGCATAATTTGAGGAAAATCCTTATTTTTAAGGTGTTAAAACAAAAACAATAGATTTTAACGCCCCCAAATTATGCAGGACAAATATACAGCCTTTTACCGAAAAGACCAAGCCATTATGGTCGATTTTTCAGCAGAAAGTATCAGTTCAGACGGTGCCGTTGTTTTAT
>JAEZZZ010000150.1 GCA_023418255.1 Bacteroidota bacterium
CGCCATTCTTTTTTCCATTCCCTTTCATCCTCTTCGATATCAAAACCGATGATTTCACGAGGCTTGAATGTTGCTAAAGATACATTTGTGGGCGCCTTGGAATGCTCAATCAATTGATCAATATTGGTGTAAACGTTGGCTGTGCAATACTGTTTGCGTTCGTGCCAATTGTGTTCAGTGCCAATTTTCCCATGCACTTTTATGTCTGCAAAACTGTAATCAACTGGTGAATGGCTTTCCGGTCTAAAATCATCTGTGCGGCGTTTTAAATCAAGTTCAATCCAGTTATATTTGAATGTTTCGACATGGCCATCTGCGCGTAGACCTTTGAGAAATTGCAACGGCACTGGGTAAATACGTATCCATTGTCCGTTTTCCAACACGCCGGCAGTACAGACGAGCTCATCATAACTTCTTGACGGCAACGGATATGTCGTGACAGTTATAAGAACTTTCTGTTTAGCCATCTAAATATGTTTTACAGTAAAGGTAAAATCAGGATGATTTTCTAAAGCTTCCGCCAAATGTTTTCTATGGCATTGGCAAATATTAGCCTCGAAGCAGGTTAGAGCTATACGCTTATACTTCACCAATATTTGAACAAGTAAATCCTGTGTAGACGCCTTTTCTGGCAAATCACTTTTATAACTTTCGAATAACTTATCGTAATCAGCCTGACTATGGAGTTCTTGGCGCTGATCTGAATCAATCCCAACCTCTGGAAAGTGCATATACTCAATTCCCAAGCCTGCGCAATATTTAACTAGCTGATTTTTGCTAAAGCCGAATTTCATGCTGAGTGGATTTCTTCTGACATCAACCAAGACTTTGACATCGTTGATCAGAAGCTTGTTGAGATACTGCTCTAACGAGATGCCCTCATATCCGATGGTAAAAAGTGTTGTGTTTGATGCTGAAGGTTTTGCCTGACTAACGACTTCTAGCTCTTGATCGGTTAAAATATTAGCTGCGACAACACTGTTTATCGCATAAAATGGGTAGTTAACATATGTATGACGCATAAGGGCGTTACTATCCATTTTGCCATAGAGCAATTGCACTTGAGTGAGTGTCTTGCGATCGGCGTCTTTCAAGGTCTTGAAGTAGTCAGTTCGGTCCTTGAGTTTAAAGCTGGATACTGTTTCTTCAATTTGTCCTTTGCCGGTCATGGCCGTCAGATCAGCATTGGCAGAATAAGAGTAGCAGCCATACTTGTATGGAATAAAGTCATATTCGGCCTTCTGTTGCCTTTTCGTAAGAAGGAAAAGCAGCTTCTGCAGGCGAATTTTTTCTAATTCTCCTCCAAAAGCCTCTAACAAAGCCATGATCACTTTACGCCGGTAAAACATTATACAAAGATATTTAACGGCGCAGTTTAGTCAATTAAAATACTTAGAAAACCGAGCCTCTAATTAAAAGGTGTATTAGCAGGCTTTTTGCCACGTAAGTGCTCCCCATTCTTTGGACAGGTATCCGGTGTTTCTTAGTTGATTTATAAATTTACAAGTTTAGTTTGACTTCGTGTTTGGGATAGCTTCTTCCACTGAAAATTTTTAGGCGGCAAGCCCTAAAGCTTGCCAGCCGTATAGAAAATTTTATGTGGGAAAGCGGTTGCGTTTGTTAGATTTTGAGTAGTTTTTTCTGTCTGTTTGTATACCTGCTCAGGGGTTTTGTTGTTAAGCCCCTGGTGCTTACGCTTTTGGTTATAAAACGTCATATAATGGCTAATTCCGGCCCGCAAAGCCATTGTACTGTCATAGCTGTAAAGGTATATATCTTCGTACTTCAGAGACCTCCAGAAGCGTTCAATGGCAATGTTATCAGTAGCTCTACCTCTGCCGTCCATGTTTAGCTGGATATCCTGATCAAGTACCATGGTCGTAAATTCATCACATGTGAACTGTGCACCCTGGTCGGTATTGATGATCTGAGATTTCCCATACTGCTGCACACAATCCTGGACTGTTTCAATGCAGAAACCTGCCGAAAGACTGTGCTTAGTTGCCAGCCCAGCAGATAACGGTCTATTCCGTCGTTTTTGAGTTGAAGTAATTGTTTTAGTTGATCCATTGATACCGGCTTTTGTGCCATGCCCTTATGTTTTTTTGGGGCAAAGACAGCAAAAACTCAGAACATAAAAGGCCTATTCTGGGTGGGTCAACATGCCAGAATGACAATCGCTGAGAACCCTTGTTCGTGCTCAGGGGGTGAGTCAACATCCCGGAATAACAGCTAATCCCAGTCCTTTTGGCTCAAAACAGGTGGGTCAACATGCCAGAATCTGCTAGTTTTTCCGCTGAGGTGGGTGGGTCAACATCCCGGAATCAAGGTTAGCGATATAGCAGCCGGGATAAAACAGGGTGGGTCAACATGATCCAGAATGGTGGGTCAACATGATCCGGAACGGTGGGTCAACATGGTCCGGAATCTACATGAAAGGAGCGATGGACACACAGTGAAGGGGCAGAACGTGACATGCGCTTCATGGCTTTGCGTGTAGGTCAGTGCATGAGCAAGGGTTTGTGTCAGTGCAGCCCCGTAACGCAGACGGTGGTACGCAAGGCGAGCAAAATTATTGGCAGCAGGTGGACTGAATGCGACCGAAATGAATGTAGGACGTAGTGGAGCGGAATGGAACCCAGTGAGTATTGTAGCGTGGCTTGCGAAAAGGTATGTGCATCACTTGTGCTTTTGCTTTGTGTGTTGGATAGTGTGCCATGCCTTGCAGCAAATGGTCAGGCTGCGAACGTGGTGTAATGGAGCGGAGCGAAGGACGAAATGAATGAGGTGGCATGAAGGACACAGGAGCTGCCGTGACGAATGCCGTATGAGCTGCAAGCAGTGTGACAAACTGCGTAGCGCAGCGAAGCACCCGAAGGGCATTGTCAGCTTTGCCAATACCCTACAAGTGTCATAAATAGCTTTATTGGCAATGCTGCAATGGTTTGGTGCATCTGCTTGCCGAATAGGCATGAGGAACACCGCTTTACCTTGCAGCGTGGGTCGTGCTGATGTGAGAATTACTGATGCCTGGATTTATTCTAAAGGTGAAAAAGAAGCAAAGCGAAAAGTATGTGCCATGAGGTACGAATGGCTCTTACTGTGGGAAGCCGAAGGTGGCGAATGTCAAGCCTTGTGTGTTTGCTTAGCTACCGCAGGCTGAAGCTAAAATGCTTAATAGAATTACCGAACGTACAAGTGAGTGACACAACGGAAGGTGAATAGTATTCCTGATGCTGGTAACATGAAAGTTTAAATCACTTCATAGAAGGTTAATAAGTTCCTATGATTATCAACTGCTGCAAATTCTTTGTGTCCCCAATACTGTTCTTCAACCTTTGTATCTGGGCTATGTAAAACACCTTGCTTTTTAAATTCTTCGTAGAGTTCTTCAACACCTTGTACTTCAACTCTGCAACTGGCAGTACCTGCTATAAATGTCTCTGCACCTGTCCATATTGGCTTTAAGAATAAGAGGATACTTCTCCATTTCCAAGATTTATCACAGGACTGCCACAGATGGATCTCAATTTCATCACGAACAGCAATAGCAAAAGTTTCTTCTTGATGTCTTATTGTAAAACCAAGTTTGGTTGTATAGTAGTCGCAAGACTGCTTTATGTTCTTTACGGGAAGTGCAGGAATTGTTTTTTTTAGTTTCATGCTTTGGAAGTGTTTCTAACTAAATCAAAGATGAAAGCTAGTGTAGTTATAAGGAAAATTGTGATGCCGACATAAACCTGTGGTTCATTCAAAATAGGTAGGGCAAAGCAAAACATTGTGCAGTTAAAAGCATTAACAACAACTGCAATTGCCTTCGTAAATTTTGAACCGCCCCTATCTAATGCTACAAGGTTAAGTAGTCCTGCAAAGATTATTGCCATACCTGCACCGACAAACCAAAGTGTATCTGTGTTCATGTGTAGGGGAAATGCAAAACTGATATGCACTACTCCTAAAAGAATTATGATATAAGATACTATTTTGATGAGGCTATGCACAACAAGATTTATTCATTTGGATGGGTGGGCAAGCTACTGTGCCGTAACTGCAAAATACACAACAATCACCCTGCTTAGGCTTTAAGACCGTTTCGCAATTAGTACATTTATAGAAGTATTGACAAGCATCTGTAGGCATGGTTTCTTCTTTCTGAAAACCGCAGTTGGGACAAGTGATTGTTGATTGTAGTGTTACTGTTTGTACCATAGTTAGTTCTTATCACTTATGAGTTTGTATTCTTTTACTTTGTAGCCTGTTTTATTGATAGCTGCTTCTATTGTCTTTGCATCAACCTTTGAACCATCAAAGGAAACTATACTGTTCCTATTTGCATAAGATGTTTTATAAGTTAGAACACCATTTACTTTTGATAGTTCATTATTTACATGCTCTTCGCAACCTTCACAAGTCATGCCTTGTATTATGAATTTTGCTTGTTGCTTGTTGTCAACAACTGCAACTGTTGCACTATGGACCTTTGGCTTAGGGTAAAACACTTTTGCATATAGCGGGAAGGTCATCATCAGAATAGCAAAAATAGTTACTATACTAAGGAATGTTTTTGACTGAAGGAATGATGCTTTCTTTTTTGGCTCGCAATTGCAATCCATATCTTTTGTTTTAGTAGGTTTAAGTTGTACATACCAGGCTAATGCAAGTACAGCTAATGATAAACCTATTAGGTAAGGTCTCGCTGGCTCTATCCAAGAAAAGTTGGCTGCAATGCTGCTGCTACCTGCAAGCAAAGCAACTACAGGTGTAATGCAACAAAGCGAAGCTGCGATTGCTGACAATACCCCTGCACCTGTAAACGTACTGGGTGATTTTATGATAATCATACGGTTTCCAGTTTTTGGGTTTGTACGTTAATATGCTTAAAGAAAGGTTTTAAAATATTTAGGTTTTCTTGTGTAAGTGAGTAGTAAATAGTCTGTCCTTCCTTCCTTGTTTCTACTATGTTACCATCTTTTAATTTCCTAAGGTGCTGTGATACTGCTGGGATCGTCATTCCTAAAATATCTGCAAGGTCACAAGGGCATAATTCCTTTTCTTCTTCCAATAGAAAAACAATCTTTAGTCTCACTTCATTACCTGCCAACGCTAATATGTTTGATAGACTTGCAAAAGATTTCTGTGCTGTTCTTAGTTTTCCTTTACAATTACGTATTTGCTCTTGGTCAGCAAATAGCCTGATGCAATTGTTATCATTCATTAAGCGAAGGTAATAGAAATAACTATTTAAGCAAATGCTTAAATAAGGGCTAGGTATATTTTAACTTGGTATTGAATTAAGGAAGGAATGATGGTAATATGCGAAGCTGAAGGTAGCTTATATCAATGTTTGTGTGTTGGCTTAGCTACCGGAGGCTGAAGCCAAATCGCTCAATAGCATTTCAGAACGTACAAGTGAGTGACACAACGGAAGCTGAATAGTACAACAACTGCTGGAGCAATAACAATCATCCTACCTTTCTAACTTTTTAATCAGTGCATTCATTTCCGCAATCTCCTTTTCCTGTGACTGTATTATTTGTTCAGCCAACTTTCTTACTTCAGGATCTTTAAGATTAGCATTTTTGCTTACCAATATTGCAGATGAATGATGTGGTATCATTGCTTTCATGTACTGTACATCACTTATAGGTGTTTGGGTTCTTAACCCTAAAAGTGTAACAATAAACACCACTATGGCTACTATGATGATGCCTATATTTATATTTTTGTTTGGATACATCTTACCCATCATCAGCATCATGTAAACCGCCATTGGTGCTACCATTAAAATTGCCATGTAAACTCTGGTGGTGCTGGTATGGTAGTGGCTTAGCTTGACAATGTTTAAGAACATGACAATATACATGATGAAAAAAGAAATGAGCAGCATCACCATAAATTTGCTGTAGCTCATACCATGCATATTGGACATACTTCTCCTTTGTTCCATGTTATTGATTTTTTTTATGAAAGAGAAAGCAGGCATAAAGCCTGCCTTTTATTAAATTTTACGCTGCCATCTTCCTACATTCCTCGGCACATTGCTTACATGCCCGGGCACATTCCTGGCAATGTTCGGTTTGATGCTTACTGCATTCATTCCCGCACTGCTCGCAAATGTCTGCACAAATACGACAAATATCTTTTGCCTTTTCACTGCCCAAGCTCATTAACTGAGCTGCTGCATAACAAATAGCTGCACACTCCATATCTAACTGTATGCAGCGAGCCATCATTTTAACATCGTCTTCCTGTGTGCAAGAACTGGCACAATGATTACAAATTGCTGCACAACGAAGACATGCTTCAATACAACTCTGGTACTGGTGATAATTACCTGTCATAATTCATAATTTTATATGGTTAAGAAATCGAAGAACATCGCTTTAGTGCTTTAAGGTGTACCTTTTCTTTTCTCTTCGTTCTTTAATTATTTGTATAGATCCTGCTTCACACATCTTTTCGAGCTCCTTCTCAGTTTCAATTGTAAGCTCAGCAACTCCTTCTTCAGAAGAAATTCCTTTCAACTCCATCAGTTCCATTGCCACTTCTGTTGCAGCACCTTTTTTAAGCACAGATAAAACGTACAAAATTTGTTCCCTCAATGTCAGTTTTTCCGAAAAATGAGCCGGTATATACATGAGCTACATATTTAGTAGATAATTGTTACCATTGGTATATCGAAATACGCTAGCTGTTGCTCATTCCAATTATTTCAGTTTCAACAACTTCGCATTTATTGCTACCACTACCGTACTTAAACTCATAAGCACTGCACCCATTGCAGGACTTAGCATGAAAGTCGGATATAGTACACCTGCTGCCAATGGGATGGCAATGACGTTATAGCCTACTGCCCATCCAAGGTTCTGTATCATTTTTCGGTATGTCTTTCTTCCAAACTCAATCATTTGTACTACATCTCTCGGGTCACTGTTTACCAAGATAATATCGGCTGTTTCTGCTGCTACATCTGTACCGCTTCCAACTGCAATGCCTACATCTGCCTGTGCTAAAGCAGGTGCATCGTTTACGCCATCGCCGGTCATTGCTACTACTTCACCTTTTGTTTGGAACTCTTTTATCTTATCGAGCTTTTCGTGTGGAAGTACATTGGCAAAATATCCATCCATCTTTAATTTAGCAGCTACTGAAGATGCAATTTTATCGTTATCACCTGTAAGTAAATAAGATTTTATGTTCATGGCTTTTAGCTGAGCTATTGCTTCTGCTGCTGTTTCCCGGATAGTGTCTGCCAGGGATATGAAACCTGCCAATTCACCGTCTATTAAAACATAAGTAATCGTCTCTGTATTTTGGTCAATCTGTTTTGGTATTTCAGGAACCGGTTTGTTTTCCTGCGTAAAATAGTTTGGACCGCCTGCAACCACTTTCTTACCATTTACAAAACCTGATACACCAATGCCCTGCATGTATTTGAAATCTGTTGCCTTCCACAATTCAAGGTTCTTTTCTTTAAGGGTTTTTATTATACCTCTTGCTATATAATGCTCCGATTGTTGCTGTACTGCTGAAACATATTGTAGTATTTCATCGTTGCTGTAATTACCTGCAGTTATTACTTTTTGTACTTCGTGTGAGCCTTTGGTTAGTGTGCCTGTTTTATCGAAGATGATTGTTGTTAGCTTTCTTGCATTTTCAAAGGCTGTCCTGTTTCTTATGAGTAACCCATGTGTGGCTGATGCTGTAGTTGATATTGCCACAACTAATGGGATTGCTACGCCCAAAGCATGAGGACAAGAGGTCACCATTACTGTTACCATTCTTTCTAATGCAAAAGCTAAATCATGGTTGATGTACCAAACAATAAAAGTTGCAACCCCTACAACAATGGAAATAATGGTTAGCCATTTGGCAACTTTGTCTGCAAGGTTTTGTGTATTTGATTTTGCACTTTGCGCAGACTGTACCAGTTTTATTACTTTGCTCAGATAACTGTCTGCACCTGTACCGGTTACCTTTACTTTTAAGGAACCATCGCCATTAAGCGCTCCTGCAATTACTTTGGCTTCAGCTTCTTTTTTTACCGGAAGACTTTCTCCTGTTAACACACTTTCATTCACATAAGAACTACCTTCTATAATAATCCCGTCTGCCGGTATTTTTTCACCTGGCTTTATGATGGCAATATCATCTTTTCGCAATTCTTTTACGTCAACGTCAGTTACCGTTCCATTTCGTTCAACGTGTACAGTAGAAGGCAATAAAGCTACCAGCGATTGCAAAGCATTTGATGCAGCCATTGTAGAACGCATTTCTATCCAATGCCCCAGTAACATTATATCAATTAACGTGGCAAGCTCCCAAAAGAAATCCATTCCTTCTAAGCCAAACACTACCGCTACACTATACAGGTATGCGACAGAAATTGCTATGGCAACTAATGTCATCATGCCCATAGCCCTGTATTTTATTTCACTTACCATCCCTTTGAAGAATGGCATACCACCATAGAAATAAATAACTGAACCTAAGAATAACAATACATATTTATCTCCTGAAAAAGCAAAGTGAAAACCAAACCACTGCTGTATCATGTGCGACAGTGCAAGCACCGGAACAGTAAGTATGAGACAGATCCAAAAACGTTTCAAAAAATCGTGTGTATGATGACCCGCATGTTTGTCGTGACCAGCATGTGCATCATGTGCGGATTGACTGCCATGACCTTCATGTACAGCATGGGTAGACTGATCAGCACCTGGATGACCTTCTAAATGTTTATCGTGGTCATGATTATGACTTGTTTCTTTAGCATCTTCTGTTTTGCCAACAGGAACCAAGTCCATTCCACACTTCGGACATTTGCCTGGTTGCGGTTTTGTCACTTCGGGGTGCATGGGACAAGTGTACATTTGCGGCTCATGCGAATGATCGTGATGGGAATGGTTCATAATATGATTTTTAAAACGAAGTTTTATTTGCGATGCACAATAGACTACTTATAGTGCTTCAACCGGAAATTCAATTCTAATTTTTTCCCAAGCCACAGCGAGCCTTCCTTTGCCATTCTTGCCTTCCTCAATAAAATACTGCAAACGTTCCGTATGGGGCACTTTGACGGGCTTCACTTTTAGCCTTACCACATCATCCTTTTCATCATACTCCGAAGCCAGATGCTGCTTCCAATGTTTATTGATTATAACCGTCCATTCTTTTTTGCCTGGAATGGTAAACAATGCATACTTGCCTGCCGATATGGATTTGCCTGCTACAATGAAGGGGTTATTTATTTCTAATAATGTAGCATCATGAGCACCGGTAACCCATACTTCTTCAAAAGGTACAAGACCACCCCAAATAATTCTTTTACGAACGCCCGGAGAGTGATATTTGATGGCAACAGTGTCGCCACCGATTGTACCGACAGCCATTGATTTGATACTCTTTTTTGTTGTGTCTTTTATAAGGTTTGGGTTATAGCAAACTTCTTCTTTTTGTGCCCGTGCAGACAAACCAATCAGCGTAACAAGCAATAATGTAATTAAAGGATATTTCATTTTCTGTTTGATGTTTTATGTATTAATGATTGTGCCCTGCCATCGGGTCAGAGCCACGTTTAAATTTATATTCGCTATGCAACAAGTAAGTGCCACTTACCACAACGATGTCTCCTGCATTCAATCCAGTTTGTATTTCTGTTAAGCCATCGCTTTCCATACCTGTTGCCACCATCCTACTTTTGAACCTGTTCTTCCCTGTTTGCACCCATACGATGGCTGCATTGGCTTCACGTATAATAGCATCGGTAGGCAGCGTAAGTGAGTTTCTGCTTGCTGTTTGCACTTTCACTATCGCAGACATACCCGGTCTTAACTTATTGCCACTGTTTGGAACTACGATCCGCAGCAGGTTTATTCTTGTTTCTACTGGCACTTCCGGGTTGGCAAATTCAATGTTGCCTCTTATTGGCTCTGCTACTCCCGGCACTTCTACCTTTGCCAATGCACCACGTGGTATTCTGTACATCTGTGAAGTGTAAACCTGTGCTTCTGCCCATAAGGTGGAAAGGTTTGCGAGTTGAAGTACTATGCCGCCTTCCATTACATAGCCACCTTCGGTAACATTCACAGACGTAACATAGCCACTTTCGGTACTGTAGTAAGTTGTGGTAAGCGGTGCCTGCTTTTGTGTTTCTAATTCCTTAACCTGGCTTTCAGTCATTCCCCATAAACGCAGCTTGTTCCTTGCGCTTTTAATCAGTTGGTCAAAGTCAATTACTGACTGTTCATCAAAGAGGCTTCGTCGCTGTAAGGCTGATATATATTCCTGTTTTGCATTGTTTAGTTCTTCGCTATAAATTTCATAGACCGGGGCACCTTTGGCTATGTAGTTTCCTGTGGTTTTTACATATAGCCGTTCTATACGCCCCATTACTCTTGCATTTACTGAAGCCGTTTGTGCTGCATTTATGTTTAGCGTGCCGGTTAGCTCAATTGTATTTCCAATGTTACTTTTCGCAATTGTATCAGTGCGGATGTTGCCCAACTGAATTTGCTGGTCACTTAATTCTATATCATCTGTATTGGCTACGGAACTCTTCTTTACAGCCGTAAGCGGCATACCACAAATTGGACAGTTGCCCGGCTTATCTGATACTACCTGCGGGTCCATTGAGCATGTGTAAAACACGTCACTGTCTTTTGCCACTTTCTTACCACTGCAGGATGCAAGAAGTATTATTGAGATAAGTATTAAAAGTATTTTATTCATTGTTGTTTGCTTTAATGAAGGCTTCATTATCTACCAGATATTGAGCATTCACAGCCACACTATCTTGTTTTTGAAGACCTGACAAAATTTGCACTTGACGGTTTACCTCAATGCCTGTCGTTATTTTAATTGCCCTGAAACCGGTTTCTTCTTTTTTAAAAACAACCTTCTCTCTGCCTAATGATAAGATTGCTTCTTTCGGCAGCCACCATGCCGCTTTTGGTTTAGCAAAAATGTTTGCTGTTACCCTGCTGCCAATCGGTAACCTCCGTGTTGCATTGTTGAAATATACTCTTGCAGCCACAGTTTTCTTGCCGGTTCTGAAAACAGGCTCTATGTAGTCAACTGTTGCCCTGAAATTTTCAGATGGTGCGGTCTCCGGCACTATCCTAACCGGATTGCCAACCTGCACCAACGTTTGTTGTTCCGGATAAATGTCTAACAGTATCCATGCCCTGCTTTGATTGTACACTGTAAATACCGCCTGCCCGGTTTGCACATACATTCCCTCTTTTATTGCCAGTTCCTGATTTGATGTGGTAGCCTGCTGCATGTTATCTGTAGATGAAGCATTCGTGGTATTGTTTATGTCGGTAACGAACCCACTGTAGTTGCTGAAAACAGGCACTGAATAAATAGCTGTACCTGACCGGGTAATTGTTGCAACCTGACCTGCGCTCATACCCATAAGCCTTAACCTGTCTTTGGCTGCGTTTATAAGGGAACTGTTGTTTGGATCATTACGTAACAGAAACAAAAGATTTTGCTGTGCCGTCATCAGTTCGGGACTGTAGATGTCCATAATACGCTGTCCTTTCTGTACCGGCTGGTATTTGTAACGAACATACAGCTTCTCAATTCTTCCATTTACTCTTGAAGAAATGGCACCTGCCTGTCGTGTATCGTAAGCCACTGAACCTACTACATCTAACTCAATGTCTTCATCTCTCTGTTCCAAGGTTGTTACCTCAACAGTAGATACCACAAAGGAATTTACAGGTTTGAGCAAGGCTTCCAACTGTACGTCTTTTATGGCTTCTGAACCCGTTTCATTTTTTACCAGGTCCATACCGCAGATAGGGCAAGAACCTGGTGCATTACGGATAATTTCAGGGTGCATGGGACAGGTATACACTTCCTGCTGCTGGTCGTGCGATGTATGGTCTGTCTTGCCTTTATCGTTGCAGGACCCAAAACCCATTATTAGCGACACAGCAAACAGAAAAACGATATGTAAATTCAGCAGTTTCATTATTCTCGTATTTCAAGTATTCGTTCCAACTCAACCTGCAAGGACAGTAATTGTTGTAACTGGTCGAGATATTCTACCTGTGTCATATTGAGCGTTTCCCAGGCATCAAACAACATAAACAGTTCTTCAGTATTTTGCTCGTAACCAAGAAGCATTGTTTTATAATTGTTACGAAGTGCCGGAATGATGTTGTTCTCGTAAAGTCTTATCTGACGTTTTTTAGTTTCCACCTCTGTACGCATACCGTAAGCCATGCCACGAGCTTCATTTATTATCATTTGCCGCTGGCTGTTAAGAGCTTCTGTTCGCCAACGATAACTTTCAATATTTGCTTTTGTCATTCGTGAAGCCCAGGGAACAAATGGCAGTCTAACCATGCCCATTAATGTAAATTGTTGTGGTTGCCCACCAAAGGCAAACATGTGCTCGAACCGAATACCGAACTGCGGTTTCAAGTTTAGCCGCTCTGCTTCTGTTCTCAACTCGTTTGTCAATACTTCTCTATCTAAAGCTCTCAAATCGCTCCTGTTCTGCAGAAAAAAAGCGCTGTCGAAAACAAAAGCATTGTAGTCTTTAAGGCGAATGGAAGTATCAATTGTAAAATCAACCTCAGTATTTCTGTACATTAGTGAATTGATAATAATACGGCGCTGTTTGCTTTCGTTATCATACATCAGTCGCATATTTTCTATGTTTCCTAACGCCGCCTTTGCTTTGTAATACGCATTCAGCTTGTCTAATCCATTACGATAACGTATTTCAGCGTTCTTAATCATAAAGTCCAACACCTTCTTATTCTCATCAAGCACAGCTTTTTTCTTTTCAATGATCACCCACTCGTAGTAAGCCTTTTTTGCCTGTGCATATAAGTCATTCAATGCTGCTTTTCGCTGTTCGCTGGCAGCCCCTGACATGCTTTGCATATAGGCGGCATCTGCATTTAGCTTTCGTCTGTTGGGTATCATTTGCTGTGCGGAAATAGCGAAGCTGCCCATACCTGGCTCCATGTCGCTCATTTTCTTCCAACGCTGCGGATTGTAAGGCGTCATAAAAAAGCCTGCACCTACTTCGGGTGGCATCCAACTTTTTGCACCCTTTGCTGCTTCGTCCATTGAACGGATGTCTGCCTCATACATCCGGCTTAACGGGTTGTATGTTTCTATGCTATCCAGGATGGTTGACAACCTTGTTTGCGAAGTAGCCCAAACGGTGTTTGCCATTAACGCTACTGTTAAGGCATACTTCAAAAAACATCGGGTGTTCGTGTTATTAATGTGTTTATTCATTTGCCATCTCCTGTATTTGAAGTTTACCATGTTTTTTTAATTCTCTTTCCCTGATCATTGCATACATCACCGGTAAAACAATGAGGACAAACAGTGTTGATGTAACCAGCCCAAAAACGAATGGAATGGTGATTGGCTTCATTACATCACTTCCCGGACCTGTTGCTAATAAAATGGGCATCAAGCCAAGTATATCAACGATCACGGTCATCAACTTTGGGCGAACCCTTAGTACCGCACCATCATAAACCGCATCTTCCACTACTTTTTTGTTTATCGGGCTACCTTCTTCTGTAGCTCTATGCACTTTTTGGTAAAGTGAATTATTCAGGTACACCAGCATGAGCACCCCTGTTTCTACTGCAATGCCAAACAGGGCAATAAAACCTACTGCCACTGCCACAGAAAAGTTTACATCAAAGAAGTATAAAGAATAAGCACCACCTACTAATGCAACCGGAATACTTGCAAGTACAATCAGAACTTCTCTAATGTTTCTAAAGGTGAAGTATAGAATAATTACAATGATGAGCAAGGCAACAGGCATGATGATCATTAGCCTCTTTTCAGCTCTTATTTGATTTTCATACTGACCGCTCCAATCAAGAAAGTAGCCTTTTGGCAACCGCTTTAC
>JAEZZZ010000015.1 GCA_023418255.1 Bacteroidota bacterium
GTTATATTTGTCATTGGAAGTAGAGTTTGCAAAGGATTTGCATGTTCCCTTTGCTAAGGTAACTATTTTGTGCCTTAATTCTACTTCCTTTTTTTATCCCTTTTCCAAACGTTTAGGACAACATTGCCCCTAAACTGAAGATTTAGGGGTTTTCAAATGCGACTCCTTATAAATATTTTATTCGAGCAAAAGAAGATTATTAAAAAAAACGGAATAAATAAATATTCCGTTTTTAATCCCTACTTCTTCTCGTTGAGTTTTTCAAAGATGAGCTTTTCAAGCTCTTCGCCCAACTCGATATTATCTTTTATAGTTGCTTTGGCGGCATCGCGCCCTTGCCCCAATCGAGTGTCGTTGTAGCTATACCACGAACCGCTTTTTTTTATTATGCCCAAATCGACTCCCAAATCGATGATTTCGCCATCGCGCGAAATTCCTTCGCCATACATAATATCAAATTCCGCTTTGCGAAAAGGCGGCGCTACTTTATTTTTCACCACTTTCACGCGGGTTTGATTTCCAACAACGTTGTCTCCCTCTTTCAGTGGTGTTCCCTTGCGAATATCGATGCGTACCGATGCATAAAACTTCAAGGCGTTTCCACCGGTGGTTGTTTCAGGATTACCAAACGGGACTCCGATTTTCTCTCGCAACTGATTGATAAATATACATGTTGTATTTGTTTTACTAATGGCAGAGGTGAGTTTGCGAAGCGCTTGCGACATCAATCGCGCCTGCAACCCTACATTGGAATCGCCCATTTCGCCTTCAATCTCTTTTTTTGGCGTAAGGGCAGCCACAGAGTCAACAACCACAATATCCACTGCGGAAGAACGAATCAGTTGTTCTGTAATTTCGAGCGCCTCTTCACCGCTGCTGGGTTGCGAAATCAAAAGTTCATCCGTGTTTACACCCAGTTTTTCGGCATAAAAACGGTCAAACGCATGCTCCGCATCGATTATCGCGGCCACACCGCCGGCTTTTTGAGCTTCAGCGATGGCATGAATGGCAAGCGTTGTTTTTCCGGATGATTCCGGCCCAAAAATTTCAATCACACGTCCGCGTGGATATCCTCCCACTCCCAATGCCACATTCAGGCCAATGGAACCGGATGAGATAACGGCAATCTCTTCTATCTTTTCATCGCCCATCTTCATAATGGAACCTTTTCCATAGGTTTTTTCTATTTTATCCATCGCCGCGCGCAGCGCTTTCAGCTTTTCGCTGTTTTTATTGTCTTTTTCTTCTGCCATGTTATATTATTGTATTGTAATTTTTTACTGATATTATTAGAGTAACTTTGCTAAAAATCAGCGTTTAAAATTTGTTCAGCGTGATTTTTAGTATTCACTTTTCGTCCTTCAATCTTGTGGCGCACAATGCCTTTTTCATCAATAAGAAAGGTGGTGCGAACAGTTCCCATATACTTACGTCCCATCATATTTTTCTCCTGCCAAACGCCAAAAGTTTCTATCAGTTTTTTATCGGTGTCGGCAATCAACGGGAAGGGAAGTTTCTTCTTTTCAATAAATTTTTGATGCGAGGCTTCACTGTCGGTACTAACTCCTACCACTTGATAGCCCTCTTTTAAAAGGTCTTGGTAGCCATCTCGCAAACTGCACGCTTGCGCGGTGCAACCGGGTGTGTTGTCTTTGGGATAAAAATATAATGCCAATTTTTTGCCGGCAAACTCGCTTGCCTTCACCTGTTTTCCATCTTGATCCAAGCCCAATATTTCAGGGATTTTGTCTCCTATTGCTATTGCCATGTTGTTTATGTTCTGTTGATTTGTTTTGATTTAAAGTTCAAAGATAGTAAAATAATCACTACCAATAAAAATTAAAAAGGACAAAATAAAGATTTCGTCCCTTATGATGTGTTTCAAACAATTAAAACGCACACCACATTTAATCAGCTATAAAAAAGCAAGTTAAAAAAAAGCGTGCAATCTAATTTAACTCCACATAATCGACATCCACAACTTTCGATGGCGACAGTTTCTCCTCTCCTATCTTCAAAAAATCAAATAAAAACCAGAATATGGTGAATGAAGGTATAATGTCGGTCGCAGGTAAGATTTCTTCGAGAAATGTTATCATAGATGTGTATTTGCCTCGTTTCTCTCCAAACATTTTGTAACTAATGGACGCGGCGATGGGTGCCCAAATAATATCTAAAAAAGGACCTATGCCGGGAATTACCATCGAAGCCATGCCGACAGCGTCCAAAAGGATACATTTTTTCAGCTTTTTATATTTTTCTTGTTTATTCATGTGTGTGTGAATTTTGTTGCAATAATTGGGTGAGTGTATTGGACTATTGCCGGGCAAAAAAGTTTATTCCCAATTAAGAAGGAAAGAGAGCCTGAAGGTCAGTAGCAGACACCATGTGCTCTCTTTTCTTATCTTTTCAAAATAGAAATCAATCAAATGGCATCGCTGTTTTCGGGTGTGTAGGTGCGCTGTTCCATCTCTTTATCAAGCGCGTAAAGGCCATAGCCATTGTCACCGATAAGCTTCATGCTGTCAATGAGTCCTTGCGCGGTATCCTCTTCTTCCACCTGCTCTTTCACAAACCACTGAAGCATATTCTCCGTGGCATAATCATTCTCTTCGCGAGCCAGCGCGACCAACTCGTTAATAAGGCCCGTTACCTCTTTCTCATGCTCTAATGTATCTTTGAATGCGTCCAGTGGCGATTTCCACTTGGTAGGCACTTCTTTAATCGGTTTCAACTCTACACGATTACCTTTGGCACTCAAATAGTTCATAAACTTAAAAGCGTGGTCTTGCTCTTCAAAAAACTGCGCCTTGAACCAAGTGGCTATGCCGGGCAAGCCTTCGTTATCGAAATGCATCGACATGGATAAATATAGATATGCCGACCATAATTCCGCGTTAATCTGCTTGTTAATTGCTGTCTCTAATTTTTTACTAACCATAATGTTTTTGTCTTTTGATAATTAATTTTACAAAAATGAATTGTGTTTACTGATAGAACGTTTGTTATTGAAAAATGTTTATTTCGCATCTTCTCTTTTTATTACGACGTAGTAAAAAAAAATCGTATTGAATAAAAAGCTAACATAAAATAAGGAATTAATTGTTACCTTTGTATGAGTTATTAACAATCGTGTAAATAACTTCATATAAAAACAAACACTCAACATCCCTACAAATGAACCTATTAAGAAAAAAAATGGCGCGATACGATGCGCCGCAGCGCGCAAAAGCCGCGGGCATCTATCCATATTTCAGAGCAATAGAAAGCGATCAGGATACCGAAGTGATCATCAACGGGAAAAAAGTGCTGATGTTTGGATCCAACGCTTACTTGGGCTTGACGAATCACCCCAAAGTGAAAGAAGCGGCGGTGAAAGCTACCGAAAAATATGGCACAGGAATGGCGGGTTCGCGCTTTCTGAATGGCACGTTGGATATACACACAGAGCTCGAAAAGAAGTTGGCAAACTTCATGCGAAAAGACGAAGCCATTGTTTTTTCCACCGGATTTTCGGTAAACGAGGGGGTATTGGGGTGTCTCACGGGACGCGAAGATTACATTATTTGGGACGAACGAAATCACGCCTCCATCATAGAGGGCTTACGCACCTCCTTTTCCACAAAATATAAGTTTCGCCACAACGATATGATATCGCTCGAAAAACAACTAAAACGATGCGACGCGCACAAAGTAAAACTCATTGTTGTGGATGGTGTATTCAGCATGGAAGGCGACTTGGCAGATCTCCCCAATATTATAGCACTGGCAAAAAAATACAACGCCAATGTGATGGTGGATGAGGCACACAGCATTGGCGTATTGGGTAAGCGGAGCAACGGACGAGGCGTGTGCGATCATTTCGATGTACTCAACGATGTTGACTTGGTAATGGGAACATTCAGCAAATCGTTGGCATCCATTGGGGGATTTGTTGCCGGCGACTACCCGACAATCAATTATTTGCGACACACGAGCCGGCCTTATATATTCAGTGCCAGCATCACACCTGCTGCCACCGCTGCCGCTTCAGCCGCTCTGGATATTCTGAAATCAGAGCCGGAACGAATTGAAAATTTGTGGAAGCTAACCAACTACACATTAAACGCCTTTAGAAACCGAGGCTTTGAGATTGGAAACACCTCCACACCCATTATTCCGCTCTATATACGAGACAACGACAAAACATTCATGATTACAAAAATGCTATTCGAAAAGGGCGTTTTTGTCAACCCGGTGGTATCACCCGCCGTATCGCCCGGCGATACACTTATCCGCTTTTCTCTGATGGCTACACACACAATCGCCCAAATCGATTATGCCGTAAATGCTATTGAAGAGGTATTTAAGGCAATGGACGTGTTAAAAGAATGAGCCGATGATACAATTTCCTCTGCTTAGAGATATTCGTTAAATATGGAACTCGAAAAACCTGAAGTAGTGCGCAATGCGGATATCTCTTTGTATTCTTGCCATATCTTTATTTGTTTTGGTTCCCTCCGTTTTATTTTTTTTTACTACATTTACGGGCAATATCCAAAGACACGACAAAGACAACTGTCTCGAAATGACTTAGTTGTCTTTAATTCATTAAAGGACACCCCTTATTATTCGCGGAATACTCCTACTCTTAAGAAACAATGGTCCCGCCGTGCTGTTCAAAACTTGCTGAGGTTTCACCCAAAATCTGATGAGGCTTTTCCCTGGTGGAACGAAGGCACCGCCCGACCGGCGAATTCTTCTATTGTTTCACCTTTTTCTTAGAGACACTCTTCATCGCATCCATAATGCGCTTGCCAGGTCTGTAATTCATCTTTACCGACTTGATATTGGCCTCGTTCACCTCCTCCTCCGTGTCTGACGGAGTGATCGATAACGAGGGATAGATCGTGCCGAGGCGGTCGAACCGCACGATTTTACCTTGTGCCAAGTGCTTTTGCACAGCGTTTTCGAGCCCGATGATCACGCCTCGGATGTCGGGTTCCGACAGGGCGCTAAACTTTTCTACCTCTTTCACCAGGTCGTCGGTGGTTGTCTCGCCGGCATTCACCACTTGGGCGTACCATTTGCGAGAGCCCTCTCTGTCTTGGGGGTTTACTTTTTGAACGGCTTTAAATTGCATAATTTTTGTTGTTCTAAAATATACGACATGATTATTAAATTTAATTTAATGATTACTCAATGTTGTACCTAAACTGATTTTTGTAACTAACAGATGCTGTCATCAATCGATCGAACCTTTGTTCGCCAAAATATCTTCTGTTGAACTTATAGCAGAATTCATTCAAATAACTTTGCAGGTATTCCGGCTTTATATCGTGAAATATATCCAATAATACGCGTTTAGCGTTACTGATAGCAATATGCACCCAAGGCAGCATTTTTCCTAATCCTTCTTTTGGAGTTACTTTTGGTCGATGCTCTTTTACTAATTTGTTGAAATTCGTATAAGATGTTGAATTGTCAGAAACCACAATGGCATTATTATCAACATATTCTGATATTATTGGATCAATAGTGTTTGACTTCAAATCCTCAATTACAATCAGTTTAAGGTGTCCAACCTTTCTGGGTTTACCTTTTGGTGTTGTTTGCCCATCAACGGGAATGCTTTCAGCCATTACCAAAACTTTTGTCTTCTTTTGGCTGCCGCGACCTCGTTTTAACGGCTGGTCTTTTTGGTCTTCGGGTATTTCGGTGGAAAAGAACCCATCGTCTATCTCAACAACCTCTTTAAGCGAGTATTCGGCATCACG
>JAEZZZ010000085.1 GCA_023418255.1 Bacteroidota bacterium
TTTTTGCAAAGATAATCATTTTAGGGAAATATACGGACATTCATAAGTTTAATTAGTAAACGTGATTTTTATACGAAGAAAAATAGTTAATTTTAGGAACAGTGGAATAGCAAAATTTTTTAGCTTCGCACCGATTGGATAAAAGTTCTCTACCTTCGCCTCCATGTCAAAAAAAGTTTAAGAATGAAGTATTTAACCGAGAGACAAAAGTAGATAATTTCGGTTTTAATATAAAAGAGGTGTCAGCCGAAAATGTTGGTGTGCACAAATGAGCCATATGTAAAGAACGCAAACATTGCCGACGTAAACGTGACGTTTATAACCGGCGTCGTGTGCAAACTTTATTCGACGAGCTAAAACAAATCGGTCATTGGGAACGGATTTGATTGTCGAAAAAATCAGAAGGAATATATTTTGGTGCTTAGCGAAAGAGTGACAAAATTCACCTTTTGCATGCCTCTTTCAGAAGGCAAAGAATTCTAAATAGATATAATAGAGGGTTAACAGAAAACCAAAAAACTGTCTTAGTTTTGAAAAAAAAATTGAATGTTTTTATAAATTTGTAACTGGGAAAGTTGCATCTGTGAGCTGAATTCACTTATTGAAATAAAAAAAAGTAGGAACTATCTTGATCGGGAAAGAAGACCGTCCAATAAAAAGGGAATACTATAATTGCTACAAGGAATTAGCTTTTACTTAGATCGAACTCACGTTAAAATATGTATTGATAACAATGCTGTCAAAGCAGCTGTTTCTGTGCGCAATCTGTTGTTTCCTAATGTTATGGGAATATAGCCGTGCGATATTGCTTTTTCTACTTCTTCGTTGCTAAAATCGCCTTCGGGTCCGATGAGTATAAGCGCATTTTTACCTTTATGATAGCTGTTAGATAAGTTGTTTTTACTTCCATTATGACAGTGAGCAATAAATTTTTGTCCGTCGAATGGCTGACTAATAATCGAATCGAACGTGGTCATTTCATCCAAAGTAGGAAGATGCGCCTGCTTCGACTGTTTGATAGCCGAAACTGTGATTTTTTCCATGCGTTCATTTTTTATCTCTTTTCGTTCCGAAAATTGCGAATATAGGGGGGTGATTCGGTTAACACCTATCTCTGTGGCTTTTTCCAATAGCCACTCGTTCCGATTCATCTGTTTTGTCGGTGCAAATGCCAGTTGCAAATAAAAACTCCATGCTCTATGATGCGCAATTTTGGCGTTTATATCCACTTCACAATGTTTAGGATGTGCATTGACAAGTGTGCATTCATAAAAAAAACCTTTCCCATCGGTAACGGTGAGTTTATCCCCATTTTTCATTCGCAACACCTTTGCACAATGTATCGATTCTTGTTCAGAAAACGTTTTTTCCGACTCAATATTAGGGCAATAAAAGATATAATCCATCAAAAATACAAATTCATGATTCTTTTTTTCGGCTGTTTATCTCGTCACGGATTTGAATGGCAATTTCGTAATTTTCCTCCTCTAAGGCTTCTTGCAATTTCTTTTGCAAAATATCAGTACTCAACTCTTTATAATCTGTGTTTTTCCATTCTAAATCATTATCAACTTCTTTATTATCCGTTTGTTCATCAGTATGCTCTTCAAACACAATTCCCATTTTCTGCATAATGCTTTCTGTTGTGTAAATGGGTGATTGAGTGCGTATTGCTAATGCCACGGCATCGGATGTGCGAGAATCTACACAATATATTGAATCGTTCTGTTTTAGAATCAATTCAGAAAAAAATGCTCCATCTTCAAATTTATAAATATACACTTCCAATAAGTTGATATTTAATGTTTTCATTACATTATGCAAAAGGTCGTGTGTCAACGGACGAGGTGGCTTGATGCCTTCCATTACAATAGCAATAGATTGTGCTTCAGGCGCACCAATCACAATAGGCAGACGCCGAATGCTGTTTTCTTCGGCAAATATAAGAGCGTAAGCTCCTTCTTGTACTTGCCTAAACGATATGCCGAGGATAGAGAGTTTTACTTTTTGCTTCACGTTTTTATTTGTTTTTGTTGAATATATGTTCAAACTTACATAAAAAAGTTTGAATTTTATACGCCGATTGATAAAAATTAAGGCCGTAATTGTTATATTTGTAATTAAGGTGCTCTGTGGCACAAATGTTTAATAATTAAAAAATACAATTATGATAACAGTCAGCGGCCTTGATGTTCACAAAGATAGCATATTTATGTGTATTTTAGATGAACACGGCAAAAAAACAGAAGAAAAATTTGCTGTAACCACACGCTAAATTAAGCCCATGTCAGCAGTCATGCGGTCACATTTTGTCCGTGATGTGTGTATGGAAAGTACGGGCATTTATTGGATCCCGATTTGGTGCTTGTTGGAAAAAGAGTTCACCCCTCATTTGGTCAACCCTCAATTTCTTAAACAACTCCCCGGTCGTAAGAGCGATGTAAAAGATGCACAGTGGATTGCTACCGTACTTATTAAAGGCTTGGTCAGAGACAGTTTCGTGCCTGACGATAACGTTCAACGTCTGCGCCAATACGGACGCACGATTAATCGACATGGCAAATCTCTGCCGTACGCGGCGCTTTGGAAGGCTGCATCAGTGAAAGCGACAGGAATTAATCCCGCATTATTCATGAAGAAAACTTTCCATTATCTTTGCCCCTCTTTTCCTCTGTGGGATGAATGGTTTTACTATTTTCTAATCGGATGATTGTTTTTTGAACGTTTCTTACTCCGCAGAAACAAAGCAATGAATCATTTTAGGGTGTTTTCGCAGGAATTTTCACGTAAAGACACACTCCTCCCACGGAGGTTTGTTGTTAGCTGTAAACCTCCTTTCATAAAACTGTTAATTGTATGAGTAAATATCTGTAAGTGAGTATTTCAGGTGATTTGTGTTAAGTCCTCAAAGCTGCACGTAGACTCATCCTGTTCTC
>JAEZZZ010000093.1 GCA_023418255.1 Bacteroidota bacterium
TTCCAATAAAACAACGGCACCGTCTGAACTGATACTTTCTGCTGAAAAATCGACCATAATGGCTTGGTCTTTTCGGTAAAAGGCTGTATATTTGTCCTGCATAATTTGGGGGCGTTAAAATCTATTATTTTTCTTTTAATGCCTTAAAAATAAGGATTTTCCTCAAATTATGCAACTTTTTGGTGAATAATGTGGGTTAAGCAAAAAAAATCTGCTCTGTTTTCACATATGAGATCAAGCAAAAACAGAGCAGGCCCGGCAACGCATCATTAGCGAGGGTACCGTTCTATAGATAAATCATCAATTTCCTCTGTACGTAGAGTATCCGTATGGACTAAGCGTGATAGGTACATGGTAATGGTTCTTATCTTTGATCTCAAAAACCACTTCTATAAATGGATAAAAACTGGATTGATTGAGACGTTTAAAGTAAGGAGCTGTAAAGTATGTCAACTTGTATATTCCTCTATGGTCGGTTCCATCCTGTTTCAAAAAATCTTTAATGCGTCCATTTTCATCGGTAACTTTTTCATCAATCGTTACCCATTTTCCTTTGGCATTCAATTTCGAAAGCCTGATGGTTACTTCAGGGGCAGGACTCCCTTGAGTGATATCCAGAATATGGCTGGATAGTTGAAACTTTACATCTTGCGCAAATGTAAAACTAAAAAGTCCCAACACGAATGATGCTACTAATACGAATCGTTTCATTTCTGTCTTTTATTTAAATTATTAATGATTGTTTGACTATTCACGTTTGTTGCTTCCAACACTGCTAAGCCGGCTTTGGCGATGCGGACATCTTCGCTGCCATGGGCACCTCCCACGCCTATTCCACCTACAACCTTCCCATCCATAGTGATAGGTACACCTCCGGGCATAATGAGAATATGCTCATCCAAATAGCGAATATCCTCCGGTATCGTGCCCTCTTTGACCCCTCTAAAGATCTCGGCGGTCTCTCTCTTCTGAGAATTAGCAGTAAAAGCTTTCTTATAGCTGGCTCTCAATGTGTGTACTCCGGCATCCTGATGCCGCAATACCGAGAGGATTTGTCCGGAGCGATCTACAACCGTCACGCAGATCTTAAATCCATCTTTCTCGGCTGCTTGAAAGGCTGCTTGAGCTATTTTAGCGGCTATATCTCCCGTCAAAACGGGCTCATAAACGGGTTTACTCTGAGCATTCATACCGATATGTAGAATCAGCGACAAAAACAGGAATAAACAATGTTTCATGGCTGCGCACTAAAACCCGAATTCTCGACGGCCTTCCTTGCCACACGATGGTCATTTTCACCTCCGCCGGCTCCGGAAACGCCAATCGCTCCTATCAGTATTCCGTCTTTCCATATAGGTACTCCTCCGCCCAAAAGTAGTAATTCCGGCATTGACTGCAGATTTTTGGCCGAAGGATCGGAGGCCACCTTGTTCATAAAGTCCCAACTGGCCGTTTTTGTAGAAACCGAAGTATATGCTTTTCTCCGGGATGCCTCGGTGTTATGAACGCCGACATTATCGCCCTTAAGAAGAAGAATGATAGCCCCGGAGGAATTGACTACGGCTACAGAAACATTTTTACCTAATTTCTCGGCCTCTTTTTTTGCCTGCTCGGCTAGTTGCAAAGCACCTGCCTGCGTCAATTCAAGAGCGTTTTTTACGTTTTGTGCCGATAGTTGATAACTCCCTACAAAAATCGCTAGAAGAGTCCCTAAAATCAGTCTCGTTAACCTATTCATAAAGTTAAGATACGTTAAGTATTGCGCTGTTGTTAAAAAACATATGCTTGATTGCATTGGGCTTCCAATACGAGACCATGAAACTACTGCCGGCGGTAATCACCGGCCAAGCTGCCACCACCACCACAGAAGAACATTAAGTCGTCTTTGTCGTCGAACCTAGAAGTCATGACATTCATTTCGTTGCTGTCATTGATTGAACGAATGGTCATTACCGAATTCATATCGGGGTTAATATCCTTCATGTTGATTTCAATCTGGTTGTTGACAATTCTGCCATTCCCTTTAAATTCACATCCTTTCCCGGCACCGCTTGTTTGTGTAATAGCTACTTCCACTTGACGATTATCGATTTTTTGAATAGTCAGCGTTTGTTGATAAGCACCTTTTTCGTCAGAGCCATAAATATATGTACCGGTGAACTGATCTGCTAATAGTTCGGTTTCTTTTTTCAGCATATACATCTCTTTGACTTCTTTTGTTTCGCCTACCTGAGCCAATAGTTCGGAAGAAACAAGTTTATACAGTTGCGTTTCGCCATCAATTGTATAAACAGTAAAGATGCTATCTTCAAAAGACCATTTACCGTCTATTGTCTCATACGTATTACCCGAATCCATATACATTCTTGTCAGATAGGCGGTGCTATCTTCTTTTAGAGTAAGGTACGTGCAAATACCCGAGCATGATGCGCAAGGCAGTGTTGCGTAGTACATACCCATGTTGCCCGTAATATCAACGGGTTGATTTTGTTTGGCTTTCTTGTTACTGTTACATGCGCAAAATAGCACTACGGTGAGCAATAATGCTCCAATCATTTTTCTGTTCATTTTTTCTAGTTTTTAGATATAACATGACTACAAAGATAGCATCTTTTATTGACAAGAATGTTTAAAGAATTCTTAAATAATGATAGATGGTGTAAAAGAGTGCGCATTGTGCACCATCTATTTATTTCGGCCGAGGATGGTATTTTTTTTGACCGGTCGTTTTTTTTTCGTTATCCTGCTCCTCGTTATCACGGGAGGCCCCCCCGCCCCTCAAAAACGAATGTGGAAAAATTACACACTTTTCGCCACGTGCCCTTTCGCAATAACACTCTTATCAACAACCACTAACGTTCTCATTAAAAAAAAACATGGGATGTCGGTGAACAAAAAAAGTAAAAAGTTGCTTACTATTAAAATTCGCACTATCTTTGCACTTTGAACATTATAGGAAGCTAAAACGCGAGCATAAAAGCTCGTTTATGAGCTTGGCATAAAAACAACACAGCGCACAATCACTTTCGCCGTTTTTTTGTGGACCATAAGGATAATTACCGATCGTGTGTCGACAAAAAAAGACAGTGCCAAAGTCAAACAAGAAAACGAACAATAAACGTTACGAAATGAAATATAACATCACATCAAAACTATGGCTGCTCTTTTTGGCGGGCACGATGATCGCCCTATCGGCCAAAGCGCAAAAAACAGCCCTCAAGGTTAACGGCCTCTAC
>JAEZZZ010000095.1 GCA_023418255.1 Bacteroidota bacterium
TATGCACGACAAGGAGACTCCAAAAACGCCATGCGCTTTTTCCAAATGGCTGCAAAAAAACAGCAGCCCGACGCCTTGAAGAACCTCGAGGAACTGAAAAAAGCATTGGCTGACAAGCAATAGAGAACCGGGGGCTTACGATCCATTCTCTCGCACATTCGCTGCGCATAAAAGAGACGCGACAACGGAGAAAAAAGAACATTTAAAGGTCGGTCGACAAGCTCTCGAAACAGAAAAAAACCGATTGATGAATCATTAAAAATCACATAACATAAAATAGAAGACAGCTAATTAATTATTTATTTATCTACAAACTTAAAGAAAGGACAAAAAATGAAATTAAAAAATTTTTTATGGATGGGAGCTGTTGCTTTAGGTCTATGTGCCTGTAACAGCGATGAGGTACCCAACTCCAATAAGGGAGGAGAAGAGATCAATAGTGAAACCTACTTGTCGTTTTCCATTGCCATGCCTAACGACGGCACGCGTGCTGCAGCCGGGAATGTGTCGGATGCTAATGAAGGCGACACCTATATAGGAACGGAAGAGGAACAAAAAGTAACCGATATACGTGTTGTGCTTTACAATGAACATTCCATTGTTGCTTATTCTTTTGATTTCACTGAAAACTCTCAACATGGAGACGGCACAAAATTTATTAAATCAAAGAGTGGTAGCTATTATACTACTGATGCGATCAAAGTCAAGAATCAATCCTACGATGCATTGGTATTGATTAACCCATTGGATGAGGTGAAAAATGTTACAGAACCTGGTATGATACTTGAAAAATTTGCGGATCAAGCGGTCGAAATCAGTGAAGATAAATTAGTGACAAAAAAAGGTATTTTTATGTCGAATGCTAAAGGTTTATCAACTGTACCCGAGACTGCTATAAAGAACACAAAAAAAGAAGCTGAGGATAATCCTTTTAAAGATGGTAGCAATGGTATAAAAGTTGATCGTGCGGTAGCTAAAGTATTTGTAGGCAAATCCACAACATTGTCTACTTCTGATAATGCAACGGTCACTCTGAAAGGCTGGACATTGGATATTACCAATAAAAAACTTTTCTGGATGCGTAAATTCGACAAATATGCTGCGATGAAGAATACTTTTTATGAAGAAGAGAAAACAACTAGAGAAGAAAGATTTCAAAGATACGCTAAGGACCCTAATTTTAGTAATGGAATTGAAAGAAATGAAAATGAATTTAATTATATTACTGAAATAGTTAATGACGTTGAGAATAGAAGTACGCGTTTTGGTGTAGCAGAAGTAAGCAGAGTACGTATGTCTATAGACCCAAGCGAGGTCGTAAAAAAAGATTTTGGTTTTGGTGATAATAATGGATTGTATCTTTTGGAAAATACAATGCAAGCAGATAGGCAATATCAGCCAGTGACTACACGCGTTATTGTACAAGCAGAGTATATCCCCAACCAATTATTCAAAGAATCTGATGAGGTTCAGGACAAAAGTTGGTACGACTTTGATGGAATACCTATTCGTGCAGATTATCTTCAAAAATTATATAATAATGATGCTCATGAACCATCATTAGACCCAGATGAGCATCAAATGATTGCTAATGAATTAGAAGACATATTGGGTAGGGACCGTTTAGACCTGTTAATTAATATTATTGAATATTTTGAAACAGAAACAGGAAATAAATTTAATCAAGACCTAGGACCGGACGGACAATCGTATATCATGTATTATGATGATTCGCACAAACTATCCTTCTATAAGAACGCTATTTGTTATTATCCTATAAGGATACGACACTTTAGCGATGATTTATCGGATAAAACTAATTATCAATATGCGAAAACAACACCTGATCATGATGGCTATGGTCGTTATGGTGTGGTACGTAATAATATCTATAAGTTGACAATTAATTCAGTGAAAAAGCCAGGTTTACCTATTATCGATTATCCGAACGAAAAAGACGATAATGATTCTTATTACCTAGCAATACAATCTCATATGATGCCTTGGCTTGTACGCACACAGGAGGTAGATTTATAACCGTACCTCGTCTATTGCAGTGCAATACATAAATTTTTATTACATCACGACATTCATTGTCTGCAAATATTTCATCTTTGAACCGGAGGTGGTGCGTGTCCTGACGTGCCCCCTCCGCCAAAGGTGAAACAAATGGCATACATACGCTTCCTGTAAGTTTTGAATGCAAAGGATATCTATTAAACAAATATTTGCTTAATGAAAAATAAATTTATAATAAAAAGAAACGCGCTACATATCCATATCTTTACCTTTCTATTCTTTATGCTGGTCTCCTCATGCTCCCATTGGATGTATGATGATTTGCCTCCCTGTAAGGCAGAGCTACGATTTGTTTATGACCACAACATGAAGTTTGCCGATGCATTCGGGCACGAAGTAAAAAGACTAACAGTGTATATCTTCGATGAAGCCGGCAAAATCGTAAAAACCAAAACAGTGGAGAAAGAGTCGTTCGACAAAAATTTCACCCTTCCCCTGGAGTTGCATCCTGGCAAATACACCGTGCTGACATGGGCAGGCCTATACGAAGAGTCATACCACTTCACAAAAGCGGATGCAAATACCTCCATTGAACAATTGGGCATATCAATAAAAAACGCCGAAAAAAAGGTGGACTACCAATTGAAACATCTTTGGCATGGTATGCTGCAGATTGAATTCGACGGCACCGGTCACAAGATATATACCGTACCCCTGATAAAAGACACCAACACGTTCAGGATTGCCATGCTTACACAAAGCTCCACCCCTATCGATATGAACAACTATGATCTATCCATCTCCGAAGACAATGGGGCTTACACCTACATGAATGAAATTGTGCCCAATAACACGATCACATATCGCCCTTATTATCAATCCGATGCACTCACTCAAAAACAAGGAGAGACTGAGTATGCGGGTGCCGTATATGAACTTCGCACCGGCAGACTAATGGCGAATCAACCCACGCGCTTCACCGTATACAGTCACAAAGCAAACAAAACTGTCTTGGACATTGACCTCACAGATTACCTCGCCATCTTGAGAATGGAAGAAAACGCAAACCTCCCCTTGCAAGAATACCTGGATCGTCAAGATCAATACAATATCACCTTCTTCTTCACCGAAGGCACTTCGCCCGAAGAAAATTTCTTGAGTGTGCAAGTATACATCAATAACTGGCTCATCAGAGTACAGCACGTGAAACAATAAACAACCTCAAAAAAACCGGGACACGCAAACAACCCATCTGGATATGAAAAGAAGCATACCACACATTCACACCACACGACACAATGTGCTCCCTGCACTATGGTTGCTTATCATATCCCTGTTGCTGGCATGCCAAAAACAACCGCTGTCCATGCCCGATGAAAATAAAAATAATCGATGGCTCGCTATTGATATTCCCCATATCTCCGAACCCTTCGGTACGGTACAAATAAATAGGGCACGCCTCTTCATTTTTGATCGTGAAGGGCACCTCTCTGAAAACATTCTCAACAGTGGGATAGAAGAGAAAAGGTCATACATTCGGCTGCTCTTCGAGACGAAAATTAAATCGGGAGAATACTCCTTTGTACTGGTGACAAACGAACAAAATCTTGAAAACGCTGCACAAAATAAATTAAATAACTTTGATGGTACCAAAAGACAACTCTTAAGAAAAATCCTTATGAGCAGATCATTACTGACCGGATCCTCACTGCAATACATGGCTCACTGGGGCGCATCCGACCCTTACATGATCGATATCGAAAGCAGTGCTACCGCTCACAACGCCATAACACTGAAACAGCCTCTATCGCTTCAGTGGATATGTGCTCGAGTAGAGGTCACTGTCACCAATCAGCTTCCCGACGGAAGTGATTTCATAACTCCGGAGTCAGCTGGCTACAAAATAAGGGCTCTCCGGCGTATCGATATTCGAAACACCTCCTCCCTCTTTCCTGTCGCTACGTCCAATAACAATCAGCAGGTCATTTCACAAGAAGTGACACTCAATGGGCAGGGGATGACCGGAACTAATGCAACGGGGCATAAATTTACCTTTACCGACCAGTTTTATGCCGGAGACTACTCCGATGGCAAAGATTTCAGTTCGGGCGAAATAGACAACACAAATCCACAACGAAGGACTTCAGCTGCCTACTTTATTCAACTGGAAAACACTGAAGGTAAAACGTTCGACTATATCATCCCCATTGGTGACCCCCTGTGGGATGCAGAAAAAAAACTTATCGGTACTAAAATGGAACGCAACGTCAGCTATAAAATCAATATCTTCATCAAAGGCAGTAGAGTGAAACAACCCGGTACATGTTCTTACATCTGTCCGCCCCTCACACGTTCCTCCCATAACACAATAGAGATCGAACTCTGATTTACTTGCTCTTACGCCCTGTATCGAGGACTTGTAACCCGAAGCATAGCCGCGAAGATTTTTAATCCACCGAAAAGCTAAACCACAACATCATTCAGTAATCCTTTCTCCTCCGCATAATCCATTGCGGAACTGTAACGATAATCTTCTGTACCGGTTGCGAGGATTGCAAATCCTCGCGACCGGGGTTGGTGACAAAAGGTTTCTGTGGACAAGTGTGGAAAAATTCCACACTTTTACCACCCCTCCCCCAAGCTAACCATCTGATTTTCAAAAAAAAAAAAAACAACTTTTTTTGTAAAAAAAACAGTTCTATCATTTGGATAGAATTGAGATATAAAGTACTTTTGTATTCGAAAAATGGAGATGATTCCTGGAAGGGAAAAAAATTCTCCGAATAAGTTTGTCTTTTTAACAGACAACGTTAATATTTATCACAGCAAAAAATCACTCATGCTATATTCCGGTGAAAGGGGACTGTAATGGGCACTCGTGTGTCGACATATCCCGTAGAAACAGGACAAAACAGCGTACTGAACAATAAACGTTACGAAATGAAATATAACATCACATCAAAACTATGGCTGCTCTTTTTGGCGGGCACGATGATCGCCCTATCGGCCAAAGCGCAAAAAACAGCCCTCAAGGTTAACGGCCTCTAC
>JAEZZZ010000138.1 GCA_023418255.1 Bacteroidota bacterium
ATACGCTTTAAACTTTTGTTTGCAGCTTTCCTCATCGGGAAATTCTGAGATAAAATCAATCAGGTTCATAGAAATATTTTTTTGCAAAGATAATCATTTTAGGGAAATATACGGACATTCATTTAAATTATAATCTAATGAAATAGGTAATTTTTGCTCCAATATAATGACTTGCCGAGCGAGAAAAATAGGATTTGGTAGAGATACGACTGTCAAAAATATCTCCTAAACCAAAATAGTATCTTCCTTCGACATTGATTTCGCCTTTGCCAGTCTGAAATGCAATACCCATTCCGCCAATCAACCCGTAATCGAACAGCTTGTTGGGTTTTTTATATTGTTCTTGTGCTTGTGAGCTCAGTTTTTGTTCGTCGATATCACTTTTCAATGCGTCGTTCATTTTGTCAGAATATCCTAGAAGAAAACTTATCTGTGGCCCGGCATTAAAAATAAATCGCACTTTATTTCCAAAGTATACGTGTGTCATTATGGGTAATTCAGCATAGTTCAGTGCTCTTGAAAAGGCGTAATTCTGTTTTTGTTCGTCTTCAAATTTTTCTTTCCAACCTCGTTGTGTAAAGTTTATTTCAGCAAGAAGTCCCAAATGTTTCTCTGTAATATATTTAAACGAAACCCCACCACTAAGCCCCATGTGCATGTCTTGCACTATGGTCGGTACAAAGTCGATATTGGAAAAAATAATTCCGCCACCGCCACCAAGATATAGTTGCTGTTTAAACGCTTTCTTTTGAGCCATCACCTGGAATGGTAAAAGGTAGCTTAATATGCAGAATAGTGGTAGTAAACGTTTCATTTAGTTGCTTTTATCAATTTTGAAAATCATTTTGTTCTTGTTGTAATTTATCAGGAAGATACCTGTATTTATGAATCCGCCCCAATTGTTGACTCGCTCAAAGTGAAAAGCAAATTGTAACGATTTAACGTGTACGCGTTGAATTTCTTCCTCAAAGTTATTTCCAAAGCGATGTAGTGCAGTCATGAAAAAGAGTCCGGTGTCATATCCAAGCATTCCATATTTTGGATATTTATTCATCAGTTCTCGTTTGTACCAGTGCTTAAATCGTTCGTTGAACTGTGCTGTTTCCATCTCGTTGTCATCAACATAGAATGCGGAGTAGAAAAATGTATCGAACAGATGAAAATCTTCCTGTATCTCTTTGGGGAAAGTTTGCCATTCGGGATAACCAAACAGGCGTATTGCGTATTGAGAATGATTCGTTTGAATAGCTTTTAATACTGCTATTAATTCTTTTAATTCGTATGAGTTCCCGGTATTTAAAATGATGATATTCTCTTTTTGTGATGATAGTTTTTGTGGAAGTGTTTTTACTAAATCCTCCGTAAACGTTATTTCTGTCGGAGTTATGTTGCGTTTAATTAAATCTGTTTTTACTGACGCAATAAATGAATCTTTATCTTTCTTTTTACTGTTGACGATTATAATGTTACCGTTTGGGAACATGCCGGTAAGCATATCTGATGCTCTGGTTTGATAGTAGGATTGTGGAGTGTTGATTTGAAATATGTTTCCATTATTCAATACTTCATTATTTTTCGAAGAGAAAGGCACAACATACTTTATGTTGTGTGCTTTTGAGAAATCAGACATTACCTTTATTTGTTCATCAGAAACGCCGCCTATCAGCAAATTTAAACTTTGCATTTCAAGAGTGCCAAGTAAACTTTCAAGTTTTTTGGTGTCAGATGCTCCTATGTCAAATACGTATAGTTCAATGTTGGCACCTTCATTTTTTAGTTTTTCGACAGCCAATAGAAATCCTTCGTAATATTCTTGTAGGCGAACATGTAGATTGTCTCTTTTATCTAAAAAGGGCAATAGCAGTCCGATTTTCATCACATTCACAGGGATTGTTTGTTTTTTTTGTATTAACAAACGGTTCGCTTCTGCTTCAAGTTGGCGTGCTTGTTTGCTTTCGAGCACTGTTTGTTTGACAGGTATAATGATTTCTGTGTCGCTTTGTAGATTCCCTTTTTCATCTATACCGGGATTGTCGCGTTTGATATCTTCAACGGAAACGTTAAATCGTTTGGCAATGCGATAAAGTGTTTCTCCACGTTTAACAGTGTATCGAATGTTGGCAATTTGCTTTTCATACGGTATAAATACTTCGTTCGATTCAAAAAAAGGAATACGAATAATTTTGCCGATTTGAAATGTTTCTACCGAAAGTCCCGGATTGGCTCTTTTTACATCTTCCGGCAAAAGCTGGTAGGTGCGGGCTACGGAGTAGAGTGTCTCTTTTGGTTGGATGGTATGATAGCGGTAGTTTTTTTCTTTGTCGCTGCTGATAATACGTTGTTGAGGAATTGTTAAATATTGTCCTTCTACAATTCCGTTGCGTGCGCCGCTGTTGTATTTATAAATCTCTTCAACTGTTGTTTGATACATCTTAGCAATACCATACACTGTTTCGCCTCGTGTCACGGTGTGTCTAAATGTTTTATCCTCTGATGGCTGCTGTGGTGTCGGTGAATTGTTGACGCTATTTGCGTCTCCGGCCTTCTCTTGAGTCTTAATCGGGATGTATAATATTTGTCCAACTTTAAGTCCTTCGGAAACTTTAGGATTGTGGTTTGCAATTTCTGCGATGGGGACAGAAAATGTGCGTGATATAGAATATAGGCCTTCACCTGCTTTTACAATATATTTGTAATATTGTTTCCCGTTGACCGTAGTGGTCTCGTAGGCTCTGTTTTGTGCATTTGAGTGTGTGAAAAATACAATAAGAAGCAACGGAATGATAAAACTTTTTTTTGAGATAGATAAGCGTATCTTGCGATGCGATGTTTTTAGCTCTGTTGCATTTGACAATGCTTTCTCTGAAAATAATAGACGATACATTTATATTGGTTTTTTATATGGGTTTTTCTGATTTGTACAACTTTTTGTACAAAAGTACAAATAAAATTCGAATGCGCTTCCTATGATAACTTTTAATCTTGTTAAATTACCTAAGAGCATAGTGAAAAGATGTTTGCATAACATATTTGTAATTTGTCAGGAGTTGTTATGCACGGTTTTTCTGTTTTTTAAAAGTCAACGTTATTGATTGGTGAAAATATCATTATTGGTCTGTGTAAAAAAAATAGCTGACTAATAATTTGCCAGCTATTTTTATGAATAAGTGCGTAATTTGTCTTGATAATTTGTGCGACTACTGGGCTGAAACGCAGCAACATTTCATCCTATTTGATTATAATTTGACGGCACCGTGTTTGCTTGCATATTTAAGAACAGGGGATATTTCAAAATAGATTTTTTCAACGCCATATCTGTTTTGATCAACTGTAAGATAGTTGCATTTTTTTACAATTTTGTGAGTGCCGCCAAATCGATAACCAAGGAAACTTAATATGTCATATTCGTGAGCCACTTTTATAACATAAAAAGGTGTTTTAGTTGACATGCCGTCACCTGAGCTGATGATGGCATCTTGGATAACTCTTCTTTTAAATGCATTTTTCTTATATGCCTCTACGTTGTTCAGTTGTGCATGCACAAACAATTTTGCATTAATTGCTCTTAGGTTGAACGGGTCTTCAGTTAATAGTGTGTCGGCATGTTGTAAAATGCTATTGTAGTCGTCATTTGTGAAAACCTGTTTTGTAAGCAGCTCCGAGATAATTTGGTTGGATGTTGATATTTCCGTTGCTGCATATTCGGGTTGAAAAACATAGCCGTAATAAAGATGTCGTTTCTCATCAAGCGTAAGGGTTGAGTCTCCCATTTTGTAGCGTTCGAAAAGATGTGGGTAATAATAATTAGAGGCGCTATTTGATACCTCTTTTTCTATTGCCTTATAGTTGGGCGCGGTAAAATCTTCTTGTTCTTGTGCAAAAGTGGTTGCAGCAAAGAGTGCAAGAGCAAATAAAAAAATACTTTTTTTCATATTCTGTTTGTTTAATTATTAGTGTGCATAATGATGACAAATATATTTTGTATAATCCATATAGGCAAACAAATAAAGCTAAGAAACCTAAATGATTTGCCTTTCTATTGCGTTGGACTATAAAATTGTCCGATTGTTTGTTTTTGATTGTACTACTGTTTGCCTGACACAGCAACATTTTTGTCGATTTTGCTAATTAAGCCTTGCAGCACTTTTCCCGGCCCCAATTCTATAAATTCTGTAGCACCATCAGCAATCATTTGCTCAACCGATTGTGTCCACTTGACAGGGGCTGTCAATTGTGCGATTAGATTTCTCTTGATCGTTTCGGGTTCCGTTTCGCCAATGGTTGACGCGTTTTGATACACAGGACAAATTGGCGTTGATAACGTCGTTGATTCAATCGCGGTAGATAGCTCTTTGCGTGCAGGCTCCATTAAAGGCGAGTGAAAAGCACCACCCACTTTGAGCGGTAGTGCGCGTTTGGCTCCGGCTTCTTTCATCTTTTGGCATGCCTGCTGAATGCCTTCTATTGAGCCCGAAATAACAATTTGTCCGGGACAGTTGTAATTTGCCGGAACCACCACTTGATCAATTTCAGCACAGATGGCTTCAATTTTTTCTTTGTCGAGACCCAAAACGGCAGCCATTGTTGATGGTGTTTTCTCGCATGCTTTTTGCATAGCGAGTGCTCGCTTATAGACAAGTTTTAGTCCATCTTCAAACGATAAGGCTTTAGCCGCCACCAGTGCCGAAAACTCACCAAGTGAGTGTCCCGCGGTCATGTCGGGAATCATTTTTTTATCGAGTGTTTCGGCAAGTATCACTGAATGTATAAAGATGGCAGGTTGTGTTACTTTTGTTTGTTGCAACTCCTCGTCGGTGCCACAAAACATGATATCTGTAATTCGAAAGCCTAAAATTTCGTTAGCCTGCTCGAAAAGCTGTTTTGCAACAGGCGAAGTCTCATATAAATCTTTTCCCATACCCACAAACTGTGCACCTTGTCCGGGGAATACAAATGCTTTTTTCATATTTAAATCACTTTTTCTGTTTGTATTAAATATTTCACTTCTTTTTTTATGTGACAGCTACATTTCAGATTATGAATTGAGTGTCAGATTGTGATGTCTACTAATATTAGACAAAAATAATCTTTTTTGCGCAAATGAGCTTGCTTGAAGGCAAACATTTTTTTGAATTAATGTCTGAAAGATTATTTTGATAACTTAAATGTTTGATTTTCTGGCCAAAAATCTTGGTTATGAATCGCGCTTGCTATTATCTTGCTATTATTTAGCCAACTAAATTCAATGCGTATGTCATTTTTTTCAGAAAAATAAGTATGTTTGTAATCTAATTTTAAGAAATTACGAACTTATGAAAAAGAAAACAGTTTTTAGTATCGCTTTTGTATTTATAGTTTTGTGCTTGCTTTCATCATGCAGCAAAGAAAAAAGTTTTGTCATAAAAGGCGAGATCGCTTCGTCTGACGCACAAACAATATATATTGAAAAGCGTGATTTGGATGGAATAAAACTATTAGATTCCGCAAAATTATCAAAGAAAGGCACATTTCGCTTTCGTGAAAAAGCTCCTGTAAACCCCGATTTTTATCAACTCCGCGTTGGGTTGCACTCGGCAGTGTTTGCGATTGACTCTACCGAAACCCTTGAAGTAAAAGCGGATGCCAAGAACTTTGTTCATACGTTTGAGGTTCTAAATTCAACCGTAAATTCACAAATAAAAGAGGTCAATAGCCTATATGATAATACTATCGCAGGTATAAAAATGCTGGAAAAACAGCATAATAGCAAGTCAATTGATGATGTAAATTACCTCAATCGTTTAGATTCGCTCTTGTCTGATTATAAAAAGAATGCTGCAAAATATGTATTGGCTAATCCTTCAGGCGCAGTCGCTTATTATACTCTTTTTCGTAAAATTGACGATTATCTTGTTTTTGATCCATACACCAAAGAGGACTATCCAATGTTTGGTGCCGTTGCTACCGCTTGGACACAGAATTATCCGGAAACCCCGCGTACAAAGCATCTTTACGATTTTACAATGAACGCGTTTAAAGTGCGAAAACAACAAGAGAAACAAGCCAAATTGTTGGATAATGTTACGGTAGTTTCCAATGCTGACATGCCGGATATTCGGTTAAAAGGCATTTCAGGCAATCAGGTTTCGCTCTCTTCGTTGCGAGGAAAAGTCGTTTTGGTTGATTTTACTGCTTATAGTGCAGAGTTTTCACCCGAGCACAATATTCAGTTAAATAATCTTTATCGTCGTTTTCGATCGCAAGGATTTGAAATCTACCAAGTATCCTTTGATTCGGATGAGCATTTTTGGAAAAACGCGGCAAATAATCTGCCTTGGAAAACTGTACATGATCCGCAATCTGTTTATTCTACGTTGCTATCATCTTACAATGTGAGAAATCTGCCAACCGGATTTATTGTAAATGCAGAGGGCACTGTGGTTGCTCGTATTGAAGATTATGCAAAAGCAGACACGGAGTTAAAAAGGTTTTTCTAGAACTACGAAAATAGAGAGGAATATCCTGTTTGGTTTTTTTTATTTGCTCTCACATTAGGGCGTTTTACAGATTACAGACCTACAGTATCTCTATAAAAATCAAGTGCTTCAAAAATAAGTTTTTTGTTGGCACATTGGTCTATTTTTATTTTGCCGATATCTTCAAGAAGTGAGAAGTGAATGGTGTCCCCAATGTTTTTCTTGTCGTGCGTCATCAATTCGTATAGCTTTTCGTAATCGTCGCACGAAAGGGGAAATGCCCCATATTTTTTTTTGATGAATCGAATTGTTTGTAAAAGCTTCTCTTTTGGGAAATCAAGCAATAGATACGAGAGGTATAGCTCGCCAATCAGTCCGTATGCAACGGCAAAACCATGTGACAGCATCTGTCCTTTCTCTAACGCTAAACTTTCAAAAGCATGTCCTATGGTGTGACCCAAATTTAGTGCTTTACGAATATTGTTTTCGTGCGGATCTTTTTTTACTATTTCATTTTTTATTGCGACGGAATGAAAAATCATTTGATTAAGTTTTTCATAGTCAATCGTAGAAAAACGATAGTTGACAATTTTTTTCCATTCTTCGTCACTATCAATTAGAGCATGCTTTAGCATCTCAGCATATCCTGATAAAATTGCCGTTTTAGGAAGTGTGTCAAGAAAAATGGAAGTTAGAAGCGTATGTTCGGGAGGATAAAACGCCCCAATCTCATTTTTATAATTTCCCAAGTTGATAGCCGTTTTGCCTCCTACGGAGGCATCGACTGATGCCATCACTGTCGTGGGAATGTTTATGTAACGAATTCCTCGCTTGAATGTTGCCGCGGCAAAACCACCTAAATCAGTCACCATACCGCCGCCTAAATTTATTAAAAGAGAGTGGCGCGTTGCCCTGTTTTGGGATAAAAAACACCAAACGAGTGAGAGGTTTTCAATCGTTTTGTTCGTGTCATTCGGTTCAATAACAATATGTTGTGCTGCTCGTATTTCGTCAAGATGGCTGATTTTGGGAAGGCACAACGCGTGTGTATTTTTATCCGTAAGGACAAAAAGTCGATCGTGATGCATGTTTTGTAATATGTCCTTAATATCTATTGATATACAGTGGCTTTGTAATACGCTGTCTTTATGAGATGTTTCGGTTATTTTGTGTAGATGCATATTTTACTCAGTTTGCGTGGTATGTTTTATTAATGCCGTCCAGTTTGAATGGCTCTATAGATATCATCTTGTATGCGTTCTCTAATTTTCATTGATGATAAGCGGTTGGGAGAACGACTTGGATTGACACGATTCGATAAAAATATGTAAATAAGTTGATTACTTGGGTCTATCCAAAAGCATGTTCCCGTATATCCTGTGTGTCCGTATGTAGTAATGGGTGTGTTTGGGCTCGTAGGACTCGATTTGCTGTTTTGGGGGTCGGGCTTATCAAATCCCAGTCCTCGGCGACTAATGTTGCTTTTGCTTGTAGTAAAAAGTCGTACGGTCTCCTTTTTTAAATATCGCTCCCCTCCATATTCGCCTTGATTAAGCCACATCTGATAGAGCTTGGCTAAGTCGTTGGCATTTGAAAAAAGACCCGCGTTACCCGAGATCCCTCCAAAAATTGCAGCACCTTCATCATGCACATATCCTCGAATATGTTGTTTGCGAAAAAAAAGGTCGTTTTCTGTTGCGGGAATTCTATCCAGTGAAAGGTGTTTTAATGGTTGAAATGTGGTCGTTCCGGCACCCAGTTTATTGAAAAAAATTTGCTTTAGATAGCTGTCCATATTTGTTTTCGTAATATTTTCTATTGCCTCTTTTAATAACATAAAGTTTAGACAGCTGTATCGATATCGTCTGTTTTTTAACAAATCGGTATCAATGATATCTTTCAAAAGTTTATCGTGCAACTGTTTGCCTACGAACATCTCTTTTGCTATGGCATACGGGTGCGAAATAGATTCTTTTGTTGAGATATATCCGGGGATAAATTTATAATCGGTGCGCGCCCACATTCCGGCATAACGCACAGAGTGTTGTTTTGTCCATTGACTTGAAAGCAGTTTTCCCGAATAACTGTCTTTGTCAATGGCGGATGTGTAATAGGGAATGAATGAAGGTATTCGGGATTCGTGAAATAGCAACGATCGAATTGTAATGTTCGCTTTGTTGCTTCCTCGCGTCTGTGGAACGTGCTTGCCAAGTACGTCGTGAAGTTGAATTTTTTTTTCGTCGTACAGTTTCATGATGGCGGGTACTGTTGCCGAGGCTTTTGTCATCGAAGCGATATCGTACACGGTTTGGGTTGTGACTTTTTCAGATTTTGCCCCATAATCAAAAGTGCCAAACGCCCGATCATAAATTACGATGCCATTTTTCGCGATAAGGATTTGACAGCCCGGATAGGCGTGTTGCCGTATGCCTGACAAAGCGATGCTCTCAATACCTTGAAACATATGGGACGATATGCCAACCTCTTCCGGTAGCGAGTAGGAGAGCCGTGTCTTTTTTGTTTCTATTCCTTCTCCCTCTTTGAAGTTTTTCACCGATACAGGAATTTTTCCGTTTATTTCGATTCCCCCAAACAGTGCTTGTGCTGCGCTTTTTTGTGCATTTTCTGTGTTGTCGTGGCACAGCAAAATGCTTTTAGCGGCAGTAATAGAGCCTTGAAATTGATTAAGTCTTTGCGGTTTTGTGAAAAATATCAGAGCAGATGCTCTTTTGTTTATCTCTTCTTGCAATGAATACGCGTCTGACAGCTTGTTGGAGTGTATGGAGAAGAGAATTAGATCAAACGCCTTCAACTCATTTTTTATATTTTCAAGTGCTGTGACAGATGGAATTTGATATGACTTGATATTGGTGTATTTTTGAAGCCAGTCTTGAAATGTTGTTTTTGATGACGCTCCAATGGCGACGGATGCGATTTTTGTTTTGTCCAATTTTTTAATCGGGACAATGTTTTGGTCATTTTTTAGCAACACGGTAGCTTTATCATATATTTTCTGTTGAAGCCATTTTGCTTTTGAGGAGTGAACCCGCTGATATATCGTTCGCGTGTTTATCGGTGTAAACTTATGCGTGTTGAGAAGATATTTGTATGTAAGTATTCGTTTTACTTTTTCATCAATTAGCGTTTGGGATATGGAGCCTTTTTCAACCGCTGCTTTGACCGACTCGACCTCTTTTTGCAAATGAACCGAGCCCAGAATAATATCGTTACCCGCAAGCAACGCTTTCACGCTCACATCGGATTGGTTTGCCACACCTTGCATTGCCATGCCGTCGGTGAAAACTATTCCTTTGAAACCCATCTCTTCGCGAAGCAATTGTGTGCCAATTTCCGGTGAAAGTGATGCAGGCAGTCCATTGGTGTTAAGTGCCGGCACGTTGAGATGTCCCAACATGATGCCTGATAATCCCGCGTGAATATATTCCTTAAAAGGGAGCAACTCAGTCTCTTCGAGGCGAGAACGATTGTGGTTAATGGTTGGTAATGTTTTGTGCGAATCTTCCGATGTGTCACCATGACCCGGAAAATGCTTGGCCACCGACAATACGCCATTCTCTTCCATTCCCATGGAATAGGCAATGCCTAAATTTGCCACATGTGTTGGGCTCTCACCAAAGGAGCGGTCGCCAATTACAGGATTCAGAGGATTGCTGTGTACATCCAATGAAGGGGCGAAGTTGATATGGATGCCCATTTCTTTACACTGACGAGCAATCTCGTTTCCATATTGTTTTAAAATGTTTTCGTCTTGAATGGCACCAAGCACCATGTTGCGTGGAAAAACAGGCGCGTCACGAAGTCGCATAGAAAGCCCCCATTCACCGTCCAAGGCGATAAGAAGAGGAGTTTTGGATATTTGTTGTGCATAGTTTGTTATTTCCGCTTGTGATTTCAATGTCCCTTTTGTAAAGAGAATACCGCCTATTTTTTGTTGATTTATGTATTGAGAAACTCTTGTTTTCCATGTCTCGTCGGGTTGAGCAACAGGCATAAAGAGTTGGCCTATCTTTTCATCTAAAGTCAAGGTGTTGAATACAGAATCTACCCATTTACTCATTTGGGCAATATCAACATTCTGAAATAGTGGGCTTTGTTGTTGGGCACTTGATGCATAATAAAACGAGATGAAAAACAGGGAAAAAAGAAGTTTCTTCATATTAAAATAAATGTGTAAAAATAGTTGTTAGTAATTTATTCAAAAGTACATTTTTTTGTTATTCAACAAAAATTAAAAATCAAAATAAACCTAAAAATGAAATTTTGGAATGTTTTAACAAAGTAACTGCAACATTTGCCACAACAAAAGCATCATTACAACAAAGAGAGTTACAAAACTCAAACAAATCAATGACTTTTAATTATAAATAAGCATCCTTATGAAAACATTAAGAAAAGAAATTGTTTTTTCCGTGTGTTGTGGCTGTATGATGATGGCATGCGACAAAAACGACCATCCAAATCCCCGAAAGCTACAAGACCCGATAACCATTCAACTGCGCGCTGCCGATCTTAAAGTGCAACAAGCAAACGACGCGTTTGCTTTTGAGTTGGTGTCACGCGTTTATGATGAAGAGATGGCAAACAATAAGAAAAATTTCATGGTTTCACCATTTAGTTTAAGCATGGCGCTGGGCATGACGTGGAATGGTGCCGACAAGGAAACAAAAGAGGCTATGAAAAACGCGATGAAATTTAATGACAGTTCCGATGATGAAGTAAATGCCTATTTTCAAAAGATGGTGAGCGCTCTGTTGAAAACCGATCCATCGACCAAACTTGCCATTGCCAACTCAATATGGACAAACAAATCGGTATCCATAAAACAACCTTTTCTTGATATCAACAAGAAATATTATGCGGCACAAATCGAGTCGGTAGATTTTTCCAATCCCAATACTGTTAATAGGATAAATAATTGGTGTGCCGAACAGACGAACAACCTTATTAAAAAGGTACTTCGTGAAACAGACTCCGATGCTTTAATGTATCTTCTCAATGCTCTCTATTTCAAAGGAATTTGGGCGTCTCAATTCAAGAAAAGCGAGACAGCATCAATGCCCTTCACCACATTTGCTCAAGAAGAGAAACGCGTGGATATGATGCATCAAAAGCACATGTTTAAATACGCTTCTGACGAAAACATCGAAACAGTAGCATTGCCTTACGGCAATAACGCATTCAGCATGATGGTGCTGCTTCCGAAGGAAGGAAAAACCATAAAATCTGCCCTCGAAAAACTTATGACTCCCAACTACTGGAGCGATATGAAAAATCGATTAAATACTTACGATGTCAAACTCTACTTACCTAAATTTAAGACCGAATACAGCAAGCGGCTCAACTTCGCATTGACGGATATGGGCATGGGAGTCGCTTTTACGTCCAATGCCAATTTCTCAAAAATGTCCGATAAAGAATCTCAAATTTCTTTTGTTGATCAATTTACCTATATCCAGACAGATGAGGTAGGCACGGAAGCCGCTGCTGTGACAGTTGTAGGCATGGAATTAATCGCGCCGCCCCCACCTAAGTCTGTTGTGTTTAAAGCGGATAGACCGTTTTTGTACCTAATTCAGGAAAACTCAACCGGTGCCATCCTCTTTATGGGCTTGGTACACGATGTGCAATCATAGATGACAAAATCTTAGGGTGCCAAACGCTGTTTTTTCCATCCTGAAGAGGTGAGTGTATAGAGAATGCGGTCGTGTAATCTTCCCGGGCGTCCTTGCCAAAACTCAATCGATGTGGGATGCAAAACATATCCGCCCCAATGTGGAGGACGAGGAATGGCACGGTTTGCAAATTTTTCTTCAAACTCTTTTTGCAGATTTTCCAACTCTTCTCTATTTTTTAGCACGCGACTTTGAGGCGAAGCCCACGCACCCAGTCGGCTGTTTGACGGGCGAGAGTCAAAATAGGTGTCGGAATCGGTTTCCGACACTTTTTCTATGTTCCCTTCAATACGCACTTGTCGCTCAATTTCGTGCCAGTCAAAAACCAATGCCGAAGCCGAGTTTTCTGACAATTCGTGTCCTTTGCGGCTCATGTAGTTGGTGAAAAAAATAAATCCGTCGGCTGAAACCTCTTTGAGCAACACGATGCGTGCCGATGGTTTTCCATCGCGTGTACACGTTGCCAGCACCATGGCATTGGGCTCGGAAAGCTCTGCGTCAATGGCATCGCGCATCCATTTGTTAAACTGTTCTATAGGTGATTCGGGCATTTGGTTTTCATCCAATTCGTCTTGTGTATATTCTTCGCGTAAATTAAAAAGTGTTTTCATTTTTTTTTGTTTGTTTTTATGATTAAAAAGAAATATCCGGTTGTTTTCAACATGGAAATCAATGCAAATGTACGTGATTTCTATCATAAAACAGGGTTGAGAGATAAAAAAATGCATTAGAGGTTGTGACGCGTTCTCCGATTTTTTTGTTTAAACAAGAGTTGTCCCTATTTCAAGATTGTGTCAAATCGTATCAATCGGTAGCATAGATGTTTTTGATGTTGCTTTGTGTTATGAGCATTGTTTTGCTTTTAAAAATGATTTAGTATGAATGTCTTGTTAATTTATCATAATTGTAATGTAGGTAGATTAACGTAAATAGCCATTAAGTGCCGCATTTTTCCTATCTTCGCAGAATCATTGATCTTTTAAATAAAAAAATAAAAAGATAAATAATATCAATGATGCTATGTTACGATGATTAAAGTTGAAGGAATACATAAGAGTTTTGGCGCGCTGCAGGTACTAAAAGGAATCGATTTAGAGGTGCGCGAGGGAGAAATAATATCCATTGTAGGTCCCAGCGGTGCAGGAAAAACTACCCTGCTGATGATTCTGGGAACGTTGGAGAAAGCCGATTCCGGAACCATCGTTATCAACAATACCAATGTCAGTCAATTAAGCGAAAAGCATCTTGCCGATTTTAGAAACAAGTATATCGGTTTTGTTTTTCAATTTCACCAGCTATTGCCCGAATTTACGGCGTTGGAAAATGTAATGATTCCCGGTCTAATTGGGAAAAATCGGTTCTCAAAAACAGAAAAGAGAGCTAAGGAGTTGCTCGACATGATGGGGCTTTCCGGGCGTTTAGAACATAAACCGGCCGAGCTTTCCGGAGGTGAAAAGCAGCGTGTAGCTGTGGCGCGTGCCTTAATTAACCGACCGGCAGTTGTCTATGCCGACGAACCGTCGGGAAGCCTCGACACCGATAATAAAGAGGAGTTGCATCGTCTTATTTTCGATTTGAGAAAAGAGTTAAATCAAACGTTTGTCATCGTTACGCACGACACGTCGTTGGCAACGGTTACCGATAGAACCATTTCGATGATTGATGGACGCATTGTGAAATAATCTGATTTTTGTGTAAGAACGAATCATCTAATAGACAGAAAATAATAATCATGAAGAGAAAAACAGTATTTATGGCATGTATAGTCGCCGCCGGTTTGATGGCTTGTCAGAATAATGAGACAAACAAGAACGAAGCAAATGAAGATATTATTGGAAAAGTAACGCCTAGAATCTCTTCCGATATCATGACTCCCGAAATTTTATACAGTTTCGGACGTATCGGAAGTGTAGAGGTATCGCCCGACCAATCAAAGATAGTGTATCAAGTAACCTATGTGAGCATCGACCAAAATAGAACCAACTCGGAACTTTTTTTGATGGACATTGACGGAAGCAACAAAAAACAGCTCACGCGAGACAATTATCGGCAAGGAAATCCGCAGTGGATTGAACGTGGAGAGAAAATCGCATACCTGACAAACAAAAGTGGCTCGTCGCAAATTTGGACAATGAATGCCGATGGAACAAATGCCACGCAGTTGACAGACGAAGAGGGTGGAATTGATGGATTCACCTTTTCGCCTGACGAAAAACGACTGCTTTTTATAAAAAACGTGTCGAGTAAAAAGAAATTGACCGAACGTTATCCCGACCTGACGAAAGCTTCCGGACGCATTGTCGATGAGTTGATGTACAAGCATTGGGATCATTGGGTGGAGGAAATCCCGCATCCTTTTGTTGCCGACATATCCGGCAAAAAAATAGAGAATATCAAAGACTTATTGGAAGGCGAACCCTACGAATCCCCCATGTTGCCTTTTGGTGGAGTTGAGCAATTGGCATGGAGTCCCGATGGGAAAACCATTGCTTACACTTGCCGTAAAAAAACAGGAAAAGAGTACTCCGTATCTACCAATTCCGACATCTATTTTTACGATGTCGAAACCGGCAAAACCACCAACATGACCGAAGGCATGATGGGATATGATGTCAATCCTCAATTTTCGCCTGACGGCGAATATTTTGCTTGGCAAAGCATGGAGCGTGATGGTTACGAAGCAGACAAAAACCGCCTTTTTGTGATGCATCTTGCCACAGGTAAAAAAACATACGTTACAGAAAATTTCGATTATAACACCGACGCGTTTGTGTGGAACAGCGACAACAAAAGCCTCTTCCTTGTTGCTTGCGTTGAAGCTAAAACACAACTCTTTACCGCCGATGTGGCTTCGCAAAAAGTAAAAGCCATCACCCAAGGAGCGCACGATTATGCATCGGTAGCCTTGGCAAACGGAAAACTGATTGCCAAACGTCATTCGTTTTCCATGCCCGATGAGATATATGCGGTGGACATCCAATCCGGCGCTGCCAAAGAATTGTCATTTGAAAACAAACACATCCTCGACCAATTGACGATGGGCAAGGTAGAAGAACGCCACATCACTACAACCGATGGAAAGCAAATGCTCACGTGGGTTGTTTATCCACCTCATTTTGACGCGTCAAAAAAATATCCGGCGCTGCTCTATTGCCAAGGCGGTCCGCAAAGTACGGTTAGCCAGTTTTGGTCGTATCGTTGGAATTTGCAAATGATGGCAGCCAACGGATATATTGTGGTGGCACCTAACCGTCGTGGATTGCCCGGTTTTGGACAAGAGTGGTTGGAACAAATCAGTGGCGATTATGGTGGACAAAATATGAAAGATTATCTTTCGGCAATCGATGCCGTGTCAAAAGAACCCTTTGTTGATGAAGACAGACTCGGTTGTACCGGTGCCAGCTATGGCGGATTCTCTGTCTATTGGCTTGCCGGAAACCATGACAAACGATTTAAGGCGTTCTTGTCGCATGCCGGTATTTTCAATTTAGAAGCACAATATTTAGAAACCGAAGAACTGTTTTTTGCAAATTGGGATATGGGAGGCCCGTTTTGGGATAAATCAAACGCCACGGCACAGAAAACCTATTCCACATCGCCACATAAGTATGTGGATAAATGGGATACACCCATTATGATTACTCATGGCGAATACGATTATCGCATTTTGGCATCGCAAGGAATGATGGCTTTCAATGCCGCACAAATACGCGATATTCCTTCACGAATGCTCATATTCCCCGATGAGAATCACTGGATTACCAAACCACAAAACGGCATCCTGTTTCAGCGTGAGTTTTTCCGCTGGTTCGATGAGTGGTTAAAATAGTAAGAAAATCAATTATTTATTAACCTAAGTTCAGTTTAAGCAGCATCCAATTATCTCAATCAGATTAAACTTGCCTCTTTTATTCATTGAAGGCGTTTAATGGATTTATAACATTAAAGCGATAAAATATCAAATAAATTGTTGTTTTTGTCCATTCATTCGTCTGACAATAATTTAAATAAGCTATGAAACCCTCATGATTATGCCAACACCCACGAGGATAAAAAATTAGTGGAATTATTCACCGTTAGTCCTTTTTTCATAGCTTTGTATCGTCTGCTCTGCAGACGTCTGTAACGCTTAAAAGAAGGAACAAACATGGAAGCAGTCTCATTTGAACAAGTTGTCAGTCGCGGCTGCGGCCTTGATGTACACAAAAAAACAGTAGTCGCCACCATAGACGGCGAGGGTTTGAAACGTTCGACCCGTGAATTTGGAACGTTTACGGGTTCTTTGACAGAATTAAAAGACTGGTTATTGGAAAACGGCATCACACACGTAGCGATTTAAAGTACAGGAGGTTACTGGAAGCCCGTTTACCACGTGCTGGAACCCTCGGGCATAAAAGTTTGGATTGTCAATGCCCGCCACGTAAAAAATGTTCCGGGACATAAAACGGACAAAAAGGACAGTGTTTGGTTCTGCAAGCTGTTATTGGCCGGATTGCTTAAACCGAGCTACATCCCGCCCAAAGAGCAGCGTGAACTTCGCGACCTGACACGTTACCGCAAGAAGCTGATACAGGACATTGCTTCCAACAAGAACCGTATCATCCGCATTCTTGAAGACTGCAATGTGAAACTATCAAGTGTTCTCAGCGACACGAGCGGTGTAACAGCCACCAAGCTGATAGACAAACTCTGCGACGGCAAGCAGATCACGATGGAAGACATCGAAGCCGTATATCACAAAAAAATAGAAGCTACCAAGGAAGAACTTTGGGAAGCCTGCAACGGCATTGTCAGCGAGCATCACGTTTACCTGTTGCAAACCATCCGAGCCAACACACGGGATATCGAACGATTGATCGAAGAGCTTAATCAAAAGATTAAGGCGGCATTGTCGCCATACGAAAACGCGTTGGAACGCCTTCGGGAGATTCCGGGGTTAAGCCGTAAGATGGTCGAAGATTTGATAGCCGAAATTGGGTTGGATATGGAAGTTTTCCCAACCGAGGAGCATCTTTGCAGCCGGGTGGGTGTATCACCCGGCAATAACGAGAGCGCGGGTAAAAAAAAGCGGACGAACCACGCACGGAAACAAGCAGGCCAAAACCACATTGATGGAAGCATCGTGGGCTGCCACCCGTACCAAGGGCACTTTTTACAAAGCCCGTTATCACCGCTTAGCCGCCCGACGGGGCAAAAAACGAGCCGCGGTTGCCGTAGCACACTCCATTCTCAAATCGGTTTATCACGTGCTCAAAGACGATGTGCCTTATCGCGAACTCGGGGCCGATTATTTAGACTCCCGAATGGCAGACAAGCGGAAAAAGTACCTCAAAAAGGAACTTGAGAAGATGGGCTATGATGTGCAGTTACAACCCGTACCCGCATAGCAACAAGCTCTAAGCAGACATAACGGACGGCAGGAAACCAAAGGTCGATTTTTACTGGAGTACGGCACAAATGGTGTCTAATCCGAGTATGAAACTGACATCAACAGATAAGCACTCCTGATTGTTACCGCGAGCACGCGT
>JAEZZZ010000147.1 GCA_023418255.1 Bacteroidota bacterium
CCGATAAGTCTTAGAACTTTTAAAATTGCACAGATGCGAGATTGTCCGTATAGGCAAGAGAAAAGAAAGCGAAAGAAGTATCGAAAAAAGTCAAATCATCCTGAATTATTTTAAAACAACAAAAAGAGTTTGAAAGGTTGACACCTTAACTAAAAAAAACAATTAAAAGATTAAAATTATGGGACTAGATGTATATTTGATTGACCCTACGGCTACATATAAAGAGGATGTAGGTTGTTTGTATGGTGGTGGAACAACTCATAACCTGGGGGAAATGGCAAGAGCAGTAGGTTTATATGAGGTTCTGTGGCATCCTGAGAGAAAAGGATATAAAGTAGCAGGGCATATAATAAAACCTTTAGAGAAAGGATTGAAAAAATTAAAGGACAATCCAAAAGAAATGAGGAGATACGAATCACCTAACGGATGGGGAACATATCCCGATTTTGTGAAGTTTGTAGAAAGCTATTTAGAGGCTTGTAAAAAGTATCCTGAAGCAATATTAGAAGCGTCAACTTAACCAAGGGTAAAGAGAACTTAAGTTTAGGAGTGAAAAATATCTTGGCATGAAACAGAAAGAAAGAGAAAAACTATATCAAAAGTTCAGTGGTTGCTGTGCTTACTGTGGAGACAGGTTACAGAAAGGTTGGCACGCCGACCACATAGAACCGATGCGAAGGTATCGAGATGGAACTATTGAAAACCCTGAAAATGACACTATGGATAATTTAAATCCGAGCTGTCCAAGTTGTAACAGATTGAAAAACTCATTTTCAATAGAAGAATTTAGGAACAATATCCAAAACTATGTCAATTCTCTGAACAAATACAGTGTTCAGTACAAGGTTGCAAAAAAGTATGGATTAGTTGAAGAAACAAACAAGAAAGTAACATTTAGATTTGAAGAATAGCCAATTGTAAAATTAAGAAAAATGATACCAACGCTCAAGGATTTTTCAAAAGTATTCGGGATGGATTTAAGTGAACGGTCAAGAAAGACAGAGCATGTCTGGGCGAGGTTCGCTTGTTACTATTACCTTAGAAGAAAACACGGAATGACTTTCATACAAATAGGTGAGATGTTCGGATACAACCATGCTGCTGTGATTAATGGCGTAAGGCAGTTTGAAGAAAAATTATCCATAAATGATAAATTAGCTAAAAGCTTTTTAGAGAAAGTCCATGAGTTAGAATTATAAAACCAAAAACAGCTATGGAAAAAGAAATCTTAAACGCGATATGTAAAGCCTCAGGAATTCCTGAGCATGAAATTAAAAGCACTAAAAGAATGAGCGATGTGGCCAATGCAAGGGGTGTTTACTATGCCCTTTGTCGGCAATTCAATATCCCACCCTGCCGTGCGGCAAGATTGGTAAATCGAACGCATGGAGCTTTAATCTCAACAGCAAAAACATACCAACAATATATTGACACAGGGGATGTACGTGCTTGTTCTTTACAGGAAAAAGCCTTGAATCTGATAAACGGGATAAGCGAAAAAGGGTAGTTTGATAGCTATCCTTTTTTTGTTTCTTCTTCGGAAATCTCTTCTAAGTATTGTTTTAATTCTCCCACAGAATCAAAACGTCTTAGCTCCCCCTCATGGCTGATAATCGCAAGAAACGAATCGGAGTCTTTCGGTGCAAACAGCTCGGATATATCCACATCAAGGGCATCGGCGATTTCTTCTATTTTCTTTAAAGATGGATTACCGGACAAACTTTGACTTATTGCTGATGGAGTTACGCTTAATCTATCTGCAAGCTCTTTAATGCTTATGCCTTTCTGATCACAAATTTCTTTTACTCTTAACATATATCTAAACCTTTATTTTTTCTACAAAGATACTATTATTTAGCTATACCTTATAATACGTGCGCATAAAAACAAGAAATATCTAAACTTTTAATTGTTTTTAACTATAAATATTTGCTATATGTTTTAGATATATCTAATTTTGCACATAGAAAATAAAGATATAGCTAACATTTTAAATTTTATGATTATGAAAACAACAATTGTGAATTACGAAAACGTATATGAGTTTGATGAGTTGATAGATTTCTTAAGAGATGAGTTAGATTTTGATTTGTATGAAGATGGCAATAGTATAATTCAACTTTTTGAAGGCGACCCTGACTGCTTATTTATAGATAATAAAAAGATAATTTTTACAGAGTTTAATATTAATGAAAATCTAAAAGCAGTGATATATATAAATCTATATGATATAGATGATACGTTAATTGAAAACAAATTGCAACTCTTTTATTCAGATGAAGAAATAGATAAGTATTTTAAATTTAGTCTTACTGATAAAATACCTCTAAATGGCGTGGCATATAGGGGCGGGGCTGGTTACACATACAGTATTTACAACTTTGCATAAAAAATATTTTAAAATTTACAATTACAAGATAGTAGAAAAGTACAACGAATTAAAAAATAAATAGCTATGAAGTTTTCAGATAATATCATTAGAGAAAATTCAGACATCGTGTTTGTAATAAGAACAGATGCAGAGATGGAAGCAAGAGATGAGTATAACTCAAATCTTTGGGGCATTGAAAAATGTATAGGTAAAGATAAAGCAGGCAGAAAAGTGTGGCTTTTTTCAACACCCGCACGTGATGTTAAAATAGGTGAGAGCATCTATGATGAACAAGGCAAATTTGAAGCTTACAGAAGCGAATAAAATTAGAAGTTGCGCACGACACGAATAAAGTGTATAAAATTATGGCACGAATAGCATTGACAAACAAAAGCGGCAAATGGTTTGACCGCGATAAAGCACAAATGTTTGAAGAAAAAAGAATCTATTTGCAAAGTGCAACAATAAGCAAGGCAACGAATGAACGATTTTATCACGAAGCATTGTATATCACAAAGACCGGTGTATTTATTCTAAACAAATGGTCTGATTATCAAAATTCAATCGAAACATACGAAGAAATCTCGAAAGAAAGAGCTGCGAGATGGTTTACAGCACAAAGTTTTCAAGATGAAGAAATACCTGACGTTTTGAAAAATGAAGTTAGAAATTATGAGATTTAAAAATAAATAAAGAATTATGATTTACACAAACGAAACTCTTCACGCAAGTGAAGTTAAGCTCGAATTTGGTACTATCTATCAAATTCAGCAGGGTCAAAGAGGGCGCGGGCGCAAGCTCGTTGCTCTCACATGCAGCGAAAGCTGCACACTCGAACAAGGGCTAAATCGCTCTTATTCAATTGGCTTAACAAAGTCTGGTAAGCCACGAGTTATTGAGCAGGCAGACAACAAGGTTTTCTTGTTGCTGCACAGTAATGGCGGTTATACACGCCGCCATGATGGTAGCATTTTAATAGATAAAAATGCGGTTGAAATATTGGCTGTAGGCAATGGCGCCGATGGCGATGCCGGACGCATAGGCTCTTGGCAAGTAGCCTTACTCGAAGCCAAAGAGGACACTGTAATCTTAATCGATTACAGTGGGCATTATGGCAAAGAAAACGAGTATATTTGTGTTCATCGTGGCGCGGTATATGCCGTACCTGTTTCGCAATTCGATGATTTTTGCGAACACATGGGTGCAGAAATCACTTTGCCAAATTTCGAAAAGGTGGGCGAATAGCCTGCCTTTTTCTCGTTAAAAACTTTACAACAAAAAATTATAATAAATCAAAGCGAATTATTATATTTGCGACATAATTAAAAAACTGATATATATGTATATAGAAAAAGACGGCAAAAAACATGAAGCGTATAACTTAATAATGAAAAAAGAAAATGCGCTTGACATTATCAATGGGAAGAAGGTGCTTGAAATTCGAGCATATACCCCTTTCTATGCGAGTATGTTCACAGATGAAGAACAACTTGCCTTAAATGAAGAGTTAAGAGAACAAGGCAGAGATGAAGAGTGTGTAGAGCCTTTAAAAGGTATCGAGTACGTTCATTTTCATAATTACAACAATTCTTGGTCGTTAGATGTGAGAATCGACGACATCGGCATTTGCTCAATGGACGAAGAAGATTTGAGTTACTTAGCTGAAGATTTTGATTTTCACGATTACGACGAAGAATGGCAGCAATATGAACATTTGCCTTACGAAGAAAAACCTATGTTTTATTACCTTCATGTAGCTGAAATAATTAATAGAGAAAACATATAATCAAAGACAAAATAAAACAGAACCCAAAGGGTTATCGAAGCAATTCGGTAGCCCTTTTTTTATTAACCTTTTAAATTTTAATATTATGCCTGAACCTTATGCAGTACATGTAGACCAAAAAACTGGTAAGAGGACTTATTACAAAAACAAAGCAGCTTACCTTGCGGGTAGAGCTACCAAGCAAAACTCCGCTAATAGACGCAGAAACAGAATACTTGGAAATGGTAAATAATGCTTAAAGCGAAAGAAGTAATAAGAGAAATAGCCGATGAGAAGAGGGTAATATTGTTTCATTCCGCAAGTGGAAAAGACAGTATTGCTCTCGCTCATATGCTTTCAGAATTATTTGAAGAAGTATTATGCGTGTATATGTATATCGTGCCAAATTTGAACCATATAAACAGATATATAAATTACGCTATAAACAAGTACAGTAACTTGAAGTTTATACAAGTTCCGCACTTTGCTCTTTACTCATATCTCAAAACAGGTTATTTAGGTTGCCGTCAAAATGAAAAGCTTAAAAAATACACATTTGCCGATATAACCGACATGATAAGAGAGAAATATAACATAGAATGGGCTTGTTACGGATTTAAACAATCTGACAGCATGAATAGGAGACTAATGCTGCGCACCTATGAAATAAGCGCAATAAATAGGAAAACTAAAAAGGTGTATCCGTTAAGTGAATATAAAAACAAAGACGTTCTTGAATATATACAAAAAAACAATCTAATTGCACCGGAAAGTTACGGGAATGCTCAAAGCTCCGGTACAAATATAACAGATATTAATTATCTTCTTTTCTTGAAAAAGAATTATCCCGATGATTTAAAAAGGGTAATAGAAATGTTTCCCCTTGTTGAACGCTTAATATTTGAATATAACTATGAAAAAGATAAAGCAGAGTGAAACAAGGATAATCAAAAGGTCGCAGATAAACCTTAATCCGTTTAATCCGAAAGCGCATTCAGAAGATGCAATAAAAAAACAGCTGAATAACTTTAAAAAATACGGTTATAACGGCGGTATCGTTTGGAATGAGAGAACGGGCAATCTTATAGATGGTCATAGAAGAATATTAGCGCAAGACGCGCTATACAAATATGATGGCAAGAATGACTACGACGTAAAGGTGGAGGTGGTTAGTTATTCTGAAAAAGAAGAATTAGAGCAGCTGACCTACATGGCAATAGGAAACACAAAAGCGGATATAAACCTAATTGCTAAATATGCGCCAAAAATAGACTATGAAAATATAGGTATCCCCGATAATGAATTACAAGCCTTGAATGACTTACTGGGAGTAGATACCGAAATAGATGTCGGTGTCGAAATATTAGATATAGGCTTTGAGCCTTATGAAGACAAAAAAGAAAAAGTAAAAGCGGCAAAAGAAGAAGTAAGGCAAAGAGCAGAAGAGAAAGTAAGAGATGAGAACGCATACATAACATTGTCTTTCTCAACACATAGTGCAAAAGAGGCTTTCTGCAATTTGATGAACATAGATACAACTGCCAAATTTGCCAAAGGAGAAGACATCTTAAATCAAATAGAATAATATGGCAAAACCTAAATTTGATTATTATAGCGACCCTAAATTCTACCAAATAATTGAAGATTACGCGCAAAAGGGATTGACCGATAAGAACATCGCATGGGCATTGGTAAAAGAGTATGGAGATAATTTATCCCCACAATATTTTAGTGAATTGAAAAATGAAAAGGATAAAAATGGTGAATTAACCGAACGTGCTAAAAATATATCCGAAGCCTTAGCGCGCGGACGAGATAAGATAAACATGGTCGTACGTGACACATATCTAAAATCCGCACTGGGGGGCAAGAAAGTAAAAACAGTAGTGAAGCGATATGTTGAAACATCCTGTCCATGTGATGGGCAAAACGAAAACTGTACCGAATGCGGTGGTACAGGGCGCATCTTCTCTTCCAATAAAGCCGTAATGCAAGAGAGCGAAATAGAATTAGCTCCAAATATACAGGCGTTGGGAACATGGCTTTTCAATCACGATGACGAGTGGCGTCAAAAAACAATCGAAGGCAAGAAGTTGGATATAACAACGAAAGGCGAAGAGATAAACAAAGGATTTACAATTGAAATCATAGACAAAAGAGAACAAGTTGAAGATACAAACGACGAGAGTATATAGTACGGTCGATAAAGCCATAAAAGACGGATTTACGACGGTTTCAGCGCAAGGAAGCTCACGCTCAGGAAAAACCTTTAATATTGTGCTGTGGCTTGTTATATACCTTCTTCAACATCCGAACACACGATTATCGATTGTGCGGGCGACACTCCCGGCATTAAAAGGTTCCGTATTTGTTGATTTTAAAAAGATACTGTACAAACTGGGGTTATTCGATGAAAAGGCATTGAACAAATCAGAGTTTATCTACACATTCCCTAATGGCTCATGGGTGGAGTTTTTCTCCACAGATAGTGAGCAAAAGATACGCGGTAGGAAGCGTGATGTTCTGTATGCCAACGAAGCAAATGAATTGAAATTTATCGAATGGCAGCAGCTTAAAATGCGTACAACCCAGTTTGCAATTGTGGACTATAATCCATCTTTTACAGATGACCATTGGCTTTGCGATATAAATAAAGACAAAAAAACATTTCACTTTATTTCTACATACAAAGACAATCCATTCTTAGAACAAACAATTATAGATGAAATCGAGAGCTTACAACATAAAAATAAATCTCTATGGCAGATATATGGATTGGGATTGCAAGCGCAAATAGAGGGGCTTATATTCACGAACGTAGAGGTTGTGGATGAAATCCCTTCATGGATAAAAAAGCGTTGGATTGGCATTGACTTTGGATATACATTTGACCCGACAGCAATAGGCGAAGTGGCTATACAGGGGAATGATTTATACATAGATGAAATATGCTACAAAACAAAAATGCTTTCAGGCGATATTATCAGGGAGTTGAAGCCTTATGATAGTTATGAAGTTATCTCCGAGAGTGCCGACCCGCGTCTTATTGATGAGATAAAGAACGGAGGGATAAATATCCATCCCGTAGAAAAGTTTCCCGGTTCTATCATGGCGGGAATTAATAAACTGCTGGAGTACAACATTAAGATTACAAGGCGTTCGTTTAACGCGTTGAGAGAGTTTAAAAATTACACCTACAAACAAGACAAGGAGGGCAAATGGTTAAACGAACCTATCGACGCTTTTAACCATATAATAGACCTGGTACGCTATGTAGTATTAGCCAAAGTACTCGGAAGAATCCAAACAACCAAAATTTATACCAAAGAAGAATTAGGAATATATTGATATGGACATAATCAGCTATTTTAAAAACATAACACTTCGCGCGGCAGGTGTAGATAGAGATTTGCTCACACTCATCAAGGATAAGGATATATCCAAAGCCAAAGAGTTATTTGAAGACAGAAGCGATGAAGTGAAAAAAGCTATTTCAGAATACAATCCTGAATCCCATGCCATCATGAAGCGACCTAATAAGCCTCGCAAAAATCGTAATGACTACGTGACAGAAAAACTTCCTCGTTCATGGCAAAAGCATATCAATGAAGTAGAATTATTCTTCTTGCTTAATAATCCAATCAAATGGACTTGCGATGCAATAGAAGATGCCGCGTTTGGCGCATTTTCCGACTTCCTGAACGAACATCGTTTTAATACCACAATGAGAGAGTGTAAGCGATTGGCGGGTGCGGAAACTCATTCTGCTAAACTATATCACATCTTCCAAGAAGATGGACAGCCAAAGGTACGGGTTCAAGTATTAAGCAAATCGCGGGGGTTTGACCTTTATCCTTTATTTAACCAATATGGTCAATTGCTCGCTTTTGGGGTTGGGTATTATTTAAAGGTTGGTGGAAAGACCGTTGAACATTTCGATATACATACAAACGATGTTATTTACAGATGTAAAAAGACTTCCGTTTCGTGGGACATTGACGCTGTGCCTAATCCAACAGGAAAAATAAACGTAGTATATTATCCTCAACAAGAGGCGTGGCGGGGTGCTCAAGCTCGAATTGAGCGCGATGAGATGCTAGACAGTAAATCGGCGGATACGAATAATTATTTTGCCGACCCAGTTGCTGCGGCAACGACAGATGTGATAAAAAGCCTTGCCGACCCTGAAACAATAGGCAAGTTAATACATCTACAAGGAAGAGACAGCGATTTTAGGTATATAGAACCACCGGCATCAAATGAGTTAAAAGAATCGGAGAAAAGAACTAATCGGCAGGCGATTTTAGATGATACGTTCACGCCGCCTTTTGACTTCACTTCATTGTCCGGATTAGGAATGTTGTCGGGAGAAACTATTCGAAGGATAATGATTCCCGGATACATCAAACGTAATAGAAATATTGAAATCTATGATGAACTGATAGATAGAGAAAAAAATATAATTATAGCAATTATCTCAAAGGTGCTCGACCCCTCAATAAGTTTTGAAAACGTGGTTATAAAGCATGAGTTTCAAGACCCATTCGGAGAAAGCAAAAGCGTATCAGATATAGTTTCCGCTTATTCCGCTGGGTTATTATCGCTCGAATCGGCGGTGAAACTTCTCGGTATGGTTGATGATTCTAATGCGGAAGTTGAAAGAATATTGGACGAACAGAAAGAAAAAAGCAAATTGTCAGAAAAAAATATCGATAATGAACTTCTTTCGCCGAACGGACATACCAAAATGTAACCGTTTGGCAGAATTATTGTTCTTAGTGTCATAATCATAATAATGTTTTTTTGTAGCACTTTGTTTGTGAAAATAGAGTGCTATCTTTTTTAATTAAAGGCAATGAATGTAACCCGTTAAAAACTTTTAATCAAATACTTTGCTATCTCTTGCACATATAGGTAAATTTGCTTAAAAGATTGTTGCATGAGAGAGGGTGGAATTATTTATAACGGTTTAGAAGACGAAATCAGATGTCCAAAATGCGGACACTTTTTCACATCCATAAAACCATCCCTTGAAAAAGGGCAATCCGTATTAGTTTATTGCAAGAAATGTTTTACTAAACATACTGTTTCAAAATAATTATTTAACCAAAACCAAGCCAAAGGCTATTTCCAAAAGGGAGTAGCCTTTTTTTATTAACAAAAAACTATGAATAGCAAAATTTATGAAGCCTTAAAAACAAGTTATAGTAATTTGGGTTTAAGCGACAAGGTTTTAAAGGCGCATGCGGAAATGCTCGCGAATTTAGGCTTTGTGACAGATGAAAATCTTGCCTCCGTGATTAAAGGGCAAGAAGCGACCTTAAAAGAGTTTCAAAGTTCAGCCGACAAGGATAGAGCAGCGAAAGCAAAAGCGGAGCAGGAATTAGCCAATCTTCATGAACAACTTAAATCTAAACAAGGGGGCGATAACGAGCAACCTGAGAAAAAAGACACCGAATTAACTCCCGAGTCCATTTCGAAGTTAATTAAAGATGAACTTGCAAGGGTAGTGGTTCCAATTCAGGAGCAATTAACGCGGAAAGAAGCAGAGGAGGAACGCCATGCAAGGGCAACAAAAATTTTAACCAAAGCGAAAGAACTGCAAATACCCGAATGGCGAATAAATGAGGGTTTCAACATCGCGGAAGATGCCGATGAAGAAGCAATCAACACCTATTTGTCAGGCGTAAAGAAAAACATCACAACCGCAGGGCTTGAACAGAAAGAGGCATTCCCTTTATCAACATCCAAAAACTTCATCAATGAAGAAGCTAAACGATTTGTGAACGGATTGCCAAGTATCTAATCTTAAACTCTAAACAAAAATGATTAAATTAAACAGAAAATCACTTGCGGGCGGAATGCCAAAAATTTGGCGCGGTGAAGCAGAAGTCTTACCCGGCTCGTATAAATTGAAGAATATGCCGTCGGTCGGTACTGTTATCGACAGAGGCGTATTAGCGTACGCCGACACTTCCAAACTGGAGTGTACGATTGTGAGAACGGTAAAGGCGGTTGAAAATATCAGCACTACAAAATTGTCAATTGCCAAAGGTTCTATCGTTGAGGTAGGAACAAAGCTGTCTAATGGTACTACTGCCGCAACCGTAAAATCCATTGATACGTCAAATGCCGACAAAGATGTTTTGACACTCGATAAAACAATTGCGGGTGTTGAAGCAGGAAATGTATTATTTGAGGCTACAGACGACACTACTCCAATTGCGGAACCCAATGCCGTTGTGGCTGCTGTAAAAGAGGTTGAAGATCTTAAGAAAGACGTTATCGACCTTGCGTATGAAGCGAATGTGCTGAAAGATATTGCATCTCCCGTTCCGGCTGATTGGCTGCAAGCGGGAATGTGTCTGAAAAACAACCACAGTATTAAATTCTTTAACCAATAAAATCTATGGAACAATTTTTATATAGCTCAATATTCGGCGACTTGACACGTGTGGTGCAAGCACGTATCGATGAAGCTGATTTGGCGCGTAAGCGTCTGTTTGACAAAACGCATTACGAAGAACGTCTAACATGGGATACTCCCACTACCGGATTAAACTTCGAGGAGATTATCGGAAAATACGGTTTGACCATTTCGGCTGCTACAGTAGGCGACAGCGGTAAAGAACCGATTCGTCCGTATAACGGTTTGGATACTCTTGCTGAGAGAGTGCTCAAGCATGCCCATACCTACCCGATGACCATTCAGGAATATCGTAAGGTATTATCTCTCTTGGATAGCCGCGCGTTGGGTGATGACGTAGTGAAAAACGAACTTATACGCATAATGTGGGGTAACGTCAGCGATGCCGTGAATGGTGTCAAGTCAAAGCTTGACATGATTTTCTTGGGTGCATTGTCAAATGAAGGAAAATTCGAGTTTGACGAAACGACTAACCCTGAAGGTGGTGTAAGAGGCACGATTGATTATAAGATGCCGGAGGAAAACAAAGCGAAAGTGAAAAAGGATTGGACTGTGGCGAACATAGACACGGTGGACGTATTTGAGGACTTGCAGGCGATGCAAGAAGCATATGCGGACAAATCCCCTATCGCTGAGGTATGGTTATCGCAAAGCAAGCTGAGTTACATCCTTAGAAACAAAGCAATCAAGCAAATTATCTACGGTACTGACCGAAAGAATTCACCGTTGTTGCTGAGCACGCTCAATGAGTTTATGCAAATTAACAATATGCCGACATTTAAAGTTATCCAACGCCAAGTGGGTATCTTGAACCAAGAAGGTGTATTAAATTCATACACTCCTTTCAATTCGAAGAATTTGGTGTTTGTGCCTGAAGGTAATCTCGGTGTGATTAAAAACGCATTTGCCGATAGTGAGTTGCGACCTGAACCGGGTGTTACATACTCCAACGATGGCCGTATTCGCATCTCTCAATGGGGTGTGGGTGAAACAACCAACTCTAACGGGGTTGAATTCACAAAAGCGGAATCTCTGTCATTACCTGTTATTACTGCTATTAACGGTATTTATTCACTTAAAACCGAAGCATAATGACTTATAGGGAATATTTCACAGCTGTATTAGGGCGGTTCGGTGTCGAGCCTGCTCTAATATCAGTTATCCTTGCCAATCAGAAACTGAATGAATCTGATGTTGTCGACGTGCCTACGGCTGAATTGGCAATGTACGAAGAAGCGTCATCGATGATTGGCGGTGTAAGCTCTATTTCCGAGAATGGTTTTTCAATCTCTTGGAGTGAAAGCGGCTTTCTGAAATGGTATTCCCTTTTGGCAAATAAGTTAGGAAAGGAGAATCTTCTTTCTACGAATATTATAAGCGAAGAATCTGACATATGGTAATGAAGAAACTTGAGATTAAAGACGCGTTTACCGACAAGCACAATGGACGCGCTTACAAAGTAGGCGAAGTTGTTGAGTTTGAAGATAAGCGCGCGAATGAATTATTGAAAACAAAGCTTGTTAAACTTGTGAAGTAATGTATTTCGCTCCTCATACACTTGAATTATTTGTGGAATCACCCATTGTTGAAGATGAAAACGGAGACCCTATCAGCCAGCCGCAAAGCGAGTGGAGAAAAATAGGGATGTGCCGCTGTGATGATGCGGGCAATCAGACACTGTACGGTGAAAACGGTATCGCCTATAATCCTTTGTACAAGATTGTCTTCAATAAAGGCATTCTTTTGAAAAAGGGCATGACGGTCAGATCCTTGCGAGCAGATGGAAGTGTGAGAGGAGAAGGAAAGATAGATAGAGCAGTCGAGTGTAATTATCTTAATTATCAAGCCGTATGGTTGATTTAGTATCCTATTTTGATGAAGCCTTTGACGAGTTCAAAGAGAACATGAAAAATGACCTTGTTGCTATCGGAGAAGAAGCTGTTGAAGATTGCATAAGGGAAGGGAACTATCAAGACCGTTCGGGTAAATTAAGAAAGTCAAACGTCTATGCTGTTACCGATGATGGTATTTTTAAGTCAAATGCGACCGATGAATCAATGGACGCAATAATTAAAAGAGACACAGAAGGCGTTTCTATTATCCTTGCCAATAGCATGCCTTATGCTTCTTACGTGGAAGCCAAAGGTTTTAATGTTCAATCTATGCAACGTCTAAAAATTAAGAACCAACTATATGACCGGGAATGATGTAAAAAACATACTCAGAAAATATCTGCTAAGCAATGTTAGCGGTGTTGATGTGTTTAAGGATACGCATCCCCCTGTAACGAAAAAAGACAACTTTGAAAGAATTGTTGTCAATACGTTGGGGCTGAATGGGAATTCATGGCGTGAAGGCTTTGCCAATGTTAATTGGTTTGTTCCCTATTATACAAAAAGAGGCTATGATGAACCAGATGGGGCAAGGATGACTGAAGTTGAAGCAAAACTCGATAAACTATTTAAAAAATCGCTCTTATTTACATTAAATGATGAACAGATGATTGTCCGAATGGACAGTATCAAACAAGATGAGGAGAAACAGACATTCTCCTATTTCATAAACGTTAAACTTGAATTACAAATAACTAATTTTTAATACTATGGCAAGAAAAATTATAGCGGTAGAACTCGTTAAGTTAGAATACGCGGACGTACCAAAGGCGGGACTTCCATCATCTTGGACTGAATTAGAAAACGTCCATGAAGAAACATTCAAATATATTGAAGGTGAGCCTACGACAGACCCTTACAAAGATGTAAAGGGCCGTACCTACTACAATGAAGTTAAAGAAGGAGATAAGCATATTATTGCCACCATTGGTAGATATGACCTTGAAACAAAAGCAAAACTGCAAGGCGGTACTTATACGGCTGCGAATGCTTCAAGTGGTGCTATATGGACTCCTCCCGATACTCCTGAGGTAATTTATAAAGCGGTTAAGGGAACTACAAAAGATAATGTAAGTATTATCTTCCCCAAAGCACAAGTGATAGCAAATGCCACCGAAAACAAAAAGGCAATTGGTCAAGGTGTGAAATTTGTGCCTGTGACTCCCGATGACCCGGATCTAAAATCAGAGATTTGGAACGATAACGAAAAAACTGCTTAACCTTAAATCGAAAGAAGAGGAAGCTTAGCGGCTTCCCTTTTTCTTATTTCTTATGGATTCTACAGAAAAGCTTCCACATCAATTAGTTGCGGACGAGATATTGAATGTTAATTTTGAGGTTTTGACGCTAAATAAAAAAAGTTTTACTGTTTATCCTCCTACGATAACCACATTTGCAAGAATGGTGAGTGTGATAGAAAAGGTGGAGTTTAAAAGTAGCATAGAAGCCTTAAAAACGATTTCAAACAACAATCTACGTGCTGCTGAATATCTGACGTATGCAATATTGGGAAATAGATATAAACGTTTCTATGGTAGATTCCTTTTTTGGCTGACGTACCGCAAAGTTATTAAATCGACAGCACAAGAACTAAAAGTCGCAATTGAGCAGGTTAGTAAAATAATTGGGATTGAAGATTTTTTCGTCTGTGCCGCCTTGATGTTGGCGGCGACGAAGACCATGACACAAGAGGAAACAAGACCATGATAGGTCAGATAGCCACATTCATGGAGAATCTTCATTTATCATATACAGATGTATTAACTATACCATATCGCATTCTTGTTTTAATGACTATTGACAAACTTTCAATCGATACAAGGGATGAGAAAACGGAAACACTTAGCGGTCGTGAAATGATGAAGCGAAAAACACAATAATTATGGAGTTATATTTCAAAGCCAAAGCGGACTTCGAAGAAGTTATCCGACTTAGAAACGAAATAATCAGATTGCAAGAGGTGTTAGCTAAATCGGATAAAACCGATGTTAAACTTCACAAGAAGCTAACTAACCAGATTAATGAAACACAGACGAAATACGACAAGCTAACGGAGAAAGTTGCTAAAAACTCCTCTGCTTTGTCCAAATCTAAGCAAACTGCGGAAATTACGGCTATTGGGTTTAAGAATTTAGCCGGAGCATTGAGCTTGGTCGGCGGTTCTGCCGCGTTAATCATGCTCAATAAAAGGATAATCGAAACACGTGGCGAATTCCAACAGCTTGAAATTGCGTTTACCACACTCTTGCAATCCAAAGAAAGAGCCGACAAGTTAATGGCGCAGATGGTAGAAACTGCGGCAAAGACTCCTTTTGACTTAAAAGGTGTCGCTAATGGTGCAAGACAGCTGATTGCTTACGGCTTTGAAGCGGAAAAGGTAAATGAAACACTGATACGGCTGGGTAATGTTGCGGCGGGATTAGGTCTCCCTCTTGAGCGCCTGACATATCTGTATGGTACTACGATGGTACAAGGCAGAGTGTATGCAAGAGATATGCTGCAATTTACCAACTCGGGTATCCCCCTGCTTGCAGAGATGGCAAAGATGTATGGTAAGACCACGAAAGAGATTAACGATATGGTTTCTGCCGGGAAAATTGGATTTGCCGATGTCGAAAAAGTTATAACGAAAATGACCGACAAGGGAGGACAGTTTTACAACCTAATGCAAGAGCAGTCCAAATCGCTCACCGGGCAAATATCCAATCTTCAAGATGCTATTGATGTTGCAATGAACGAAATGGGGAAATCCACACAAGGTTTTGCTTCAAAAGCACTTGAAATAACTACAACATTGGTTGAAAACTGGGAGAAGGTGGGTAAGATGATTTTATCTCTGATTGCCACGTACGGAACATATAAAACGGCGCTCATTGTTACTTCTGTTGCTCAAACTGGATTTAATAATCTTCAAATGATGACAGGTGTTGTTCTTGCACGTGTCAATAAGGCATTTAAGGCATTGACCGTGACGATGAATTCAAATCCTTATGCTTTAATGGCGACGTTGGTTGTGGGCTTAGCGACAACGCTGTGGTCTTTGCGGGATAACACATCCGAGCAAGAAAAAGCTCAAAAGCGATTAAATAAAGTGCTTGATGAAGCCAAGAATCGTAAAGAAGCATTTAAAAATAAAACCGATGTACTAATAAATACATTAAAGAGTGAGACATCTTCCATATATGACCAAATTGAAGCGTATCGAAAACTCATAAAGCTGATGCCTGAGAGACTTAAAGGTAAATCTTTTTATGATGTAATGCGGATGTCGGCAGAAGAGTTGCAAAAGCTTTCAGGTGAAAAACAACAAGAAGATGATAAAGCCTTTAAACAAAAGCAATATGAAGCGCACTTAAAAAGAATCAAGGAGTTAGAAGATGGAATAAAAGATGCCCGAAAATCTGGTCAAATAAGCACTAATCAATTAGTTTCAGGCTATCAGAAAGAAATAGAGAAACATAAAAAAGATGCGGAAAACCTAAAGAAACAGTTGAATGAAATTCAATCTATAGAAAAAGAAGCAGCATTTCGCTCTCTTTCAAAGGATGAACAAGTTGAGCGTTTAAAAAGTCAACGCGAGGCACTTTTAAGGCAAAAAAACTTATTGCAAGGGAATAAAAGCATTAATCCTTTCACAATAGATAAGAATACTGCCAAGAACCTATCAGACATTGACGAGCAGATAAATAAACTCAATAAAAGTATCGAGAGCTATAATACAAAATCTGCCGATAAAAATTATGCTTATTGGGAGAATATTAAGAAAACCGCAGAAGACGCACGCAAGAAGTTGGGGGAAGATAAGATTGGTTCAGATGAATGGAAAAAGCTGACAGCACAAATCAAAGAAGCCGACAAGGCGTTGAAGAAATACTCAGATACAGAAAAGACAAATACAAGCAAAAGAGATAAGGATAAGGCTTTAAGGGAAGCACAATTAAAAGCCGATGCTCAACATCGTTTAAACGAACAAAAACAACAAGCAGCTAACGATGCTAAAAAAGCCGAATTGGACATTAAGCAATCGGAAATAGATGGCATGCGTGAAGGCTTTGCTAAAAAGAATGCTCAAATTGAATTGGAGAAAAAGCGAGAGCTACAATCAATTGAAGAGAGAAAACAAGCATTGATTAAAGCCAATCGAGAAGCTGCACGAGCTGAATGGGAAGTTAGCGGAAAGAAAGGCGTATTTAATCAAACCGTTGGATTAACAAGTGAGCAGCAAGCAGAGATAGATAGCAGAAAGGATGCTGCCGCCCAAAAAGAACTACGTGATAAAGAACAGCTGTTTAATGAGCTTTTAGAGCAATACAAAGATTACGCCACAAGACGTGAAGAGATTGAAAGCAAGCTAAATAAAGACCTGAGTATTCTCAATTCTCAACGCACGGAAGACAACAAAATCCAAATTGATGCTGCCATCGCGGAAGCTAAAAGATTAGCGGAAGAACAGATTAAGTCTTTGAATTTTGAAGAATTTCAAAAAACAGACTTATGGCAAAAGATGTTTTCTGATTTGGGTAAAATGACATCATCGTCCATTCAGAAAATCCTAAACGAAGCCAAGAAAGTTGATACATCCGGCTGGAAACCTTCCGATATTAAAGCCTACCAAGAAGCATTAGATAATTTAGAAGATGCTATAAATACACGTAACCCTTTCATGGCTATTTCAAATGGATGGGCGGAAATGATGGAGGGAATTAAGAATAACGATAGAGATGCCATAGCAAAGGGTTTGAAAAAAATATCCGATGCCGTTGACCAAACAGTAGAGCATTTGAGAGCATTCTCCGACGCAGTTGGCGTTATATTTGGCAAGGATAGTGGTATAGCAGATAGCTTTGAAACCGCCACCGAGATAGCGGGGGCAATCGCGGGGATTGGTTCGGCAGCCGCCAAATTTGCCAGCAGTGATGTAATAGGTGGGGTAAAAGATGCTGTTAAGTCAATCGCTTCTATCTTCTCTCTTCATAAACAAGCCAAAGAAAGTGAACGCAAAGCCAAAGAAGCATTAAAAAAATGGCAGGACAATGTAATTGCAGGGAAGATGGAGTATCAAGCACTTGTGCGGGAGCGTCTCAGACTTGAACGCCAAGCAGGCGAAACGGCTCTTCAATACCAAAAACGTATAACAGAGGAACTTCTCAAACAAAAGAAACAAATAAAAGATGATTATAATACCGTTCTAAATGCCCTTAACAAAGAACAATTCATAAAAGGTAAAAAAACAGAGAAATATGGGGGTTTTTTAGGTTTTGGAAGAAAAACACGTGTTGTGGACTCTTACGGAAGCCTTTTAGGGAAGTCTTTTGATGACATTGAGCGACTCGATAAACAAGGGAAATTAACCGATAAAGCAAAAGAATTGTTTGAACAATTGCGCAAGTTGAAAGAAGAGGGAGAGAATGTCGATAAGATGTTAGACGATAACAAACAAGCATGGAAAGAATCATTAGCGGGATTATCGTTTGATGAATTGCGCAACTCCTTTAAAGACATGATGCGTGATGGTCGTATAGAAACCAAAGAGCTTGCCGACTACATGAAATCCGTATTCCAGAAAGCTATCATCGAAGGGTTGATGGTTAAGTATTTCGATAATGACTTACAGAAACTTGTTGATGAGATGTTGGCAGATGCGGAAGCGGGAACATACGAAAGTAAAAGAGATTACTACGAACAGCGCGCAAAGATTATTAGCGAAGGGATGAATCAGATGCTCGAACCTTTCTCCGGTCTTTTCAAAGATACGCAATCCGCCGCGTCAAAAGGTGCGTTTAGTGCCGCGAGCCAAGAATCTATTACGGAATTAAACGGACGATTTACAGATTTTCAAATGTCTAATCGTGAAATTCTCGCGGAAAACAAGCTGATGACCGCTATTCAAAACTATACATTGGAGGCTGTTAAGTTGGGGAATGACATACAAGACGAAACAAGACTTATAAATCAAACAATCGCTAAACACATCGCCTTAATTAGTGGACACACCAAGTCGCTCCCCGCAATGGAAGAACATTTGGAGAAAATAAAAAAGAATACGGATAAATTGTAATTATTTTGAATTACTATTACCAATCAACAAGACCATAGCCATAAAGGCTAACAAAAACCTTTTTTAACTCCGTAATCTTATGAGCAGGCACATCAATTATCTTATTAGAATATATGCGAGCATTCTCTGTAGCAACAGATACAAAATATTTGCCGGGTTCAATATCTAATTGAACGAAACTATATCCATGTTCTAAGTATGTACGTTTAATTTGTTCACCATTTGTGCCTATTAAATAACCCTTAGTTATATCTGAAAAGGACTGCTCGTCTTTTACAGTAATTCCATCAGGGATAAGAAATATATTAAAGAAGCATTTTATTTCTTTTTCTATCTTGGAGCCATCAGATAAGGTTTCAGTTTTGTATGTTTTTATTGACAATGATGTTGGGGGTTGCTCTATTACAGGGCCTTCATCCTTACTGCATCCTATAACTATAAATGAGAATAAAATAACAGTAAAAACTAAAAATTTTCTCATAACACTAAATTTTAATAATTAAACATTCCACAAAGATAGGAAAAAAAATTATTCAACGGAAAATTATTCGCACTTATTTTGCTGCGGCATCATTCTTTATTACCGTTATAAACTCTTCCAACTCTTCGATAGTGTTAAATTGTTTCATTGTTCCTTTGTAGTTTATCATGGCGATAAAGTCATCGGATGCTTTCGGGGCAAACAACTCCACTATATCTACATCAAGCGCATCGGCGATACGCTCGAGTGTTTGAAGTTGAGGATATTTACCACGTAAGGTTTTATTAAAGCTTATATCAGATATACCCAACCTTTCTGCCAAATCTTTTTGCGTCAATCCTTTTTCTTTTACAATTTCCTTTATTCGTAGCATATCGATAACATTTATTCATCCAAAGGCACAAATTATCTAAAAGTTAAGATAATGGTGCTAATAGTCTTGTTTGACCTTTTGTAATAGAGCTTCTAAATCTTCTGTGGATTCTATTTTATAAATAGAACCAAAATACTCAATGAAGCCAATTATTTCGGTTTTGCTGTATGGGAATAAATCCCTTATAGATACTCCAAATACTTTTGAAATTTTTTCCAATGTTTCGTAGCTTGGATTATATTTCCCCGAGAGCATGTTGCTCATATTTGGTTGTGATATTTCGGATAGTTTAGCTAATTGTGAAATATTATAGCCTCTCTCACTCATCAACTCTTTGATTCTTTCTTGTACTGTCATTATATATAATGTTAGGATTATAGCACAAAATTACAATAATATATTATTAGTATTATATATAATACCACAAAAATATTATATTTAATATAATTTAACTATAAATACTTGTGGAGCTATAATGTTTGCAGTATATTTGTGTTGATTTTTATAAACAATTCATTATATCACTTTTAAAATTTATGATTATGAAAACAACAGAATTAAGACAAATCATGCTGCAAGCGTGGCAATTTGTAAAAAGAAATGGCTACACAATGAGTGAAGCGTTGAAAACAGCTTGGGCGAACTACAAGCTAAAAAGAGAAATGAGCGAACGCATCGTAAAATTCTACTTTCAAAAAGTAGATGGGTCTATTAGAGAGGCTTTTGGTACACTATCACAAAACATAGTGCCTGCCACAGGCGAGAGTAACAGAAAGCGAAACGACACCGTACAAGTGTATTACGACACAGAAAAACAAGCGTGGCGGTGCTATAAGAAAGCCAATCTATTGTCAATCGCTTAAAACAGCAAGGAATTGAAATAATTATGGGCGCGTCCGGTACTTCCAAAGCCCCGTGACTTTTAATTGAACCATAAGAATTGAAATGATACATGATGTGGACAGAAAAGGGGCGGCTATTTCTAAACAAGCTGATAAATCCAATACTCGAAAAAGTAACCAGATAAGAAAAGGCGGGCACTTAGCCCGCTTTTTTTATTTCAAAAGTTAAAATTTTATTCATTCAATTTGCCTATATTTATCTATAAATCAGATAAAAAGATAGTAAAATTGCAGTTTAAACATGCTTTAAAACATGTTGAAAAGTTTGCTATTTATTGTTATGTTTGTACCTTTGTAGCGTTGCAAACGCAACCTAAAAAGTTACATGCATAACATAAAATGGACAAGTGTAACCCAAAAGCGGATAATATTGTAAAAATTCCTATTGTAAGAGAAGAGACAAGAATTGGTAGTGTCTTTAATGACCTATTTAAGGTAGTGCATAAAACAGAGGGGATAGATTCAAATAGTGTGATTTGGGATTTTCAAGGAACGTCTTTTTTTCATCCTTTTTTTATAGCTCCTTTAATCCTTTATAGGAAAAACAGCTCTAAAACAATAGAGGTAGTAAATAAATCATCGGCTGTTGATAGTTATTTTAAGCATATACATTTTGACGATTTATATCACATAGATGATGACCGTACTCTTGAACAGTTTTTGAATAAATACAGAAAAAAGACGTATATTCCGGTATGCCGATTTGAGCCTCTCAAGAGAAATGTAGATAATATACAAACGATTATTCAAAATATAATAGAATGGCAGAGTCGTGCGGGGAGTAAGATTAAATCTCCTTTGTCTTATTTTTTGGGTGAATTAATTTGCAATATAGGTGAGCATTCAGACGCAAAATATGGTTATATTTTTTCTCAGTGTCTTTCATATAAAGAAAAAGTATTGAATATATGTATAGCTGATGATGGAATAACTGTCTTTGGTCGCTATGTTAAAACAAACAAATTTCTAAATGAAATAAATGACAATGAAGCTAAATCGCTGAAATTAGCTAATGAAGGGTTTTCTACAAAAAATTTGCCAGATGGTCAAACAAGGGGGTTTGGAATTCCTACATCTAAAAGGATGCTTGTAGAAGGTCTAAAAGGTGCGTTTTTTATGCTTTCAGGTGGTGCTTTCCACAGATACGAACATGGTAAATCAGATTATATTAATCTGCCTCCTAAAATGAATTGGAAAGGAACGGTTATTTTGATGAAAATACCGGTAATGATTCCAAAAGATTTTAACTATATGGATTATGTTACTTAATAAAGTTATTGAATATGAGAATAAAGATTAAAATATCAGAACAAATAGGTGTGGATATACGCTCTCGTTTGAATGCGAATATCCTACGAGAACTCTTGTCAAAAAATGAGACCTCTGTTAAATTGGATTTTGATAAGGTTGAGTTTATATCACGTTCTTTTGCCGATGAAATATGTGCTATTGAAGAAGATTATAAGCATCGCATTATAATTATAAACACATCAGATAGTGTTAAGTCTATGCTTAACGTTGTTAGAGAAAGTCGCAAACAAAAAAGAATACGGTCAACCTCTGATATCGGTATAAAGGAGTTCCCGGACATGAAAAGTCTTTCAGCATTTTTAGTTAATATGTAATTTTATTTTTTTATATTCATTAGCACTAATATAAATATTCTCGTCAAAAACTATTTCTCTATTCCTTTAAAACAAATCAGATAAATAACTATATTTGCTTGAAATAACCAAGCCAAAGGCTATCCTAACGGGTAGCTTTTTTTTGTTTTACTATGAAAGGATTGTTTTATATAAATGGGAAAGATGCTTATGTTGCGTGGGGAGCAACACTGCAACATGGTGCGATAGAAGCATTATTGAAGCCACCAGCTGCAAAACCATTTACTGAAAATGAAGCTCGTTCGATACCGGGCAAGCAGGTTTTACCTAAAAATCCCCAGCCTACATCTCGAACATTCACAATTAATATATCTATAAACGGAGTAGATTTTTCAGATTACATAGCAAAGTATGAAGCGTTTTTTTTAGAGCTATCAAAAGGCATAGTTGAATTAAAAGTATCGGTAATAAACAAAACCTTTCGATTGATTTATAAAGAAAGCAACCTTAAACTAAACAATTACAAAACAGGCTTTGGAACATATCGAATAGAGTTTGAAGAGCCTAATCCCTTAGACCGTGAAAATATTTAGAAACAACATATTAGTTTTAGATATCGGATTTATTCCCGACAAAGCTACTCATCGGCATGAGCTGATGGTTGAGAATTGCGTTACTCTCGACTTTGAGCTTGCTGAATTTGTGAAGTTGGAAAAGGGGGATTATATCATGTTTGAAGATGAAAGATTCTTTTTGAATAGAGATTATATCCCTATCGTGAATAAGGCGACCGATGGCTATAAATACGATTTGGTTTTCTACGACAAGACCGAACGATGGAAAGATTTTCAGTTGAAGTATCATCATCAAGGCGTTGATGAGTTGGAGTTTCACTTGACCACATCGGGGGATAAGTTTCTAGATACTGTTATTTACAGCATAAACAAACACGGATTAGGTGTATTCACAAAAGGACAATTCCCTTCAACGGTTAAAGCGATACATTTTGAGAATACAGATATATTTTCTGGTCTAACGCAAATAGCGGAAGCATATGAATTAGAATGGTGGATTGAAGATAACATCATTCATATTGGCAAGTGTGAAGGCGGTGTTCCTGTTGTTTTGGAGTACGATAAACAATTAGACGATATTTCCTTCAGTCCGTCGAGTGAAAGGCTTGTAACAAGGCTGTATGCATTTGGTTCAACGCGGAATATCCCCCTTGATTACCGCGCTTCATCGGGTTCGGTCGATAACATTTCTGAACGGCGTTTGCGTTTACCCGAAGGTACGAACTTCGTAGACTTGTTTCCTAATCTCCTCGAAAATCAGATTATAGAAGGGGTGCAGATATTTGAAGATGTTTACCCGCGACAGAAAAACAAGATAACGGAAGTAACTTCAACGGTCATAGATGGTGATGGCGAAACAACACAAAAAACAACAGTCTTCACGATAAAAGGCGACAACACATTCACACTGACAAAAGAAGACCTTGCACCGGGCAAACCCTTAAAGATTGCTTTTCAGTCGGGTAACCTGATGGGGAGAGAGTTTGAGCTATCGATAAAAGAAGACAATAAATTCGAGATAATCAAAGAAGAGCAAGGGAATACTTATGTGCCAAATCCGACACTTGCTCCCGCTGTTGGAGATGAATTCTTTCTCTTCAATATCAAAGCCGAAAAGGTATTACCCGCAATTATCCCCGCTGCTGAACAAGAGCTTTTGGCAAAGGCGAGAGAGTATCTTGATAAGCTGGGAAGTGAATTTGTCTATGACGTTAAAACCCGTTCTATTTTCTGTGAGGAAAATGGTATCGACTTAGAAATAGGTCAAAAAGTTACGGTAAAATCAGAAACACTCGGAGAAGTTACATCTCGTATCCGCAAATTTGAGAAAAACATCTATAACAAATTTGAGTGCGAGTATCAGATAGGCGACAGTGCGCAGTATTCAAGGCTGGCTGCGTTAGAGAAAACGAATGAGCAGCTTGAACAGCAATTTAACAGCAAAACAAATTCTTTTTTTGAGCATTTCTTATCGAAAAAATATACAGACACAGCACAAGGCTTGATTAAATTTGTTCGCGGTGCCGAATTCGGCGAATTCATTTCCGGCATGTTTGGTGGCAAAGGCGCAAAGATTGACGAAAAAGGCAACATGGAAGCAACTTCGCTGGTGTTGCGCGCTTTACTTGAAGTGCCTGAATTGCGTTACAACCGCTTGACGGTTATCGGTGACGAACTGATTCTAACCGAAAACGGGCTTATACATACGGTCGAGCAATCGGCTGAACGGACGTATAAATTAAACATGAAGTTGG
>JAEZZZ010000014.1 GCA_023418255.1 Bacteroidota bacterium
CATCCGCCTCCGCCAGCAACACGTTCATATGTCCCGGCATGCGGCCCGCAACGGGATGAATCGCATATTTCACTTCCGCTCCTCTACTCTCTAACAAATCGGCAAGCTGACGCACCTGGTGTTGAGCCTGTGCCAACGCCATCCCATAGCCGGGAACAATAATCACCGATTTGGCATTGCGTAAAATACCCGCTTTAGAAGATTTCGTAGTATTAATGAGCTCAACGAATTTATTTTCAGATTGTTCATGTAAGATCTGATCACTTGCGACAGAGGATTTCACGGTTTTTTTCTTTGTCGGCATTGAGGTTTTTCCTGTCAAAATATCAAGCAGTTTCCGATTCATTGAACGACACATAATCTGCGTAAGCAACAATCCGGAAGCACCCACAATACCTCCAACCGCGACAAGCAAAATATCACTTACCGCCATTCCTGCGATTGCTCCGGCAACACCACTCAACGAATTGAGTAGCGAAATGGTAATCGGCATATCGGCTCCGCCCACACGAATGGAAAATGCAATTCCAAAAATAAAACTAAAAATCAGACTGACAGCAAGTACAATGAATGTCTCCGATATATAATTAGCAAAATAAGAATAAACAACGACAGCAAGCAATAGAATGAGGCTTAGATAAATGACAAGTGTGTGATTTTTCCAAATGACCGGTTTCTGTGGAAGTAGTTTATGAAGTTTGCCCGCTGCAATCAAGCTACCAAAAAGTGTTACCGAGCCAACAATCATTGCCAATGTAGCGGTAACATTGGTAAACCCCACATATTGTGGTGAAAAACTGCCAATGCGCAAGGACGACAAAACACCGACACAGGCAGATGCAAAACCTCCAATTCCGTTTAGCAACGCCACCATTTGCGGCATTTGAATCATCTTTACTCTTGTGGCTAATGTGGCACCTATAAGCACACCAATGACTAAAAAGGCATAAATGGTCCAAACTGAAAAAATATGATTATAAAACAGGGTTAAAAAAATTCCCAATAGTACGCTTGTGGCACTGATGGCGTTTCCCATAACAGCTGTTTTGACCTTGCTCATCATGGCGATTCCGAACAAAACGCCAATTGAAAGGACCGCGCAAAAGATATAATATAGTGTTGCACTCATGATGATTTATCTTTTTTTTTCTTGTCAAACATTTTCAACATACGATGCGTAACGCCAAAGCCCCCGACAACATTTACGGTGGCGGAAACAACTGCAATCGCTCCCAAAACTTGTCCTAAAATAACCTCATCGGTATTCACTGCCAGAAAAGAGAGACCAACTGCCGCGACGGCTCCCAAAATAGTTATCCCGGACAAAGCGTTCATGCCCGACATTAGCGGTGTGTGCAACAAACTGGGAACATTTTTTATCACAAAATATCCCACAATGGTTGAAGTAACAAAAATCAATACAAGAATTAAAGGATTCATTATTACGTATTTTATGTAAACAAGAAACCCATCATGCAGCAATATGTGCATGATGGCATTTCCTATATTATTATAGTTTCTGTTTTTTTATAGATATCAACATAGCTCTATGCTAATCCCATGGCCTCTTTTGTACCGGCATGGACAATTTCGCCATCATGCGTAACAACAATTGAGCGAACGATTTCATCATTATAATCCAATTCTATATTGCCATCTTTGGCAAGGTATTTCACTAAGTTATACACATTGTGCGCGAACATCCAAGTGGAACTGGTGGGAATCAAACCCGGAATGTTCTTGATACCGTTAATTGTTACGTTATGCTTCCGTTCTTTCTTTCCGGGAGATGTGATTTGACAATTCCCCCCCTGATCAATCGAAATATCAACAATAACAGAGCCGTTTTTCATATTTTTCACCATTTGCTCCGTAATCAGAATAGGCGCTACCTTACCGGGAATCAAGGCGCTACAAAAGACAATGTCCATGCCTTTGATGGCTTCGGCAACAATTACTCGTTCTTTATGTAGCCATTCGTCCGAAAGTTTCTTTGCATAGCCGCCCTCGGCAACTGCCGCTTCTGGCGGAATACCGGTTTCGATAACTTTGGCACCCAAACTTTTCGCTTGCTCACAAGCTGCCGGACGAATATCGATAGCATGTGTTACAGCTCCTAATCGTTTAGCAGTTGCCAACGCTTGCAAACCGGCAACGCCAACACCAATAACCAACACTTGTGCGGGCTTCAACATGCCCACAGCGGTAAACATTTGTGGCATAAATATGGACAAATCGTCAGCCGCCATGATGATGCCTTTGTATCCTGCGCACGTACTCATGGAAGTGAGCGCATCCATGTTTTGAGCACGCGAAATACGTGGAATCCCATCTAGGGTCAAACTCACAATTCCTTTTTCCGCCAACTTCTTCACCATCTCGTGATTCACCGGCGACGCGGGATGAATAAATGTGATAAGATGCTGTCCTTCGTGCATCATATCAACTTCATGCATGCCTAATGCTTCGTTAAAAAGCGGTTCTTTCACTTTTAAGATTAAATCGGATTTGTCAAAAAGCTCTTTTGGATTATTTACCAATGTGGCACCAACATTCTTATACTGTTCATCAGAGTAAAGTGAATTTACTCCTGCACCGGCTTCAACCAAAACGGTCATTCCTTCTTGCACAAACTTTTTCACTGTTTCAGGGATAGCCGCTACGCGTGCTTCGCCTCCCATAATCTCTTTTGGAATACCTACAATCATTACAAAATCTAATTTAGTTAAAAAAAATGTCTTTTTTAGAAATAAGATAACTATTTGTCGCTCCTTGTTATTCCTCTGTTTTTAGAAATAGTACGGTTTGTTTAGTTAACGTTATTTTCCACAAAAATAAGAAGAAAAAGTTATAAATACTCTATTTTTTAAAGAATAATGCGAATCCGGAGTTAAAAAATAAGATATAAGAAAGCGATTGCCAATTTCCCAAATATATGGACTAATAATCCATTGGTAGATCTGTCTTTCATCGCACTTTCAATGTGTGTTTTTCATTTAGCCAATTGAAGAACTACTCAATCGGTTTTCTTACTTTTGAAACAGCCCTAGAGAACAGGTCGTTAAGAAGCCTGTCTGTTTGTTTAAGTTCTTCAGTTTGTCCTTTGATTGCTTTTACGAGAGTGAGTATTTCAATTTGTTGAGATGCCTTTTTCTTCGGATCAAAGTATTCGAAGTCGGAGTATATTTTATCGGCAAAAATGGTTTTACCATAGATTTGAACGTAATAAATCCAAATGACCGCCAAATGGAAGAATAAATAAATGAAAACCCAAAAGTCCGCTTGGAAAAGCCATCGGCTATGCTTTCGGAATGTGGCCGCGTATCAGCAGATACTGTAAGGAGGGGTATTACCAAATCGACAACAACGGTATTGAAAATGCCATTCGCCCCCTTGCTTTGGGGCGCAAGAACTATCTTTTCTCTGGAAACGACAGCGCGGCGGAGGACAATTGCATATTTTACACCCTCATCGGCAGTTGTATGCAAGCCGATGTCTCCCCTCATGAATGGCTT
>JAEZZZ010000096.1 GCA_023418255.1 Bacteroidota bacterium
GAAAAGCAGCATAAAACTTTTAAGGGAATAACAGCCAAGGGACAGTGTTCGATTGGTTGGTTCTTTGGGGCCAAGTTGCATTTGATTATTAATGACAAAGGAGAACTTTTAGACTTTATACTTACTCCGGGAAATATCGATGACAGGGAACCGTTAAAAAAAATGGAGTTTCATATACCTGTTTTCGGAAAACTGTTTGGTTATAAGCACTATATAAGTAAATATTTATTTGAGACGCTTTTTGTTTATGGCGTACATTTAATCACCAAAATCAGAAAGAACATGATGAATTTACATGATTTTGTGTTGAGTTTTACAGCTTCTCAAGTTGCACATTGTGGTTTGTCGCGTATCACACTCGATTGCGATTCAGGCGTTTTTCCGGCTTACGGTAATCAACAGGGAGCGGAAGTGGGCTATAATCCGCATAAAAAAGGAGCAAAAAGCTATCATCCGCTTTTTGTTTTGTCTCGGAAATAAAACTGCTTCTTAATAGTTGTCTCAGACCGGGTTCTGCATATATCTCAAACGGTATTTGCGAGTTTATAAAGGAAACTTTGGCTGCGCTTCCCAAAACGATAAAGCAAGTTTTTTTCAGAGCCGACAGCGGTTTTTTCAACAGAGAACTGTTTGATTTGTCAGAGAGTAGCAATCATGAGTATTTAGTAAAGGTAAAAATGAAAAATCTCAAAAAAACACGCGTCGGAGAAATACAATTTATTCCCAAGTACCGATACTTTTGTTATTGTTCCAACCTGAAAGGTATGGACTCTGTCGGACTTCATACACTTTATGGAGCTCGTGCGGAAAGCGAGAATTGGATTGAGCAGACAAAGAACTCGCTTTGTGCCGAACGAACTTTGACACAGGATTTTTGGGTAAACGATATTTTATGGCAATTATCGGCATTCGCCTACATTTTGTCGGTCATTATGCGTTACCGCAGCGATTTTTGAGCATGGCGTCAAGAACACACTACTTTGCGCGACCGGTTTATTTGTGTTTCAGGCAAGATGGTAAAATCAGGCAGACTGGCTATTCTAAAAATGCCGTGCGGAAAATTATTTTATTTTTTGAATTGAATTTTTTAAATGGGATTTTTAGGTACATTACAATATAAACAAATAGCCGCTGCCTCAAATTGGGGCAACGGCTATCAAAGTTATATAAAAAGTACAAAGTAGTTTATTCTTCGTTCAGCAGAATATTGAGTATTGTACAAGCTGATTTTGTTACCGACGACCCGGGACCAAAGATGGCCGAAACGCCTGCTTTGTAAAGAAAATCATAATCCTGTGCAGGAATTACGCCTCCGGCAATGACAACAATATCGGGACGTCCTAAGCGATGCAACTCTTCAATCACTTGGGGTACGAGCGTTTTGTGTCCTGCTGCAAGCGAAGAGACGCCCAACACGTGAACGTCGTTTTCCACTGCTTGACGTGCCGCCTCTTGTGGAGTTTGAAACAAGGGGCCCATGTCTACGTCGAAACCGCAATCGGCATATCCGGTGGCAACAACTTTTGCTCCGCGATCGTGTCCGTCTTGTCCCATTTTAGCAACCATAATACGTGGTTGACGTCCTTCTTTCTTGGCAAATTTGTCTGCCAATGCACGCGCATCTTCCAGCGTGGCATCTGATTTTGATTCTGATGAGTACACTCCTGATATTGTTCTAATTACAGCATTATAACGTCCTACAATTTTCTCACAAGCATCGGATATTTCGCCGAGCGTAGCGCGAACGCGCGCAGCCTCAATCGACAAGGCAAGCAAGTTACCCTCTTTTGTTTTCACACATTTGGTGATGGCGTCAAGCGCCTTTTGTACGGCATTGTTGTCACGCGAAACTCTCAATTTCTCCAAACGTTCTGTTTGTTGAATACGCACCGCCGTGTTATCCACTTCCAAAATATCGATGGGATCTTCATGTTCCAAACGATATTTATTGACACCAATAATTGTCTGAATACCTGAGTCGATACGTGCTTGTGTGCGTGCAGCGGCTTCTTCTATACGCATTTTGGGAATGCCGGTTTCGATGGCCTTTGCCATACCGCCCAATCGTTCCACTTCTTGAATATGTGCCCACGCTTTGTCCACAAGTTCTTGCGTTAATGATTCTACAAAATAAGAACCTGCCCACGCATCCACCTGTTTTGTCACTTTGGTTTCTTCTTGAATATATATCTGTGTGTTTCGCGCGATACGTGCAGAGAAATCGGTCGGCAACGCAATGGCTTCGTCCAGCGCGTTGGTGTGTAACGATTGCGTGTGTCCCAATGCAGCAGCCATGGCTTCGATACACGTACGTCCCACATTATTAAATGGATCTTGCTCTGTGAGCGACCAACCGGATGTTTGTGAGTGCGTTCTCAATGCCATCGATTTCGGATTTTTTGCTCCCAAACCTTTTACAATTTTCGCCCACAAAAGACGCGCGGCACGCATCTTGGCAATCTCCATAAAGTGATTCATACCAATTGCCCAAAAGAACGAAAGACGTGGCGCAAACTTGTCAATATCGATGCCGGCATTCATCCCCGCGCGCAAATATTCAATTCCATCAGCAAGTGTGTAAGCCAACTCAATGTCAGCAGTTGCTCCCGCCTCTTGCATATGGTAGCCTGAAATAGAGATTGAGTTAAACTTTGGCATGTTTTGCGATGTAAACTCAAAAATGTCGGCAATGATTTTCATCGAAAACTCAGGCGGATATATGTAGGTGTTACGCACCATGAACTCTTTAAGAATATCGTTCTGAATCGTTCCGGCCATCTCTTCAAGTTGCGCGCCTTGCTCTTGCGCCGCCACAATATAAAATGCCAGAATAGGCAAAACGGCACCGTTCATCGTCATGGATACCGACATCTTATTCAACGGAATACCATCGAAAAGCACTTTCATATCTTCTACCGAGCAGATAGACACACCCGCTTTTCCGACGTCACCCACTACGCGTTCGTTGTCGGCGTCGTATCCACGGTGCGTGGGAAGGTCAAAGGCTACGGAAAGTCCTTTTTGGCCTGATGCCAAGTTTCTGCGATAAAAAGCGTTGGACTCTTCGGCTGTCGAAAATCCGGCATACTGACGAATAGTCCATGGACGCATCACATACATGGTGGAATAGGGGCCACGCAAAAATGGCGGTACTCCGGCGGCATAGTTCAAGTGCTCCATGCCTTCGAGGTCTTTTTTCGAATAAACAGGTTTCACCTCAATATGCTCGGGCGTATGCCAATCGGCTTTAATTTTATTTTTTTCTGCCCAATTGGCAGCATCAATTCCTTTAAAACCATCAGATTTGATGTTGATATTTTTGAAATTAGGTTTCATATCTTTTATTTTTTTATTAACGAAACGCTTGGTCTATCATTTCGTTTATATTATTTTTTTATCGTAAATATGGAGCTATAAAATTGCCCATACTCAAAAGTAAACTGAATGCCAACACGAGTTTTGCCGTGTGGGCATCTAATATATCAATTGTTGACAAATCATGTATTGTCGCGACGCGCATTCGTTTTATATTTTTCACTGCCATAGGAAAACTCAATAAAACAATGAATGTTATCGGATGAAACAGTTTGGCGACCACATTAAACGCTATCACAAGATAGGCGACCAAGAGCAGTGTTTGATACAGAACCTGTGAACCTTCAAGTCCCAGCTTCATGGCTTGTGTCTTTATACCTGCTTCTTTGTCCTGTAAAATATCCCGTGTGTTGTTGGCGTGCAAAATGGCGACAATCAGCATTCCTACGGGTAACGAAACCCACATCGATTCCCAAATAAGTTGTCGCGTCAACGCATAGGTTACGCCTAAGGCAATGAGCAATCCAAATGTAATAAGAATAACAAAATCGCCCCATGCCACATATTTAAATCGATAATAAAACAGTGTGAATATCATACCCATAAGTCCGATATAGAGTATTGGCATGCCGGTTCTAAAAAAAAGAGATAAACCGAACAGAACGCCTATCAACAAAAGGACATATCCATAATACAACACCGTTTTAGGTTTGAAATCACCCGTAACGATCATGCGTGCAGCTCCTTTTTTATCTTCACCATCCACTCCGTTAACAAAATCGTAATATTCGCTAATCAGATTCCCGGACAGATGAAAAAACATTGCTCCTAAAACTGCTAAAATAGCATTCATCCAATAAACAGTCAGCACAACGCCTGTCTTATGCAGGTAAAAAACAAATGATATGGCAACCAAAGCAGGCGAAATAGACGCTGGCAAGGACCACGGATGTGTGACTGCAATCCATTTATGTAATTTTGCTTTGCTCATCTTTTGAAAATATTGTTGTGCCAACAAAAATGTTTGTCAAACAATTGACCCATCGTTTTTTTATAGCAGCTTCGAATTGAACATTTGCAGGGTTTCAAGCACATTGCTTCGCACATGAATGAAATGCTCGATACCGTGCTCCTTCAAATCCTCCATGCATGCCGGTGCACCCGCTACAACAAAAAGTTCCTTGCGTTCTTTTATCAAATCGTATGCTTGGGGTGCAAGCGTCGCATATTCATCGTCGCTTGAACAAAGCACAATAATATCGGCATTTTTCTTTATTGCGGCTTCCACACCTTCTTGTACGGTTTTGAAACCTAAATTGTCGATGATTTCATATCCGGCACAGCCGAAAAAGTTACTCGAAAATTGCGACCGCGCAAGGCGAAAAGCAAGGTTTCCGATGGTAAGCATAAACACTTTTGGTCTTTTTCCGCTTCGTTCGGTAGCAAGACGCAATTCGTTGAAATCCTCTGCAAGTGGCTTTCTATTAAGCCTCTTCAAAGGTGTTTCTTTTTCGTTGGCAGTCTCTTTTTCTTTATTTTTATCTTCAATACGAGAGTCCATTGCTTCCGAGAAATTTGGATATTGATTGGTACCTAAAAGGACTTCTTTTCTTTTTGCAGCAGCTGTAAAACGCTCGGCAGCCGATTGGTTTATCATATCTTGTACCACGCCTTCCTTCAATGCGGTGTAGAATCCTTTTTCTTCCATCTGCAAAAATAGATTCCACGCTTGCTCTGCGATGGCATTTGTAAGTGTTTCGATGTAATATGAGCCGGCTGAAGGGTCGGTTATTTTGTCGAAGTGTGACTCTTCTTTCAGCAGCAATTGCTGATTGAGTGCGATGCGTTCTGCAAATTGCGATGGTGTTTCAAATGTCAAGTCGTAAGGATTGACCGTTAGTGAATTGACCGAGCCTATAATGGCGGACATCGCTTCTGTTTGTGTCCGCAACATGTTTACGTTGGGGTCGTAAAGCGATTTATTGAAAAGCGACGTTGTGGCATGCACGTTCATTTTTGCCGCTTCCAAGAAGTCATTTTCTCGCTCGCTTTCGCTTTCGTCTTTATATGCATAAACAATTTGAGCCCATAACCAACGTGCCGCACGGAATTTGGCAATTTCCATGAAATAGTTGGAACCGATGCCCATTTCAAACTTAATTTTTCCGGCTGCTAACGGAGCGTCAACGCCTTTTTCTACAAGTTTGCTCAACACTTCATTGCCGTAGGCAAGGCTAAATCCCAGCTCTTGGTAAATGTAGGCTCCGGCTTTATCCATGATATATCCTGTGACCGAAACGGCACGAAAATTAGGAAAATCTTTCGTGATGTTTATCAACTCAACCGCTTGTTCAATCCAATCTTCGTTATCATATCCATCTTCAAATATTGGGCGGAAAGGATCCAAGTCGATAGATCCATAGCATTTTTCCGGTGCTACGTTCTGCTTTTTTAGATAGGCAATTACGTTGCGAGCCAAATCAATCGACAAGGGAATTGTCGTTCGAAAATTGAGTTCTATCTCTTCGGGCGAAATTCCTTTTAGCAAGGTTTCCAAATCTTCGACCGAGGTTTTTTGTGTCAGATGAAAACCGAATGATGTAACGCCTTTTTCCAGTAACTCTACTGCTCTTCTGTTGGTTTTGGCGCAATCGGTTACATGCATCTCTTGACGAACGTACCATTTGTTTTCTTTGCGCGTACCGCGAACGTATGGAAACTCTCCCGGCAAATTATCGGTGGTTTTAAATCCTTCGATATCGGCGGCACGATAGAAAGGTTGAACATTAAAACCTTCATTGGTTCTCCACACCAGACGTTTTTGAAAATCGGCTCCTTTGAGGTCTTTGGTTACCACCTCCATCCAATCATCGGTTGAAACCGGTGGAAAATCCGTAAAAAGCTTTTCTTTCTGATTACTCATAATTTGTTTTTATTTATTATTTGGTGTTTTATTTACAAATCTTCATAATGCAGTTTTGCTAAATAAAAGCCTATTAAAAACCGCATTACAATGCAAAAATTGGTTATGTTTCATACGAAGCAAGGGCTTATAAACCGCTCTTCATAATATTATCGATTTACAAGACCTAACGATGGATACAAAAATAGTATAAATTGTTCATTTAATGAAACGATTTTATCGGTTTATTGCGGATGTTTCTCTTCTTTGTCGTTATTTTCGTGATAAACTGACGAAAAACCGGGGATTGCTCGCAATCAATTATAAAAAAGGATGAAATATTTGCGTGTAAATTAAATTACTGCATAGATGTTAATCCGTGCTGGATGCAATAAAAGGTAAGCCCCGAGATGGTTTTGATTCCTGTTTTTGTGATGATGTTTTTTCGATGCGTCAGCACCGTGTTGAGGCTGATATGCAATTCGCCCGCGATTTCTTTATTCATCTTTCCCTGCACAATGAGTTTTAGAATTTCTGTTTCGCGACGCGTTAAATGTGTTTTACGCGTTTCGATATTGGGTGTCGGACTGTCGGAAAGCGTTTCTCGCAAATGCTCTCTATCGGCTTGATTGAGTTCCGCCAGTTTCGGACGCAAAATTTTATTTCTCAATCGATTGTGTCGCTCCAAATCTTTCTCGAATGAGGTGATGGAAAAAATTACCGCATAACACAAGTTTTGATTGTAATTGACGGGGATGTGTTTGATGAGAATGCTCTTCAAATCGTTGAGCAATTCGTTCGGGAAACACACTTTTTGGTTGAATCCACTTTCCCAACATTCTGACAACTCGTGCTTAAACTGCACAAAAAGTTCTTTCAACACTTTCAACTCCTTGTTTTTTTCGCCCGACATTGCTACCAAAGCATTTAAATGCTTTTCAATATTGGGGATCAATGCATGTGTATAATTTTCGATGGTTTGTTTAAAATAATCGGCAATGAGTTCAGCATTAAAACATGAAAGATTTTTATCCGGCAGATAGTTTTCGTCAAGATAGACATTCAATACGGTAAGAATAAGTTCGGCATTGAGATTGTGTATTTGACACAGTTCCTCAATGGTATGATTGCCTACGCCCAAACGAATGCCAAAACGATTAATCACCGGAATCAATTCGCTATGATTCGTCAAGGCAACCGACAATTGACTATTTCGTGTCAATATTTCCATTCCATCTCTCTTTCTATGCAGTTTAGTTGCTACATTCATTGATTGTGTGGGGTATTGCGAAGTTTGAAGCGTACACGCCACCGTCCGTCGTCAAAATCGTGACTTGTGATTTCGAACCGCCCTATTTCGGAAGTGTTGTGTACATGGTCTCCAATGCAAGCACACGCGTCGTAATCGCCAATTCGAACAATTCGAATTAGTTCGGATGCGTCATTAGGCAGTTTTGATAAATCGACAAGCAGTTCTGCCTCGTTTTGAGGGAGAAACTCCTCGCTTACAAAAAGATTTTCAGAAATAATTTCATTTACTTTTGTCTCTATGGCTTTTACGTCTTGTTGCGAAGGGACTTTCGAGAGAATATAATCGCACTTGCCTTTCTTGCGTTCAATGTGTGTATTGCGCGAACGAGAACATCCAAACATGCGTACCATCGTCTGATTCAGAATATGTTCCGCTGTGTGCATTGGCGGATACTCTTTTTTATTGTGAAAATTCAACTTATTTTGGCTACTTATACTCATGAGAATTTGATAAACGCACTAAAATTTGCAACTACAAAATTAAACATCAATCAGTTATTATACAAGTTTATCTTATAAAACTTGAGCTCTGCAGCACAGTAATCGTTGTGAAAATTGTATTTTAACGTGAGTTCGATGTAAGAAACTGATTAAAAAAATGGGGACATAGCAACACTTTTGGTGCCTTTAAGGCATTAAATAGCAAGTTGTTACTAATAAATTCCACAATAATTCCCGAGCATAAAGTTATTGAATTAAGCGAAGCGTATCATGAATAACGTTGAAGGTAAACAACCTATGAATAAATTTATTTTATTCTCAATGATGTTTTTCAAAGAATTTGACAAAGTAATCAAAGGGCACTCCCTGCAAAGCAAAAACAGACGTAAAAGAAACCGAAAATTTACGATGTCCGAAAGTGATTGATGACCATTTTGAATCTAGAGACCTTTGCAAGTAACCATTTTTCATCGGTCACAATTTTTTTTGCTGCTTTTTTTATTTCATTCGAAATTTATCCTGTTATTTTCCGAATTGAAGCATTTTTTCTTGACAATTTCTCTTTTTTTGTTGATTACTATCCTCTAAAAAGGCACTTTTTTGCTCATTGCTCTCATTTTGTCGCTAATTGATACACCAAAAACCCGGAGCTCGTTTTAAATTGTAACAAATGGCTTCCAAAATGCGCTGTAGGGCTTTTCCCCTTTCAGGGTGTTTCCTTTGGTGTAATAACGGTTGATGAGGGTTTCTATTTTGTCCAATCAAGCAAAAAATTTATTTGAGCATAAAATTTTGAGGAACGGGTGGCGCGCTCCATAAATGGTGTGGAAAAGTTCGTTGTCTTATGTTTATTTTCATGTCGCTTCACTATGTTAAGACACTGAATATAGATTAAATAGCGAAACAAGAAACTGTTTTTTTGTTTTGCTATTTCTCTGGATTTCTCTCTCCCTTGCTTAAAAAAATAGGATATTCACTGATTCATGAGAGAGGTGCCTCGTGCAAAGTTTTCAAATAGTAAAATCCAACATTTCATGGAGGAAAAGCAGAGCTACGAAAATGAAAAGTTCCCTTTATGAATAATGCGGGTTAATTCTTAATTGCACACTGCTAATTGAGCTGAGGGATTGCTTCACTTCGTTTCCCGATAAATCGATACAAGCTGCAATGACGGTTGTTTTGTTTGTAATGACGGGGTTTTCATTATTCATTGTTCATTGTATTTACTCATACCGCAACGAGTCCACCGGATTTTGATGAGCCGCACTCAAACTGTTTAAAACAGCAACCGTGGCGGTCAATATAAGGATAGACAATCCGGAAAGGATAAAGATCCACCAATGCAAAGAAATTTGCACCGAGAAGTTCTGCATCCAGCGAGTTGCCAGATACCATGCGCCAATCAATCCCACGACAACGCATGGTACAGCGAGTTTTACAATATTCAACACAAATATAGAAACGATGTCGCCGATAGTGGCTCCATTTATCTTTCTGATAGCGAGGCTTTTTCGATAGCGTATAATCTCGTCGTTCAAATATCCGAGTAAGCCGATAATGGTGATGAGTAAAATCACGAAACTTCCGGTATAAATAGCGTTGCGAAATCCCTTTTGAGATTGATATCTGTTTTTAAGTTCTGCATCCAGACTATAAATTTGCGCTTCGGGTCGTGTCATGGCACTGTTGAAAATATCCGTGAACTGTTGTATCACATTGATATTTTTCCCCGGAAATGTTTTAATAAGAATCATGAAATTATAGTTTGGGTATTTTTCAAATTTTTTAATAAACTCCTCTTTGGGAGCATAGAAAAAAACAGAAGGACGATGGTCTGTATCGCTTATATTTCCCACAATCACATCATTGAAAACCCCTGAAATACGCGATGAGCCATATGCGTTATGTTCCGTTATTTCAATATCTTTTCCTACCACGCCATCTGTCCATTGGTTATTCATTACCAATAAATCGGCTCCTTTTTGGCTAATCAACACATCGTTAGGCGAGGATATGCCTTCCGTGAAGGCTGTTCCGGAGGCAATCGGTATTTCCAAAATGGAGAAATAGGCATCGTCCACATAATAAAAATCGGCGACATTGAACAATTCTTTATCTCTTTCCGGCGACAGTACATTGTTGCCTGATGCGCCAAAGAAGGGAATTCCCTTACCAAAACCTACATTTTTAACTTCGGGTAAGGCTTTCAGCTCGTTTACAACGGTGATCACTTTGTGTGGATTCATTCCGCTCACCGACCCGTAATACACGTCTTCGGTAGCATATCCGTGATCGTGATTTTTTATTTTTTCATATTGAAGGCTAACCACAAAGAGCATGGTCAAGATAAGTCCGGCACTCGCGAATTGAACGGCAAGCAATCCTTTTTTCCATTGCGTCCCTTTTTTGCGATAGGTTCTGAAAGCTGCCGCGACAGGAGTTTGTGCAAAAACGCGTCCCGGGAAATAACCGATGGACAATATTATAATTGAGAGAATAACCAGTATGCGAACAACAACGTATGGATTGAGTATGGCACTGAGGCTGTGTGCCACTTGTGATTCTACAAATGGTTTTATGATAAGAATAAGTACGAAAGCAACAGCAAGTGAAATGAGAAAAATCAAAAGGCTTTCGGTAAAAATCATCCCCAACAGATTCTTCTTTTCCGCACCGTAGCATTTGAGAATGGCAGATGTTTTGGTGCGATTTACTAACGTGCTTATCGTAAGCAACATATAATTCATTATCGAAACAAAAAGTACGATAAACGCGATGGCACTCAGAATAAAAATCATATTTTTTACTTTGTTTGGGAAAAAATCCTGCAACGCCTCAAAATCATATTTCAACACTAAATTATGTTTGCGTTCCAACTCTTCGATGTTCTGATGTTTCTCTTGCATTTTTCGTACAGCGGGCGCAAGGCTCTTGGGTGAAATGCCTTTTTCGAGTTTTACAGCCGTAAAATAGCGGTCGTTCCCGAGCCAATTTTGAGTGCCGTCCCATATAAAATTACCCGTAGAAACCATGGAAATGGCAATATCAAATTTATAATTGCTATTCTCAGGAATTTCTTCAAATATGCCAGCAATCGTAATTTTTTTTCCCGGATAGTCTTTGAGTTCGATAGTTTGTCCTACCACACTTCCACCCATGTTTTGCGCTATTTTAGATGAAACCATACAGGTCATCGGACTTGACAGCACCTCTTTTGCCACTCCGGCAAGCATTGGACGTGGCAGCACGTCAGACCAGTGCTCGTCTGCCAATGCTACTTTTGCTTTGTAGCTGTTGTTATCCTCGGAATAGAAAGTATTTTTCCCTAATGAGTTGATACGCGTAGCCGCTTCTATCCCCGGTACTTCGGCTTTTAATCCCGGGCCAATGGCACCGCTCACTTGTGGGAAAGTGCTGAGTTTATCAGAGGATTTATCCAATTTGGCAACAGTGTTTACCACATAAACTCGATTGGCATCGGGATAAAAATTGTCGAAACTATAATAGTAAAACACTTCGGAGAGCAAAATCAAGCCAAAAGCCAATCCTGCCGCCAGCGATATGACGCGAGTGACACTATGTTCTCCTTTTCTGAATAATTTCCGTACAGCAAGTTTTAGATTTTTCATTTTGTTTATTAAATTAGTAATTTGTAATACTCGTCATTACGAGGAGCATAGCGACGAAGTAATCCGTTTGTTCAATGGGATTGCTTCACTTCGTTTCCCGATAAATCGGGACAAGCTGCAATGACGGTTGTTTTGTTTGTAATGACGTTTTTTATTTTTTCATTGTTAATTGCTAATTGTACATTGTGCCGACGATTACATATCGGCATCGCGTACAAGCGAAGCTTCTCGTCGCGACTAATTGACAACGCGTCCATCTTCTAAATGAATGATGCGTTCGCCATAAGCGGCGAATTTATCGTTATGTGTCACCTGTATGATGGTCATCCCTTCGGCATGCAGTTCTTTGAGCACATCCATAATCATCTCACCTTGTTTGCTATGCAAGTTTCCGGTTGGTTCGTCGGCAAGCAGTAACTTAGGCTTCCCAACAATGGCGCGAGCAATGCCTGTTAGTTGTTGCTGTCCGCCGGAAAGTTGCTGCGGAAACAGATCTTTTTTTGCTACCATGCCGAATCTGTCTAACAGATCTGCAACCATGGCTTGGCGTTCCTTGCGTTTGACGCCTTTGTAAATGAGTGGGCTTTCGATATTTTCGTACACTGTCATCTCTTCAATCAAATGATACGCCTGGAAGATAAATCCCATAAAATTACGGTGATATTCAGTGCGTTGTTTCTCTTTCAATTTGAGCACTTCAGTGTCGTAAAGCCTATATTCTCCTTCCGAAGGCGCATCTAATAATCCGATAATATTCAACAGTGTCGATTTACCCGAACCACTGGGTCCCATTACGCTGATAAATTCTCCCTCTTCTACATCGAGGTTGATATCTTTCAGGACAAAACTACGCTGAAACTTTGAGTCGTAGTACTTAAAAATGTTTTTTAATTGTATCATAGTTTTCTCAATTAACAATTAGTAATTAGTAATTAGCAATTTGCAATTTTTCATTGTTTATAAGTTTGTATTTTTAATTATGGTAAATAGTATTCTGCATAATTCATCCGAATCATTATATATAGATTCATATTCTTTGTCGTTTAAATAGTTCGTTTTGTGTAAAAGTCGTAACCAATAATTGGTTTCTCTTGCCTCTTTGTGAGCTATTCCAAGTTTTGCTCTAAAGTCTGCTTTTGAAACACCTCCAACAGCCTCTTCAACATTTGCACCGATAGATGTACCGCTTTTAAGTAGTTGCTTGCTTAATATAAACTCCTTTTTTTCAGTGGATAAATGTTTGTAAAGATTTACCACTCTTATTGCAAATTCAAATGATTTATCCTTAATAATATTTTCATTCATCTTTATTTTTTTCTTATAGTTATTAATTGCTAATTGCACATTGTGCCGACGATTACATGTCGGCATCGCGTACAAGCGAAGTTTCGTCGCGACTAATTGCTAATTGAAACTACTCGTATCTCAACGCCTCCACCGGATTTCTACTTGCCGCGTGCCAACTTTGCCAGCTTACGGTAAGCAGTGCAATAACTAATGCCGACAATCCCGCCAAAGCAAATATCCACCAACTCAGAGCAGTTTTATAGGCAAAGTTTTCTAACCATCTACTCATAGCGTAGTAAGCTATTGGCGTAGCGATAACGAAGGCAATGATCACCCATTTTATAAAGTCTTGATTTAGCATAGTTAGCACTTCTGTAATTGTTGCTCCGTTTACTTTTCTTATGCCTATCTCTTTGGTGCGGCGTTTACTTATTAGTACAGACAAGCCGAACAAACCTAAACTAGCGATAAATACAGCAAAAAAGGCTAACAACGCAATCAATTGTGAAAAACGAGTATCGGATTTATACATCTCTTTTAATATGTCGTCGGTGAATTGATAATTAAAGGGTGTTGTCCCTTCTAATTTATTATATGCCTGTTCTAAAAAAGCCAATGTCTTTTTTATGTTTTCCGTATTTATTCTCACGGCTATATCACTACACCCGACAGGTTGCAACATCAATAACATAGGGGCAGTCTTGTCATGCAACGAAGACATGTTAAAATCTGAAACAATACCAACAATCTTTCCATAATTAATATCTTTTCCTATCAACTCTTCATCATCTTTTCTTATTAACTCAGCCGCTGACTTTGATAACAAAATGCCATTGCTGTGTTTTCCTTTTTCAAAACACTCTCCTTCCAAAAGTTTTAGTCCCATTGTTTTTACAAAATCATAATCTACCATATTACCCCTAAATAGCACTGTTTTATCAGAAAAATTATAAGACATATTCATCATATTATTGGATGGCGGCAGCCATAATGCCGCACTAACGGAAATTACACTTGGATTCTTTAAAATTTCCTGCTTAAATACTTCATAGTTTTTATCACCTTTATTAATTTTAATCAATCCCTCTTTTACAAAGCCCATATCGGCATTCATTACATAGTTTACCTGTTTGTTTACACCCAAAACGATTACCAGCAACACGATAAATACCATAAACTGGAACGTAATAGAAAGTTTTCTTAAAAGGAATTTATCTCCAACAAATATGTTTTTGGACTTTATGGCTCGCGCAACATTAAATGACGTAATTTTTAATGCAACAAACCAGCCTGAGAATATGCCTGCAATTAAAGTAATTGCAACAACGGCAAGTAGAGCAACAACGACATTTATAGTAATCAACAGAGGATAATTGTGTCCAAGGAATTCGCTTAAATGTGGTAAGGCATAATAGGCAATGAGTAGCGCTAGAGGGAGAGCAACAAAAGCTACTAAGACCGATTCTGTTATCATTTGCCAAATTATACCGGAGCGGCTTGCTCCAAACACTCTGTTTACGGATAAATTCTTTGATCTTGTAAAGGCTTGTGCCAAGGACAGGTTTAAATAATTAACACAAGCAATAAGCAAAATCAATAATCCTATTATTGCTAAAATAAATATCATATTCAAATTGCCTTTTTCTACATATGTATTATCAGTAATTGTTTTTGAACCGAAATAGACGTGGTTTAAGGGTTGTAATGAAAAATCCATTTTATTCTGATTCGTTGAATTTTCTTTGCCTAATTTTGCTATTTGTCGCTCCACCTCTGTTATGTCCGCATTTTTTTTCAATAAGATATAGTTTGAAGACAGTTGCCCTCCCTCCCACGAATAAAACAAGGTTTTTAGGTCCACTTCGCCACCTATTTTAATAGCATCAGCCATAAAACGTTCAAAAGCAAATTTCATATTAAAAACCATTTCAGCTTTAACGATGGAATTTTGAGGAATATCTGCAAAAACACCTGCTATTTGCATCGTCTTTTCCTCTTTTTTTATTTTCACAATCAATTCGTTCCCAACAACCTCTTTGTTCCCGAAGCATTTATTAGCCAATGATTTACTGATAAAAACGTGGTTGTTGGAGTTGTCAAAATCTGCGGTTAGTTTTCCTTGTAGAATTTTCACGTCAAACATATCGAAGAAAGCTCCATCCAAGCAAATAGCATTCGGTTGGTTGATAAATTCATTATTTATTTTCAAATCGACACTAAACCTGGATGTTACGTGTGTAAATGCCTCAATACCGGGAATCTGCGCTTTTGATGTCTCACCCAAAATAAATGGTGAGTTTGCAGTCTCTTTTTGAGTGATTTCATCATAATTTAATACACGGTAGATGCGGTCTTTTTTCTTCACGGAACGGTTGTATCCCAATTCATTGATGAGAAATACAGCCACTACAGCTACAATACTTAAACTGAGGGTTAATCCTGTGATGTTGATTAATGTATTAATTCTATCTTTCTTTAAATGTCTTATCGCTTGTTTTATGTTGCTATTTATCATAGTTTTATTTAATTAGTAAATTGTATTACTCGTCTTTGCAACTTGTCCCGATTTATCGGGAAACGAAGAGAAGCAATCCCTTTGCATAGAACGGATTACTTCGTCGCTCTGCTCCTCGTAATGACGTGTTGGTGTCAGTTTTGCTCCTCGTAATGACGTGGGCTGTCTGCTTTGCTCCTCGTAATGAGGTTTTTCATTATTCATTGCTAATTGTACTTACTCATACCGCAAGGCCTCTACAGGGTTGCGACTGGCGGCTCGATAGCTTTGCCAGCTTACGGTAAGCAGTGCAATAACTAATGCCGACAATCCTGCCAAAGCAAATATCCACCAACTCAGAGCAGTTTTATAGGCAAAGTTTTCTAACCATTTACTCATAGCGTAGTAAGCTATTGGCGTAGCGATAACGAAGGCAATTCCTAACCAAATCAAGACCCTTTTGTTTAGCAGTTGCATCACTTCAAAAATGGATGCACCGTTTACTTTGCGGATACCGATCTCTTTGACTCTGTCGCGTGAGATAAAAATAATCAATCCGAGCAATCCTGTCAGAGCGAGTAAGATAGTCCATAGCGATACGAACTCTATAAAACGTGCCATACGAGTCTCTTTGTTGTAAAGTCTTTCCAGCGCATTGTCCAGAAAACCAACATGAAATGTCCCGTCCGGGTCGAATTTCTTGGCGGTTTCTTCCATGTATTTTCGCAGTTGGGTGTAGTTGCCCGTTTCTGCTTTTATGAGAATATTTGTTTTACGTGTGTCGGTACACCAAAACAGCATGGGACGGATTTCACCTTTCAGCGATTCAAAATTGAAGTTTTCGGAAACTCCCACAATATCTCCCATGAAATCAAATCCCGGAAACTTCCGTTCCAATGGGTTATCCCATCCAAATTGTTGAACAGCCTTTTCATTCAAAATAAAATTGTTTATGTCGGCTTCGCCTTCTTTGAACTTGCGTCCCTCAGCCATTTTTATGCCGAAGAAATCGATAAATCGGTCGTCTACCGGCCATGCTTGCAACTGTATCTGTTGTCCATCCACTGCTCGTCCCCAGCCCATACCTACATTTCCCGGCAAAAATTGGCTATAGCAATAATTTTTGATTTCCGTATGCTTCATCAACTCGTCTGCAAACGCTTTGTGACTTCGCTGTAATGTTTCCGTGGTATGCATATAAAGCACATTCTCTTTATCTATGCCTATATCGAAATTGTTCCAAAAATGCAACTGTTTTTCAATGGTCAGCGATGCTGTGATCAATGCAATGGTAAATATAAATTGAATAGTAATAAGCGCACTGCGAAATCCCTTACCTTTGCCTGAGAAAAACATTTTTCCTTTTACTGCTTGGGAAATAGGTGATGAGGTGATGTATCGCGACGGATAAATGGCGGCTATCACACCAAAAACTACAGCAAAGAGGATGAAGGCTAAATAATATATTTCTCTTCCTTTAAACGATAAGCCGGTTATTTTAAACAGGTTCTCTACACGCTGAAATGACAATCGATGAATGATAAGTGCAAATCCCAAGGCAATGAGCGACAAAACAACAGCTTCGCCAATAATTTGTAAACGTGCTTTCCACTTCTTTTCACCCAGAATTTGTTGTACCGAAAGCGATTTAGCACGTAACGGTGCTTGTGAAGTGGAAAAGTTGATAAAATTGACCGCTCCCATAATCAAGAGTATCACAATCAATACAGAAAGCACATCCAACACCGTTTTATTTACCGATGTGAACATATAGCTATTTGAATTATAGTGCAATTGAGAGAGTGGTATCAAATCGACGGTAACATCATCACGTTTTTCTCTTTCATTCAATTGTTCAACTACTACTGTAATGTATTCAATCTTTCCAATCTTCTGCTCCACCAAGGTTTTATCCGTTCCTTTTTTTAACTGATACAATAGGCTTTGGCTCCATTCGCTCCAATCGTTATTCTCTGACGGTATCAATGAAACAAAAGCATCGCCATAAAAAGAGGTGTTTTTCGGCATATCTTTCATCACGCCCGAAACGACAAGTGTGTTCCCGCCTGTCATCAGTTGATTCCCAACAACATCGACGCTGCCAAACAGATTTTTTGCCGTAGTTTCAGATATTACAATGGTGTTTGGTGTAGCAAGCACTGTTTTTGCATCGCCCGAGAGCAGCGGAAAGTCAAACATTGTGAAAAAATCGGCTGACGTTTCAAATATCTTACAACTGATGGCATCTTTTAGTGTTTGGTCAGTTCTGTTCAACAGATTGCTACGCCAACTAGGACGAAAAATGACGCTTTTTTCTACTTCAGGTACTTCGTTGCGTATTAACTCTCCCATCGGAACAGGTAATGCAGATCCCATATTGGCATTGAATGACATCAGGTAGATATCATTTTTATTTTTGTGAAAACCATCGAAATTTCGCTCATACGAAACATAGAGCGATAAAATGATAATGCCAAAAAAAGCAACGACTAGGCTTATCAGTGTCAGCACCGATGATAAGCGGTATTTTGCGATTGTTTTAAAAAATTGTTTTACTGTTCTCATTTATATTCAATTTTTTATTAATAGTACTTGTCATTGCAGCTTGTCCCGATTTATCGTGAAACGAAGTGAAGCAATCCCTTTGAACGAAAAGATTACTTCGTCGCTGCGCTCCCCGTAATGACGCTTTCATTAAGTCATTCTCCATTGTTAATTACCAATTTTGCATTGTTGATTGTTAGGATATTGGCTTACCACCATACCGTCGAATAGATTAATGATGCGATGTGCAAACCCCGCATCGTGTTGTGAGTGAGTAACCATGATAATGGTTGTTTCCTCTTTATTGAGTTCCGTCAATAAATCCATCACTTCGCGGCCATTTTTTGAGTCGAGGTTACCTGTAGGCTCATCCGCGAGAATTAACTTCGGATTGGCAACAACGGCACGTGCTATGGCAACGCGTTGTTGCTGTCCGCCCGATAGTTGTTGCGGGAAATGTTTCTCACGATGTCCAATGTTCATACGTTTTAGGACCGATTTTACCATCTCTTTGCGTTTGCTTGCCGGGATTTTCAGATAGATGAGCGGTAGTTCCACATTTTCATATACATTGAGTTCATCAATAAGATTGAAGCTTTGAAATACAAAACCGATATTGCCTTTACGCAATTGTGTGCGTTGGCTCTCTTTGAGATGCCCTACCTCTTCGCCATCAAAAAAATAATTTCCTTCGGAAGGATTATCCAATAAACCAAGAATATTGAGGAGTGTTGATTTTCCACATCCCGATGGTCCCATAATGGCTACAAATTCGCCTTTTTTTACGTGAATATTCACCTCTTTTAACGCGAGGGTTTCTATCTCTTCCGTACGAAATATTTTCGTTAAATTTTCTGTTCGTATCATATTCTTTTAATTTAATAATTTTTTATTTATTATGTATTGTGTCGTAATGTTATTACTCAAAACAGTTTCTCATTTATCTGATATGCATCTATTTCTGTGCCAAGAATACAACTGTTTCATTATTAGCTATCTTTTTCGTTGTGGTGTTTTGAAGTGTAAAATCTGTTGACAACGGCTGTTAAGAATTTAAACACTCATTGCTTGGATGTTCTTTTTTTGGGGGCTTAAAATGTTGAGTAAAGACTCATCTTTTTTATCGCATTCGTAGTGAACTGCTGCGATGAACCCTTTTTTCTACTTGACTTGGGTTTCCGTAACAATTCACACTGCTTGAACCGGAAATATTGATGTCCAGTTTATTGGTCACATTGATTTTGCCATCGGCTGAACCCGAGAATGAGGCTGTGCAATTGCGTGCTTCGAGGCGCGAGGCTGAAATATCACATCCTCCGGATGCCTGAATGGATAAGTTTTCGGTTTTTCCGGTCAGTGTCATATCGCAGCCGCCACTTGCGGAAATATCGCATCGTTTTGAGTTTATATCGTATAAGTCAATATCAGAACCACCACTCGCGTTGACGTTTATGTTGTCTACTGCCGTAAATGTTATTTTGGCGTCGCAACCACCCGAAAAGGTGCCGATGAATGTGCGACAATCGAGAGGGAGATTTTTTAAATCGCTGCCGCCACTCATGGTGATTTTAAAATCAGTGGTTTTCAAAGGTGTTTCAAATTGAATGTCGACACCCCCCGAAGCTGATATTTTCGTTAAATCGGTAACGGTAAGGTATGCCTTTTGTACTATTTTGCGGTTTCTCCTTGAGAAAATGCGGTTGGTGGGTTTGTTGTAAATATGCAGTGTGCCGTTTTTTACTTCAATTATGGCACGTTCCAACTCACTTTCAGTAATTTCGATAGTCACAGATTGTTGCTTGCCTTGTTTGACGAGAACCTCCCAACCGCTTGCGGCATCAATAGTTGTGAAAGCTGCTAATTCACGTTGTTGTTTAATGATTTTGTTGTTTTGTGCCGATGCGTATGTCATGGTTGCAACGGCAATGATGATTGTTAATAATGTTTTTAATTTCATTTTTAATTGGTTTTATTTATGTTGATTGCACATTGTGTCGACGATTACATGTCGCATCTCGCGTACAAGCGAAGCTTCGTCGCGATTAATTGTATTTACTCATACCGCAATGCTTCCACAGGGTTACGTCTTGCCGCGCGCCAACTTTGCCAGCTGATAGTGATCAAAGCAATCACTAATGCCGACAGTCCAGCCAAAGCAAATATCCACCAGCTTAAAGTCGTTTTATAAGCAAAGTTTTCTAACCATCGTGAAATGGCATAGTAGGCAATGGGCGTTGCAATT
>JAEZZZ010000100.1 GCA_023418255.1 Bacteroidota bacterium
TATTCCCTTGCCTTATTTTGTCTCGTTACTATTGAAGCTGATGAAAGGGAGAAATATAAACATTTATCCACTCGGGTCACAAATGAAATTCTGTGCCTAATTGGGATTTAATAAGCAGACCCTAATTTAGAGTGAATTAAAAAAACATCTGTCGATTGGTAAACAGAATCGACCTTTATTGTAAATTAAGTCTAAAAAATCAATAATCATTAATCGAAAAAATGTACAAACAACGAAGATTATTTAACAAAGAGAGAAGCAAGAAGCTTGTAAACAGCATGAAAGCGTTTCTTCTGATCACACTCTTGTGTGTGTGTTCCGTTGCCGCGGGAAACAGCTACTCTCAGGCGAAAGAAGTGTCTTTGAAGGCAAGCAATATCACACTCAAAGAAGCATTTCATCAAATTGAGAAAAACAGCGACTATCTGTTTCTAATAATGGATGAGTCAAACAGTGAATTAACACGTACCGTGAATGTGAGTGCCAACAATCAATCCATCAATGATGTTATGAATGAATTGTTGAAAAACACATCGCTGTCATATTCCATCGTGAATCGCCAAATTACGGTATATAAAAAGACTATGGCCGAAAATCAGACGAACAACCACACGTCTACGGTCGAAATAAAAAATCTGCAGCAGGCCAAAAAAACGATCACCGGAAAAGTGGTTGATAATAACGGTGAGCCGATAATCGGAGCAAATATCGTAGAGAAAGGTGTAGCCACAAACGGAACAATCTCTAATTTTGACGGTAGTTTTACGCTCAATGTCGAAAACAACGCAATTATACGAATTACCTATATAGGCTATCTTGATCAAGAAATCAAAACAGGGGGTAAAACCACGTTCCACATCGTAATGACCGAAGACGCCCAGGCATTAAGTGAAGTGGTTGTTGTGGGATATGGTACGCAGAAGAAAGAAAATCTGACGGGATCGGTTGCAAGTGTTGATGTGGACAAAGTGTTAAACAGCCGCCCTATTGCTGATGTTGGTAGAGGTTTGCAAGGTACCATTCCCGGACTATCGGTGGTTATTCCAAGTGGAGAGGTTGGATCGGGGCCAATTATGAAAATTAGAGGACAAATTGGTTCTATTGTGGGTTCAAGCAATCCGTTAATTTTGGTAGATAACGTAGAGATACCAAGTATTCAGATGATCAATCCGAATGATATTGAGTCCATTTCTGTGCTGAAAGATGCTGCTTCAAGTTCAATTTATGGTTCTAAGGCAGCATTTGGAGTTGTTTTAATAACAACAAAAAAAGGCGCAAAAAAAGAGCGTACAGATATAACTTATTCAACAAATTTATCCTTTCAACAGCCATTTAAAAAGATTGATATCGCGGGTATCGATGGTTTGGAATACACCCTTGAAGCACATAAAAATATGAAAGCCGGAGGACCTGCAGGTGGTTTCTGGAGAGTAAATGACGAAAGTTTCGAAAAAATCAAGGAATGGCAAAAAAAATATGGTAATACCGTGAAGCCAACCGATCCCATTGTCTATGGTCGAGATTGGTTTTTTGATGGTAAAGATAAATATGGTTACAGAATTTATGATCCAGTAGAAACTATGGTAAAAAGAATGGCTTTCTCACAAAATCATAATCTATCCGTGAATGGACGTCGCAAAGACACTAGCTATAACATTAGCTTTGGATATCTTGGACAAGAAGGTATGATGAAGGCAGCAAGAGAAGATGATTATAAACGATTAACGGGTAAATTGAATTTATCTACTAAAATAAATGATTTTATCACTGTGCGCGGAGGCGCGATGTATTCTGATGAAACTAAACGCTATCCAAATGCTGCATTTGGTTTTACCGCGGACGCGTGGCTTTATTTGTATCGTTGGAGTCGTTTATTCCCAACTGGAGCTCTTGAGCATGGAGAGGAAATAAGCGATCCTTATTTTGATACAAAAAATGCGCATACTGCAGTGAGTAGGAAACGTTATACAAACCTAAATATAGGTAGTACCATTGACTTAACAAACAATTGGAATATTGATGTTGATTATGCATATAGTGCGCGATTGAATCAATCAACTTCTTCAAAACCTACTTTTACGGGGAGACAACCTTGGTACAGTCCCGTGGCATGGAAAGATGACTTGGGCAATCAAATATATGTGGATGAAAATGGCGAAATAACCGATACCGGAGGTATTCCTGCATATCGCTTTCCGTTGGTAAACTACGTATCGAAAGACAAAAGTTATTTTTATAAATCTTCTTTTGTCTCAGACAAACATACGTTCAATGCAATTACAAATTATAATTTGAATTTATCTGATATACATCGTTTCAAATTTATGTTAGGTGCCAATATCATTTCCTATAAATGGGATAGTCATTGGTCACAAAAAAATGACTTAATTGATCCTGAGAATCCACAATTTAATTTTGCAGTTGGTAATGAAACTTTAGGAGGCGATACTAATTGGGAATCGCAAGTTGGATATTTCGGTCGAATTAATTATTCATTTATGGATAAATACTTGTTAGAAGCAAATTTGCGATATGACGCGACATCTAAGTTTCCTGAACATCTACGCTGGAGATGGTATCCATCATTTTCCGGAGGTTGGGTTATATCTAACGAATCATTTTGGGCTGCATTAAAACCTGTGTTTAGCTTTGCTAAATTAAGAGCCTCTTGGGGTACTATTGGAGACCAATCTGTACCTAATTCTCTTTACTTGGCGACTATGGATATTGCAAAAAATTCATGGTTATCAAGTAACGGTGAGCAATATTTTTATATGGGAACACCGAATCCCATTTCTGCCGGAATAAGCTGGCAAAATATTGAATCATTAAATATTGGTGCCGACCTTAGATTCTTCCGAAACAAATTAGGTTTGACATTAGAATGGTTTCAACGTGACACAAAGGATATGATTATTCCCGGGGAATCTCTACCTGCAACATATGGAGCAAGTGCTCCGCGTGGAAACTATGGTAATCTACGCACTAGAGGATGGGAAATTGCCGCCGACTTCAATCATCAATTTGAAAATGGATTGCGCGTAAGTGTAAATGCCAATATTTCGGACGCAATTACCGATATTACACGAGGAGCCGATTGGAACACACCATGGGAAAATCGTTTGCTTAGCAATAGGTATGCCACAGGAAGACGCTATGGCGATATTTACGGTTATGTAACAGACCGGCTGTATCAAAAAGATGATTTTGTGTATGATGCCGAAGGCAACATACAACAAACCACCATTATTTGGGAAGGAACGGCAAAACGCACAAATATGTTGGCAGGCAACAATCCTGTGTATCAAACTTATTTTGAAGATGGCAACCAAATCCTACTAATTAGCCCGGGAGATGTGAAATTTGTTGATGTAAATGGTGACGGATACATCACACCCGGGAAAAATACTTTTGGTGATCCCGGTGATCAGGTGGTTATCGGAAACTTCACACCGCGCTATGAATATGGAGTACGTCTTGGAGCAGATTTCAAAGGTTTTGATGCTTCTGTGTTTTTCCAAGGTGTAGGAAAGAGAAAAATTTGGGGTTCCGGTCAATTGGCAATTCCCGGATATCATGCCAAAGACGGTGCAATGCCGCAAGCAATTGCCCAAGATTTTTGGAAAGAAGATCGTCCCGATGCATTCTATCCGCGAGCATGGAATCTTAACGGTGCTAATTCCGGATTTGTAATGCGTCCACAAACTCGATATATGTTGAATATGGCATATATGAAAATTAAGAATATCACAGTGGGATATTCATTGCCACGAAATCTGCTGAATAATATTTCCTTATCAAATGCACGTATTTATTTATCGTTGGAGAACTTTTTTACATTTGATAAATTAAGAGGTTTACCTATTGATCCTGAGGCTATTTCCGGTCATTCTATATTAAGAACAGATGGAAACTACAACTTGGGACGTACCGGTACATCCAACCCCACATTTAAATCGGCATCAGTAGGTGTTCAGATAAGTTTATAACATAAAAAATAATTATAAAATGAAACATAAAAATAATCATATAAATGCTTTTATATTATGCAGTATTATGTTCCTGATGGCAAGTTGCAGCGACTTTCTCAACAGGCCCCCATTAACAGTAGCAAATGATGAAACTGCATGGACTAGTGAAGATAAAATCCGTTTATATGCCAATAAGTTTTACCCCGCTTTTTTTACAGGATATGGAGTGGGCTGGTCTACAACCGGAGCACCGTTGTTGGGCTACACATTTAGTGATGATATAATCCACAATGGAACTCAGCCGAACTTTACACGCTCGGTACCCAATAGTAGGATATGGAATATGAGTTGGATTCGTTCTATCAATATTATGATTGATAGATTGGAGAACAATTTGAAAAATGTACTATCCACCGAAGCATATAATCATTGGATGGGAATCGGGCGTTTTTTCAGAGCGATGGAATATGCCGATATCGTTTTCACGTATGGAGATGTGCCATATTATGATTATGTTGTTGCCGATACCGATTTAGAAGCGCTTTATAAACCCCGAACTCCACGTAATGAAGTGATGGATGCCATCTACGATGATCTGAAATTTGCTTTTGAAAATGTGCGATATAATGACGGAGACCAAAACGTAAATCGCTATATCGTAGCCGGATTTACTTCCAGACTGGCACTTTATGAAGGTTCGTGGCAAAAGTATTATTATAATGATACTGAAAGAGCTAAAAAGTTTTTTAACTTGGCTATTGAAGCGAGTGAATTTATTATGAAAAGTGGAAAGTTTGATATCGTAACAGAATTCAGAGCGTTGTTTACTTCCGATAATCTTAAAGGTAATCCTGACTGTATTCTCTATCGTCATTATGATCCCGCTGTTGGCATTACGCATTCGATTGCATCGAATAATAATTTATCCGAATCTGTTAACTTTGGTGCAACCACCTCATTAATAAAATCATTTATTTGCAATGATGGGAATGCCTGGCAATCATCAGATATCAGTGATGCCGGTTCGTTTGAATTAGCAACAATGATTCAAACACGTGACCCGCGTTTTGAAGCAACTTTTTATGATAAGCCAACTCCTCAAAATAAAGGTTCGTTTTGGTATATTAATAAATTCTTGCCAAGAAGTGTGGCAAAATCTGTTGAAGCCGGTAATGCTCCCCCGGAAGAGTTTACAAGCACCAATAACAAAACAGACTATCCTGTGCTAAGATACGCTGAAGTGCTGTTAAATTGGATTGAAGCAAAAGCTGAAATGCAATTGTTGGGTAATGAAGCCGTAACGCAGGACGATATTAATAAATCGATAAACAAATTAAGAAATCGTCCAATTGCTCCGGAAGCTGTCGCGATGGGAGTGAAACCTACACAAAGTTTAGACCTGGGAAGTTTACCAAATGATCCAGATAGAGATTCGGATGTTCATCCTCTTTTATGGGAGATTAGAAGAGAAAGGCGTATGGAATTTGCCTTCGAACACTCTCGTTACGCTGATTTAAAACGTTGGCATAAATTGGAATATATGGATACCGATATGCACAAGGACTTGCTATCCGGTGGTTGGGTGAATTTTCCTGTAGAAGCAGAAAAAGAGTTAAAAAGTAATAATATTGGAAAATTATCTGTAGTGAATCATAATGGAGATGTCATTGTTTACAATGGAAAAAATGATGCACAAATGGTTGGATTCTATCGTAGTAAAAGCACAAATGGTCGTCAACCATTTTTAAATCAGGTAAATGTAAATCCCTATTTAAGTCCTGTAGGTAAAACTCAAATTGATGATTATAAAAGTAAAGGTTTTGAACTCAAGCAAACACAAGGCTGGCCTCAAAACTGATGAATTTGTATAATTATAAATAAAGAATAAAATGAAGATAAAGTTTAATTTTCTTATAATTAGCCTGTTATGTCTTTTTTGCGGAGTTGAGATCTTTATTGGATGTTCCGATGAGTATCCTCAGAATGTAGAGTCACCAAACGAGACAATATTAAAATCAATTAAAATATTAAATGCAGGTGTAGATGGCAACACTGTGATAGAAGGTAAAATCGATGAAAACAAGAAAACTGTTTGGTTTCCTCGCATAGATCCGGAAACTAACGTTTCTGCCATCCGATTTGAAGCTACAATGTCCGATGGAGCAAAATTGGATAAGGACGCGTATGCTTTTGACTTTGAAGAAGGCAAAGATGCCAAAACAATCATTGTCAAAGTGATTAACGAGCCACGTTTTAGAGAATATTTTGTGACTTTGCGTCTAAACGTTCCTGTATATGGTGCTGATTTTGATAAAATTGAAATATATGATCATTCAGGAAATGATTTAGGTGAACCGATATATTCAACTTTTGTTTCAAATTTGACGCGCGGCAGCGGATTCGATGGTGAAAATATTCTTATTGTAACGCGATCTGAACCACTTTCGCACATCTTAAAAGTCGATGATATAAAAGCAGGTCGGATAGAGCCGATAAAGCTCAATATGACAGGAGTAAGTGGAGGAACTTACCCTGTGAATGTCGGAGGCAAAATCAAAGGACATACGTACATTGCCAATCTTTCCGGAGCATATGGAATGAAAATCTATCATTGGGCAAATCCTGAAGATGAACCAGAAGTGATTTTTAATAAAAACGTGATTTCGATAGAAGGGGCCGGTAAGCGACATGGTGACAATATGTCTACCAATATTGATGAAAATGGGAATGGATATTTCTATTTTGGCGACAATGCCGCTTCATCAATTCTGAGACTAAAAGTAGAGAACTATACTAAAATTACAGAAGTCAAAGTGTTGCCTTCTCAGCCTGGAGTATCATTCTGTATGACAATGAACCGCGTCGAAAATTCAGATGACTATCTTTTGACTGGATTTGATGCCCCGATTATGGTAACAAATAGAGATGCTGTTGTTTCATATAAAATGGATGTAACATCAGTTCCCAAGCAAGGTACAGATGCTCGAATCGTGTCTTTTAACGGAGAAAGATATCTGATAGTTACAGAAGCGCCAAGATATACTGGAAACGCTGTGTTGTATATTTATGACGTAACTCAAGGAAAAAATACAGCTGAAGCTCTAAAAAAATTTGAAGAAGGTGAAAAAAAACCTCTTTATCAGTATTCACTTGGTGGTAGTGTCAATCCCGCTCCCGGCACTCAAACCGGATATTATATTGTGAAAGATGAAAACGGAAAAGACGATGTTCTACGTATCTATTCCGCATCAAATAATGCCGGATTTGTACTCTTAGAAATTCCCAAAAAGAAGTTGGATGATGAATAAAGATATATAATTATCGGTTACTAATAAATCAATCAGGGATATTAATCCCTGATTGGTTTTTACAACGTAATTCAACTAAAATATACTCATACAAATGAAAAGAAACCATCTATTCTATATTATTGCGCTGGTGCTTTTTGCTTATTCGTGTAGCAAAGAGCCAAACGATGAACCATCACCACAACCTAAACCAGAGCCTCCCAAACCATCTGAAAATGATCTGACTTTTCCTAAAAAAGAAATGAGAGCCGTATGGATTACAACGGCTTGGGGTTTGGATTGGCCACGAAGAGATTATTCCTCTGAAAGCCAAAAAGCACAATATATTAAATATTTAGATAAGTTTAGTCAACTTAATATTAATGCTGTATTCTTTCAAGTGAAACCTATGGGAGATGCATTTTACGAATCACCGTATGAACCGTGGAGTGCGTATATTACAGGAGTCAGAGGGCAAAAGCCAAATTATGATGTATTAAAATTCATGATTGATGAAGCGCACAAGCGCGATATTCAGTTTCATGCATGGATGAATCCTTACCGTATTGCTACACGTTCAAACAGCAGCGTAGCGTATCCCCCGCTTCATTCTTCCATAAAAAGTGAGTGGGTTGTTAATCATGAAAAAATTCAGATTTATAACCCGGCTATTCCAGAAATCGTAACAAGACTGACAGATATTGTTAAGGATTTAATCACAAAATATGATGTGGATGGGGTTCATTTTGATGATTATTTTTATCCCGATCCATCATCAGCAGGAACAATGGTGTCGGACAAAGCCGATTTTGAAAAATATGGCTCCGGCTATAGCACAGTTGAAGCATTCAGAAGAGATAATGTCAATAAAGCGATAAAAACAGTATCTGATATGATTGTGTCGACAAAACCGCATATTGTGTTTTCTGTCTCTCCTGCTCCTAACGAAGACTATAATTTGAATATATTGTTTGCGGATGTAAAAAAATGGTGTCAAGAAGGATGGATTGATATTGTTATCCCTCAACTTTATCAAGAAATAGGAAATCCGTATAACGATTTTCAAAATCGCCTTACTTGGTGGTCACAATACAATTATAAAGCGGCTTTAATGGTGGGACATGGTTATTATAAATTTGGTGACAGTCAATACCCTTCGGCATTTCAATCTACAGATGAATTGGAGCGGCAATTCAATTTGACTAAAAGAAATCAAAAAGTTGTAGGAAATGTGATGTATAGAGCCGAACATGTTCTTTTAAATAAAATCGGGATTACCGACAAATTAGCGTCGCTATATGAAAAACCAGCCCTAATGCCTTTCATAGGAAGAAAAATCATATCGGCTCCTAAAGAGCCGACTAATGTGAAAATTGAAGATTCGAGGCTGATATGGGATTCTGAGAAAGATGTAAAATCAGTAGTCTATTATTTTGCAGATGTTGAAAAAGAAGGTTCAATCTTGGCAATTACCAACGACAATGCGATTGATATACAAGCCACGGGTTATTATTGTGTGTCAACCATCAATAAACAGTACCAAGAGAGTAAACCATCCAGGTTGATAAAGAAATAAATTAGGTTTCTTCAGTAAATGAAAAAGAAATATTGCGTATTTTTATTATCTGTACTCTCTGTATTCATGCTGAATGCACAGAAAAATCATAACTCTTTTTCCTTTTCCGACAACCTCTCTCGCTCTCTCTCTCATATCTATGAGCAAACGATGTTGCGACCGGGAAAAATTACTGTGGACAGTGTGGCGGTGAACCACAAGAAAAAAACGGTGGAGTGCTACGCGAACCTAATGCTATCCTATATGCCGATGCGTGACAAACAGGTAGCAGCGATTTATGATAGTGTACGTTTTTATTTGCCTGCAGCAAATCGGAAATACCGCGTCAGCGTGTTTACAGACAAAAGAGAGATTAGTGAACTTGTTCCTAACTATTTTCGAGGTAAGCCGAAAGACAAAAGGCGCATCATTGCCCATAAAGTGAAAACTCCGTTGGTAACCAATGTGTCCGCGCCAATACATAATTTCGACAAAGGATTGTCGCACAACCATATTGCTCTTTGGCAAAGCCACGGATGGTACTACGAGCAAAAACTTGGACGTTGGGAGTGGCAGCGCGCACGCATTTTTCAAACCGTGGAAGACCTCTATACACAAAGCTATGTGTTGCCTTTTTTGACACCGATGCTTGAAAATGCCGGAGCAAACGTTTTGCTGCCACGCGAACGCGATTACAATTCAACCGAAATAATTGTAGATAACGATGCCGATGCGTCACAATCCCAATATTCAGAAAAAAACGGAAAAGAGCCTTGGCAAACGGCGGATTCCGCCGGCTTCGCCAACCCAAAAGCCTATTATCTTAATGGCGAAAATCCGTTTCGCATGGGCACGGCGCGACAAGTTCGCACTATCAATCGAGGCACTGAAAGCCTTGCCACATGGACGCCCGAGATTTCCAAAAAAGATTATTATGGCGTATATGTAGCATATCAAACTGTGAGAAACAGTGCCGATGATGCACTCTATAGCGTTTATCACGCCGGAGGAAAAACCGATTTTCATGTCAATCAGAAAATGGGCGGTGGTACGTGGATTTTTCTCGGATATTTCCTTTTTGACAAAGAAAAAGGACATCGGATTACGCTTTCGAACAAAAGTCGCCGTGCCGGAAAGGTGGTTACCGCCGATGCTGTGAAAATTGGTGGTGGAATGGGAAATATTGCGCGTATGCCTTTCCCCAAAATAGAAGAAAACAATCAAGATAAAGCCGATGAAGGCTTACACGACAACATTCAATATCATCCCGAGATCAGCGGTTACCCTCGCTACACCGAAGGCGCGCGCTATTGGATGCAATGGGCAGGCATTCCTGATAGTATTTATAATCGCACAGAAGGCAAAAACGATTATACCGACGATTATGCCTCACGCGGTTATTGGGTAAATTATCTCGCCGGTGGCTCGTCGGTATTGCCAAAAGCCGAAGGCTTACAAATTCCCATCGATATGGCACTGGCGTTTCATAGCGATGCCGGCACATTTTGGGGTGATACCATCGTAGGAACGCTCGGAATCTATATGACGCGCCACAACGATGAACGATTTGAGAACGGCAGTTCGCGATGGGCATCGCGCGATTTGACCGATATGGTAATGTCGGAAATTGTGACCGATATTCGTCGCGAATACGAACCTGACTGGACGCGTCGTCACATGTGGAATCGCTCGTATGCCGAGGCACGTGTGCCAAATGTGCCAACAATGTTGCTCGAACTGCTTTCGCATCAAAATTTTGCTGACATGCGTTACGGACTCGACCCGACGTTTCGTTTCACGGTCAGTCGTTCAATTTACAAAGGCATTCTTAAATTTATTGCTACCCGATATAATCGGAATTATGTGGTGCAACCATTGCCTGTAAAAGATTTCAGCATCTCTTTTTTGGAAGAAGACAAAGTGCAACTACGATGGCATCCCACGCCGGACAACACCGAACCGACAGCAACGTCGACAAAATATATTGTGTATACACGCGTGGGAGAAGGCGGATTTGATAATGGTTTTGTGACTGATAAAAATCATTGTACTATAAAAATTAAGAAAGATGTTCTATATAGTTTCAAGATAGAAGCCGTGAACGATGGCGGGAAAAGTTTTCCGTCCGAAATCTTATCAGCTTGTCGTGTGTCGAACCAAAAAGGCGAAGCCTTAATCGTTAACGGCTTTACACGTGTTTCCGCGCCGTATAGTTTCACGACCTCCGACGACAGTTTGGCGGGGTTTGTGGGATCGGTTGACAATGGTGTACCCTATCTTTCCGAACATCAGTTTGTGGGGCATATGCACGAGTTTCGTCGTGTAATTCCGTGGATGGATGACGATGCTTCGGGTTTTGGCGACAGCAATGGCGATTATGAAACCACCAAAATCGCGGGAAACACTTTCGATTATCCGGCAATACATGGCAAAGCGTTCACGGCGGCGGGATATTCGTTCGTGTCATGTGCTGCAAGCGCGGTTGAGAATGGAACGGTAGATTTGAAAAAATATAGAACCGTGGATTGGATTTTAGGAAAACAGCGCGAATGGAGCATCGCGCGCGGTGCAAAACCACCAAAATACAAAACATTTTCTACGGCACAACAACAGGCGATAACAGCATTTTGTCAAAATGGTGGCAACATAATCGTCAGTGGCGCGTTTGTCGGTACCGATTTTTGGGACAATCCCTTTGCCACCGATGCCGATAAAACATGGGCGCGACAAACGCTTAAATATAAATGGCGCAACAACAACGGAGCTGTTACCGGACACATTAAAGCCGTGGCATCGCCGTTTCGGTCGATTGTCGGGAAATATAATTATTTCAATACGCTCAACAGCGAGAGCTACGTAGTGGAAAATCCCGATGCGATTGAGCCCGTAGACAACCGCGGATTCACCGTTTTCCGATATTCGGAAAACAATTTGAGTGCCGGAGTTTTTTATAAAGGCAACACATACAGCACTTGTATTTTGGGATTTCCTATTGAATCGATTAAAGGACAACAAAATCGAAATCGTTTGCTAAAAGGAATTTTGGAGGCAATGAAATAGTGTTTTTGAGCATTTTTTTGCACCTAATTTGTTGTTTATCGGCAAGTTGTGTGTCGTATAAATAGAAGATTTGTTCGCATTGCTTACGGTAGTGAAAAGAGACTGATACGTTTTTTATATGTCTATGCGGTTTTAAAAGAGAAAATATGTAAATTTGTTTGGATGAAATGTTTAGACAGCATAACTAAAAGGATAATGGCAGACAAATATATTTTGGCTAAACTTTCTGTTTGTAAGATGATTTTGTCTGATAATCGGATGAAGACGAGGCTTGAAAAGCCGAATTTCCATAACCGTAAGTTGAATGAAATGCTAACTTACGGATAGAAGAAGACTAAACTTATCGCCTGAAAGGCGATACCAATAAAAAGAAAGATGAGTTATACCAAACTTTTATATCACATTATATTTCGAACGAAAAGAAGCGAGCAAACAATTAATGAAATGCATGAGAAAGAGTTGTATGCTTATATCATGGGGTTCATCAAAAACAAGAAATCGCATCTTTATCGTATAGGCGGTATGCCTGATCATATTCATCTTTTGGTAGATATTCATCCGAGCATTGCGCTTTCGGATTTTATGCGTGAATTGAAAGTGGCTACAAGTAAATGGCTTAAAATGAACGAGAACTTCCCTTATTTTACAGGTTGGGGAGAAAGTTTTGCTGCCTTTTCCTATAATGAAAAAGAGAAAGATATGATATCAAATTATATTAAAAAGCAAAAAGAACATCATAATAAGGTCACTTTTGAGGAAGAGTTAAGAACTATTTTAAAAGAAAATAATATTGAAATTAATGAACAGTATTTTCTGAAACAGTAAAGTGCCGTCTTTCAGACGGTAGCTTGGTTTCTGTTTTTGCCGTAAGCTGCACACAAGAGACTTCGTCTCAGTGTTTGCATACGGTTATTGAATTATCGCCTTTCAGGCTTTTATAATGCGAGCTTTCTAACTATGAATTGAAAAAATAATATAGATTTAAAATAAGCACATCAATCATTATCAATATGAAAAAAATAAACGCGTTTATCTTATTCACGCAGCCTGAACAGGCAAAAGAAACAGTAGAAGCGTTGCAGCAATCGGAGTTGATAAAAAACATCTATTTGCTGACGCCTGAAAACACCAATGAAACAATAAAAGGGTGCAAAAATATCACTATCGATACACTGCAAAGTGTGGAGACGGTACGGAAAATCGCGCGCGAATCATCCGCTGAGTACACGTTGATTTATCAAAAATCAACAGTATTGAAGCTTGGCTATTTCGCGCTCGAACGAATGACGAAAATTGCCGACGACACCCAAGCCGGAATGGTTTATGCCGATTATTTCGAAACGATAAATGGTGAAACCAAGCCCCATCCCGTGATTGATTATCAAGAGGGAAGTTTGCGCGACGATTTTAATTTCGGATCGTTGTTGCTCTACAATGCCAAAGCGTTGAAAGACGCGGCAAAGCGCATGAAAAAAGAGGATTATAAATTTGCCGGCTTGTACAATTTGCGTTTGAAGGTGTCGCAACGCCATGCGCTCGTGCATATCAACGAGTACCTTTACACGGAAATTGAAGACGATACGCGTGCTTCGGGACAAAAGATTTTCGACTATGTGGATCCAAAAAACCGTCAAGTACAGCTCGAAATGGAACAGGCTTGCACCCAGCATCTCAAAGATGTCGACGCCTATCTGAAACCGACATTCGAGAAAATCGAGTTCGACAAAGCCAAATTTGAATATGAAGCCAGCGTCATTATACCTGTGCGTAATCGCATCCGTACGGTGAGGGATGCCATCGCTTCGGTGTTGAAGCAAAAAACCGATTTCCCGTTTAATCTGATTGTGGTTGATAATCATTCAACCGATGGCACCACGGAAGCGATTCGCACGTTTACGGACGACGCGCGTCTGATTCATCTTATTCCCGAACGCGATGATTTGGGTATCGGTGGCTGTTGGAATATGGGAGTGCATCACGAAAAATGTGGAAAATTCGCCGTACAATTGGATAGCGACGATGTGTATAGCGGTGAAGATACGCTGCAGAAAATCGTAAATGCATTCTACGAGCAGCAATGCGCGATGGTTGTCGGTACGTATCAAATGACCAATTTTGAGATGGAAATGATTCCGCCGGGAATTATTGACCATCGCGAGTGGACACCTGAAAATGGTCGCAACAACGCGCTTCGTATCAATGGATTGGGTGCGCCTCGCGCGTTTTATACACCTGTGTTGCGCGAAGTGAAAGTTCCCAACACCAGCTATGGCGAAGATTATGCATTGGGATTGAACATCTCGCGTCGTTTTCAGATTGGACGAATTTATGATGTGTTGTATTTGTGTCGCCGTTGGGAAGACAACAGCGATGCCTCACTCGATATTGTGAAAATGAATGCGCACAATGTGTATAAAGACCGCATTCGTACGTGGGAATTGCAGGCAAGAAAGAATATGAGGAAATAAATTTTTTTTTGTTCCCACGAAAGAGGATATTAGGACTTTTGAGTAAAGGATAAGAATTTGAGAAGTAAAGAAGTAAAGAAGTAAAGAATGTAACTATTGCTTGGTGATAGAGATATGACCTCACAGGATACGTGGGGAACCCGTCCGCCGAAAGGCGCGTTAAAAAAGAGAAGCTGTCTGAGCTAAACTTATTTAGCGAGTTATTTCTCTTTTAGCGACCGAGGCGTTTGACGGGTCACGTAAGCCTGTGCAGTCTTTGCTTGTCCCGATTATCGGGGATTTTTTCTTTGGTTCGTTTCTTTTGTATCAAGACAAAAGAAATGAATAAATAATCACCAATTATTTGTATAACACAAAGTATAATAAAACAATGCGAGAACCATTTATCCAAGTCGGAATTTTATTGAATCAACAAACAATTGAATTTTCGTTGTGTAAACCGTATCGTTTTCACGATGAAACGCTCGATCCGGGAGATTACACGGCGACGTATTCGCGAGGAAAAATTCTTTTTCGCGGAAAAGAATATGATGAAGTGCAATTTGAAACCGACACGCCACACACATTCGACTTTGAGTTGAAAAATGTGATTATCGGCGTTAATTTTCATTGGGAGCGCAAAGAAAATCAGCGTTTTTTAGGAAGTTTGCGGATAATAATCGAAAATGGCACACTTTCTGCCATCAATATCGTTTCTTTGGAAGATTATCTTGCCAGCGTTATCTCTTCCGAAATGAGTGCCACAAGTTCCGAAGAGTTGCTGAAAGCGCATGCCGTGATTTCGCGAAGTTGGTTGCTTGCGCAGATTGAAAAAAATAAATCACTCGTTGAGGATGATAAAAAATATCAAACATCGTTTGTGTCGGAAACGGAATGTGTGCGCTGGTACGACCGCGAAGATCACGAAAACTTTGACGTCTGCGCCGATGATCATTGTCAACGTTATCAGGGGATTACACGGCAAACAACCGCTTTGGTCAGCAAAGTGGTTCAAGCGACAAGAGGAGAAGTGTTGCGGTTTGGCGACAAGATTTGCGACGCCCGCTTTTCAAAATGTTGTGGCGGCGTGATGGAGACTTTCGAGAATGTGTGGGAACCCACGCCACATCCATATTTGCAAGGCAAAGCCGACACTGTTGACAACGACACAATATTGCCGGATTTAACAAACGAAACGGAGGCGGAAAAGTGGATTCGCTCATCGCCCGCGGCATTTTGCAATACCAACGACGCGCGTGTGCTGAAACAGGTGTTGAATGACTATGACAGAGAAACCGCCGACTTTTATCGCTGGAAAATAACCTATTCGCAAAGCGAATTATCCAATTTAATACGAGAACGTTCCGGTATCGATTTTGGTGAAATTGTCGGGCTGATACCGCTTGAACGTGGCACATCGGGACGTATCATTCGTTTGAAAATAATCGGAACCAAACGTGCTATGACCATCGGGAAAGAATTGGAGATTCGTCGTACGCTTTCAAAATCGCATCTGTATAGTTCCGCTTTTGTGGTGGATGTCGATGAGCAAAATTCGGACGGTATTCCTCAAAAAATTACACTGCATGGAGCAGGATGGGGACACGGCGTAGGCCTGTGTCAGATTGGCGCAGCCATGATGGCGGAAGAATCATTCTCTTATCTCGAAATTTTAGCGCATTATTTTCCCGGCTCAGAACTGGAAAAGAAATACTAGGAATAATTACGTATTGCCAATTACTGATTAGTATGGAAAAGGAGAATATAATTCTAAAGAAACTATATAATTTTGCGATAAGAGCAGTTCAATTATATCAATATTTGAGCACTTCCTATCACGAATCGATAGAAACACGTTTTTGGATGTGTTTATTAAAACAATAGTCCGTTAAAAATTTACTATATGAGTCATGCAGCAATGGCTGCAAACTCCACGAGTTCTTTAACAAGTTTATCATTTAATCTTCTGTTCGGTTTTATGCCAGACACGCAAATAAATCG
>JAEZZZ010000101.1 GCA_023418255.1 Bacteroidota bacterium
ATCGACCATAATGGCTTGGTCTTTTCGGTAAAAGGCTGTATATTTGTCCTGCATAATTTGGGGGCGTTAAAATCTATTGTTTTTCTTTTAATGCCTTAAAAATAAGGATTTTCCTCAAATTATGCAACTTTTTGGTGAATAATGTGGGATTAACACATGGGATATAAAGAATCAACGATTTGAATTAGAAAACACGCCCGAAAACATCAATAATTATTTGAACAATGCAGCCACTTATAACACAGACTGGTTCAAAGAGCTTTTTCATACAACCATACAGCAAAATCACTCCATAAGTCTTTCGGCCGGAACGCAAAAAACAAAATTTTACAGTTCATTCAGTTTCTTCAACGATCCAGGTTGGACAAAAGCTGATAATGTAAAACGTTTTACAGCCAACACAAAAACATCTCACGATTTTAATAAAAAACTTACAATCAGCCTTTTAACAGGAGCCTCGCTGCGCAAGCAGCGTGTTCCGGGCACCTTAAATCGCACATTAGACGTTGTAAATGGAGAATTTTCACGAGATTTTGATATCAATCCTTTCAGCTATGCATTAAATACAAGCAGAACTATGCGGGCACGTGACGAAAACGGCAATCCTGTATTTTATCAAATGAACTTTGCTCCGTTCAGTATTCTTAATGAGATTGACAACAACTATATGGACATTGATATGATGGATACAAAAATACAAGCAGAACTGAGTTATAAAATATTGCCGGAATGGGACATTATGGCTTTAGGTGCCATACGATATGTGAAATCAACACAAGAAAGCAAAATACACGAGAACTCTAACTTTGCAATGGCATATAGAGCTGCAGGCGATGCCACAATCAGAAATAGAAATAGATTCTTGTTCCGAGATCCCGATAATCTTATCGCGTATCCCGTTGTCGTGATGCCTTACGGAGGATTTTACAACACACAGGACGATAAAATGATAAATTACTATGAACGCATGACAAGTAACTTCAACAAAACCTTTGACGAAAAACATATCGTAAACATAATGGTCGGTCAAGAAGTGAAATATGCGGACAGATTAAACAGATGGAATAATGGCTACGGTTACCAATATTCAAAGGGTGGCATTCCCAATGTAGACTACAGAATCATGAAGCAAATCCTATTGGGCGGATTTAACTACTATGGGATGGGAGAAAACTACGATCGTTTTGTAGCTTTCTTTGGAACATCGAGTTATTCTTATAAAGGTATATACACATTTAATTTAACGGGACGATATGACGGCTCGAATAAATTGGGGCGCTCACGAAGCGCTCGTTGGCTCCCCACATGGAACGTCAGTGGTGCATGGAATATTCATGAGGATTTTATGCCAAGAAATAAAACGGTCTCATCGCTAACCTTGCGCAGCACTTATGGACTCACGGCAAGTATGGGGCCTGCAAGTAATGCTTTACCCATATTTTATTCTAGCAAAACGTTTCGTCCCAATCAAGCAGATGTTGAAACATATACGTACATTGCATCATTAGAAAATAGCGAACTTACATGGGAAAAACAACATGAAGCAAATATTGGTTTAGATATTGGCTTTCTACGTAATCGTTTCAGCCTAAGCCTTGATGCTTACAAACGAAAAGGGTTCGATTTGATAGGAATCGTGCGTACGTCAGGAATTGATGGAGAAGCATCAAAATGGGCTAATTATGCAAACATGGAATCGAAAGGTTTTGAGTTTACACTAAATACTCGGAATATAGCAATCCCAAACTTTGATTGGAACACAAATATTACTTTTGCATACAATGAAAACAAAATTACCAATCTAAAATCACAACCACGTGTGATAGATCTCGTTACGCCTAATGGCGGTGCTTTAGAAGGTTACCCCGTAAGAGGATTGTTTTCGGTTCCATTTAAAGGTCTAAATGAAAATGGATTACCTAAGGTAAAAAATGAAAAAGGTGAAATCACCACTGAAGGTATTTATTTTCAATACAGAGAAGATGTTTCATGGCTAAAATACGAAGGGCCAATTGATCCTAAAATTATAGGAGGAATCGACAACAGTTTCAGATATAAAAATTGGAAATTGGGATTTTTCTTTACGTATCAATTTGGGAACGTACTTCGCCTGAATCCAGACTTTTCGTCCCAATACTCCGACATGAATGCCATGCCAAAAGAGATGAAAAACAGATGGATATTAACCGGAGATGAAAAATTTACAAATATTCCCATTATTCCTTCAAGAAGATTGGTGCAGAACACTCCAAATATCGGGCGTGCATATAATGCGTATAACTTTTCCGATGTGCGTATAGCCAAAGGCGATTTCTTTCGATTAAAAGAAATTACCCTAAGTCACACCTTGAATAAAGATATCGCCAAATCAGCAGGAATGAGTAATATGGAATTACGCTGTGTTGTATCCAACATATGGCTTATTTATGCCGATAAAAAGTTGAACGGACAAGATCCGGAATTCACGCGTTCAGGAGGTGTGGCCATGCCGATGCCTACTCAAATTACATTTTCATTAAGAGCCGGTTTTTAAATTAAAAAAATAACAACAAAATGAAAAAAGTTATATATACCATCATATTAATTATAGGAATCGTATTTACCCAATGCAATGACTATTTGGACAAAGTTCCCGACAATAGAGCCGTTATTGACAATGCCGATGCTATCAAAGAATTATTGGTTGCAGCATATCCGAGTTCATCTTATATCGCTTTTTGCGAACAAATGAGCGATAATGCAGAAGACAAGGGAATACGTCGAGGACAAGGAGAAAGCAGAGAAATTGACGCTTATGAATGGAATGAATTTCAGGAGATTAACCAGGACACACCCACTCATTATTGGAATGCATGCTATCGTGCCATCGCAACAGCCAATCAAGCTATAGTATCAATAAAAGAGATAGGTGAAGACAGTCCGGAGATGAAACCAATACTTGGCGAAGCCTTAATCTGCAGAGCCTATGCCGGCTATATGTTAGCAAGCATATTTTGTAATACATACAATCCGACCTCAGCCGATAAAGATTTGGGAATTCCATATCCCAAGACACCGGGGAAAGTAGTTTTCGGAAAATTTGAACGAGGAACGCTTGCCGAAACATTCAACTTGATAAAAGAAGATATAGAAAACGGAATAGAACTTATTGAAAACACTTACAGTGCACCACGATATCATTTCACGAAAGAAGCTGCAGGTGCTTTTGCCGCGCGTTTTTATCAAACGATAGGTGACTGGGATCAAGTCATTAAATATTCAACCCAGGCACTCGGTGAAAGCCCGGCGGTGGTTCTTAGGGCATGGAATAATCCACAAACTTATGTCATTTACACTTATGACGAACTTAAAGACACCTACACTTCTTCGTCAGAAGAGGCCAATTTGTTGTTAATTTCGGTAGCAAGTTGGTGGGGACGTAAATTTTCCGGCACACGCTTCGGATTGACTTCTCAACTACAAGATTCTCTTTTCAGACGAAACAATCCATTGGGATTGCAATATGCATTTAGAGTTTTTGGAAGGGACACATATCGAAACATACCCAAAATGAAAGAATATTTTAAATATTCAAGTTTGAATACGACTACTGGAGTCGGTTACATTATGCTTCCAGCCTTTACCGCAGAAGAAGCACTCTTCAACAGAGCGGAAGCATTGGTGATGAAAGGTGAATATGCACAGGCCATAAATGATTTAAATATATGGTTAAGTAAACGCATTAGAAATTATCATGCCACAGACAACCAAACGCTTGATGATGAGAAAATTTTTTCATTCTACACGCCCGAAAAAATACAAAAATTCAACACTTTTTATCCTATCGAAAACAAAAAACGACCCTACATCCAATGTATTTTGGATATGAGAAGAACCGAGTTTATGCATGAAGGATTAAGGTGGTTCGACATCAAACGCATGGGACTGCCCGTTACACACATACGCAAGAGTGGCAGCAATGATGAAGAAACAGTTTTAAACCTGACAGAAAATGATTTACGGAAAGCTGTACAAATACCACAAGATGCACAATCTTTTGGCATAGAGGCAAACCCGAGATAAATATTCATATAGAAAATAATAAAAACCCAAAGAAATGAAATCAAAAATAACAATAATAGCCATTCTTCTTATGATTGCCGGCTGCAACAATGAGCAGTTACCCGAAAATGTAAACTTTGAGTTTCCTCTTATTTCTGAACATAACAATAGTCCGTTAAAAATTTACTATATGAGTCATGCAGCAATGGCTGCAAACTCCACGAGTTCTTTAACAAGTTTATCATTTAATCTTCTGTTCGGTTTTATGCCAGACACGCAAATAAATCG
>JAEZZZ010000103.1 GCA_023418255.1 Bacteroidota bacterium
GAAGTTTGAGGAGCTCACACAGCGTGGGGTCATGTATGTCTCCAAAATGAAGAAGAACCTTGTCCATGAAATACTTTCGGACAAGATGTACATGCTTCCCGAGGGTCTTATGCAAATAAGAGAACAGTATGTGAAGTTCGCCAGACCTCTCAAAGGAGGAGACAACATAGTGCACCGGACAAGAATTATCACATATGTCGACACAAAAAGGAAAAAGCCGGAGCTTGTCTCCTTGTTGACAAACGATAATTGTACGTAGTGAACGATTTCCGGAAACAGCGCAAGATGTGTTTATCGAACCGTTGGATGTGTGGCCGACCGACCATAAGGGGCTGTTGATAACATTTGCTATTAAATGAGGAAATTTAACCTCTCTCATTTAGTCGTTCTTTCACAAAAGCACTCACTGTCAAGCGATGCACACCAAGAATTCTGCCAATAGCACTGTAGGAGACACGCTTATCGAGTAGTTCTTTAATTTTTTTCTCTTGCCCGGATAGTTTTACTTTGGAGGATTTGCTGCCTTTGGGTCTACCAAGCACAACACCTTCAGCACGTTTACGTGCTAATGCTTCTTTGGTGCGCTGTGATATTAGATTGCGTTCTATTTCTGCTGAAAGTCCAAAAGCAAATGCCAGCACCTTACTGTTAATATCGCTGCCAAGTCGGTAATTATCTTTTATCGTCCATACTTGAATATCTCGATTCATGCACTCATTTAGTATGCCCATAATCATCAATAGATTGCGGCCGAGACGCGACAGCTCGGAACATATCAAAATATCTTCCCGCTTCATGCGTTTCAGGAGTATTCCTAACTTTCGTTCTTTCACCTCTTTGGCACCCGAAATGGTCTCTTCTATCCACTTATCCACCACCATCATATTCTTTTCACAGAATTGATTGATTTCAAAACGCTGATTTTCCACTGTTTGTCTGTCTGTACTTACTCTAATATATCCGTAAATCATAATTTAATGTGTTTAAAATAGTTGTGCAATTAAAACAGTACAACAGACAAAAACTATCTAAGTTTATTCTGCCAATATACAATAAAATAAGTCAGCCATTATGTTAGACAGAACTCTACTTCTTCTGCTTTCACCGGTAGTGATAGTTGGATTATTCTTTCCGATATAGAAAAACGTATAAAAGAAAAAATTGAGGCAGTTGGCACACCCCTTAAAGATTGGGATATAAAAATCTATCGCGGAATACTTACCGGCTTTAATGAGGCATTTATCATAGATGGAGCGAAGCGCAAAGAACTGATTGAACAAGACCCAAAAAGTGCCGAAATTATAAGACCGATTTTACGTGGCAGAGACATAAAAAGGTACGGGTACGACTTTGCTGATTTATGGCTTATTAACACACATAATGGAGTTAAAGAAAAAGGCATAAAACCCATTAATATAGACAATTATCCGGCTATAAAACAACATTTGGATAAATATTATCCACAATTAGAAAAACGACAAGACCAAGGCGACACGCCATACAACTTAAGAAACTGTGCTTATATCGAGGATTTTTCTAAACAAAAAATAGTATTCCAAGAATTAACTCAAGGAAGCTCTTTCTATTATGATAGAGAAGCTAAATTCATGATTTCAAATACTGGTTATTTAATAACTGGAGAAAATTTGAATTATCTCATTTCCTTTCTAAATTCAAAATGTGTTGAATTTATATTTAGACGATTTTATAGTACAAGCTTGGGAAATAAAGGGCTAAGGTGGCTGTCTCAATATATTATTGATTTACCTATTCCTTTAATAAAAGATATTGATATAAATAGTCTATCAGGAGAAGAAACTGAATTGGATACACTATTCTACAACTTATCCCAGTTGAAAAAATATAAAGAGATTGATAGGTTGATATATACAATATATAACCTGACCAGCGAGGAAATAGAGTTTATTGAACATCAATGAGTTTAACCTCTTCGTCGGATAGGTTATATAAATGGTATACAAATGAGTCTATCTCTTTGTATTTTTCTTTTAGCATTAATTCACCAATTTGAGTTTCCACAGCTTTGGATGGTACTGCGATATTTAATTCACTAACGTTATTTGAGTTTCCGGCATTACCTCCAGCTGCCTCACCAACAATAACTGATAACAACCATCTAAAGAGTTTTGAGTTTAAAACTGCACATAAATACAATAAATGATTACCTGTAAAAAAATGCATGCTATCTTGAATTAAAAGATCTTCGTTCACTAACGAGAATTGTTTAATACTTGCGATTCTATTCCAACAGATTTTTTGTTTAGAAAAATCCTCCCAATAGCTTATACTATCTTGTGTTTCAAACCATTTATTCGTTGTTTTCTTTCGTGACTTTTGAAGAGAAGATTCATTGATTTTGATTCCATGTTTTTGGGCATGTTGCAGAACTTGCTCAATTTCTGTATTTGTGAGCTTTTCACCTGTTTGTTTTAGTTTAGGTTTGAACCCTTCTAAGAATGTTTTTACAGCAGGAAATTTATCAATATCATAATTACGACTGGGAAAGGTTGCTATTAAATATTTATCCGCAAACTCATATGAATATCGCTTAATATCGCGTCCTCTTAATAACGGTCTTATAATTTCGGCTGTTTTTTGTCTCTCCTCTTCCGTTTTGCAATTGGCTAAAATTTCTGCTTTTTTCTCACCGGAGATAATAAATGCTTCATTAAATCCGGTTTTAATGCCATAATTAATTTGTATATCCCAATCTTTTAAAGGCGTCCCTATTTTTTCTATTTTCTCTTTAATTTGTCTCTCTATAGGAGACAAAATCACCCAACTTTCTGATGAACTAAATTCCGAAAAGTGGCTGTTCTGTCTAACATAATCGCTCAATTTTTTTAACTTCTCATTTTTTACGATACAGGCATGTGTAGAAAACGTATTATTTTCTTTGGCAAATAACAGTATATTTGTATCAACTGTTGCCGACTCAAATACTTTTGTCCCTCCAAAGTCTATAAGAATTTTAGGATTGGTCTTATTTGCAAAAAACTTGCGCGTACTTTTTCCATATCCTGCCCGCATCCATTTGTTAGAAGTAATGAAGCAGAGTAAGCCATGTTTTTTTAGTAATTGCCAGCCTCTTTCATAAAACAAACAATAGATATCTCCTGTTCGTTCAAATGTATGAAACAAACATTTTTCATAAATCTTATTGTGTTTAATTGGTTTATCATTATTATCTTTAACACTACTATCTGTAGAAAGAGAAAAATACGGTGGATTGCCGATTACAATATCGAAACCATTCGTAATGCCAAACATCCATTCGGGATCAAAAAATGGAGCACAAGCACTCTGGTCATATGGATTCCATTGAGAATACTGAATTGCATCTTCCGGTGCAAAGTCACCGTTCTCCTCTAATAGATTAACCAGCCTATCTCGCAATTTAGCATCTTTATTTCGCAGCTGTTTTTTAGTACTGGCATTTTTTGCATAAAAGTGCTCATCCCGTATAGTTACCAATTCCTCTTTTATACGTTGTATTTCGGGATTTTCAAAGAGATTTCTTTGATTTTGATCATTCTTTTTAGGACTGATTAAAGTGTTTGCTGTAACAAATTTTGTTTCTAAATTGGGCAGTGTGTCAATACCGTAGTTTCCACTTGGATTGGATAAATCAAAAGTATCTTGTTCTACAATAAGCGAAATAAAAAAACGCAACTTACTAATCTGAGATGCAATGGTTTGGATATCGACACCATAAATACATTCTTCAATCAAATGCAACTTTTGCTGATAAATTGTTTTCTCATCTCGAGCATCTAATTTTTCCAAAATTTCAACCATTCGGTTAAGAATTCCCATTGGAAAAGCTCCCGACCCACATGCAGGATCCAAAATTTTGATAGCGCGCAACCTATCGGCAATGAGTTCACATAAGGGATGATTTGAGTTTAAAGGGTCAACAAGTGTGTCTTTTGCGAACAGTTCACGTAGAACCTTTTCGTTAATTACGGAATGCTTATCAAACTGATGCATCAAATAAGCAATCAGGCTCTCATCCACCATGTAGGCAACAATCTCTTTGGGGGTATAGAAGGAGCCGGATTGTTTTCGTGCCGACTCTTTGGTCTCGGGGTTGAATACTCCTAACAAGTTTTCAAACACATTGCCTAATAATTCAGGGTCCAACGCTACCTGTTGCTCGTTAGGAGAACTCTCTTCAACAGTAAAGTTGTATTTTTTCAGCAGGGGAATGATTCCTTTTTCCGCATCAAAAAAAGCGCAATTGGGAATAAAGGCTCGATGTTTAAAATGTCCGTTAGGTGCTTTTTCACTATTTCTGCTAAATCCATCAATATGATATTTTATGCCATCGGTAGAAATTTCCTTATCTAAGCATTCAAATAGACCTCCATTTAGAAATGGTATGGGATGAAATAATTTTAAGACTTCACTTTCTGACAAAGTAAACATCTCAGCATATCGGTAAAGTGTTTTTATATCACGACTACCTTGAAGTGTTGCAAATTGTCGTTCGTTAACAGCCTTGTTCAGTGTGGCGAAAAATAGATTCTGTAAGATGGCATTGTAATAATTTCCATCCTCAGTACTATGAGGTTGAAATTTTTTCAATATTTTCCCCAATTCGTTTTCATCGAAAAGAGTGTTGGGTACTAACTGCTTTTGTTTGATAAACCAAACAAATAACAATCTGGTAATCAAACGTATAATCTGCTCCTCCAATCGTACGCAGTCATCATCCATCAGAGTTGTATTATTTGGGAAGGTAACCATTATTTCTTCGGATAAAACCCATTGATACCAATTAAAAAGTTCGCTATAAAATTCTTTATTCAATGCTTCTACAGAGAAAGCTTCTATGACATCTTCACGCTTTATCTTTTTAAGTGCTGTCAACTTCGCAAAACGTTCGGCAATGGTTCGGCATTGCTGCGCTTCTCCTAAGAGATAGGTATAGCGCTTGGCAGAGGTGAGCTCTTTGTGATCGGCACCACGGTCGAAAAAACTAAAACGCCATTCCGAGGGGTCATCTTTATAGTGAAAAATCATAAAGGCGCCGTTGTAGCTCTCATTGACAATCCGACGCACAACGGCCTGAATGTTGACACGAGAACGTCCTAATTGCATATTGTCCCTAACGGCAATATCAAACAGTTGTATAGAATATAAAGGCAATTGAATTTCACCAATTGCTGTAATTTTTAATATTCCGCAGCGTGCTGCTAATGGTTGTAATTCTACATTATCCATGAGGATATCTAACTCATGATGGCTAGTAAAATTATTTGCTCCAAAAACTGGTCTTACTATATTCTCTACAAAATTTTTTTCTCCTTGATAGGCACTATTGAAATATGTTCTGAATTGTTCTTGTTGTTTCATTTTATCGAGATTTTGTTATTAAACTAATGATAATGTGGGCTTTGCCATCGCTCTTTTCTATCTCTTTATCAATATAATGTAGTGTGCCGGCAATATAATCTGAAATATCATTATCATTCAGTTCGAATAAATTATTTTGATTCAAATGGTTTTCAATGGATATAAAACTTTGTGCTACACTTCGATTTCCTTTTTCAAGCATCTTGTAAGCGGTGCTGAGCATCTCTTCTGTTTTTTCATTTAAATTGTTTTTCATCAATGAGTGTGCAATTCTCTTTGCTTGCCTAATGGTAGGATGTTCTTTTATTCGTGAAATTCTTACAAAATGTCTGTTGAAACAAAGAATCGCTTTCTGCTCCATCTCTTTTGTATGTTTTGGCGGAGGGATGGCTTGTGCATCGTATGTGTAGGAACGAAAACTTTCCAAAAAGTCCAATGTAGGAATAGTTTGTGCTGTTTCATTATCATACTTTATGTACAAGCCTTTGGTTTTATTGTTTTTTATAACATAATATGCGCTCCCGTCACCAGTTACAGCGGTCGTTAGTATGTTTCTATTTTGCTTAATCTTTGTGTAATTCACAGGGTTTTTATCTCGATACTCTTTCAATTCGCCAATATATTTTTGCAAAGGAGACTCTTCGCCTTCTACAAAAGTTTTCAAATCATCGTAGCTGCTCACTTGTTCGGCATTGCTGAAAATTTTGCTGTCTTCACCAAACAGGATATGAAAACTTTGTAACTTCGTGTGTGCTTTTTGCACTAAATTAATCAGTCGGTCGCCTTTGGCGGATGGCATAAAGTTAAAGATATGTACTTTTTCAGCTGTGGATCCTATGCGATTTACTCGTCCAATACGTTGCATCAGTCTTGTAGAGTTCCACGGTGTGTCGTAATTTAGTATAATGTTGGCTCTATGTAGATTAATTCCTTCTGCCAATACTTCAGTGGTAATAATTACATCATAGTCATCTTTTTGTTTGCCGGAATAATTGGCATCAAAGTTTTCACGGATAATGTGCTCTTTCTCTTTTCTGTTTTCGGCACTAATAACTAACGGACGATGTTTCTTATTCCTCACTGCACGTGCCAATGCATCCAGCGTATCCAACGCCTCGGTGAAAATAACCAACTTTCCGGAGCTATTTTTTTCTTTGTCGAAAAGTTCCGTATTGATAGACTCTTTAAACGTATCTAACTTTGGGTCATAGTCGTTGTATTGCCATTTTTCACACAACGAGTTGATGAGTTCATAGTCTTTTTTCAAGAGCATCATATAATTCTTAGTAAAATCAGCAGTACGATATTCTGCATTTTGTTTTTTCTCGTTTCGTCCCTCTTTGTCTAATTTTTTTATTTTCAGACGTATATTATCAAAACATTCATCCAAGGTTAAGCCATTTTTTTTAGTATTTAGTTCTTCGTTGATATTTAGTTCGGGACAAATGAATACACAGTCTTTTTCCAACATGGTGATCATATTCTGCGTATATCGCCTTAGATTATCCAAAGATTTTTTGAAGGCACGAAAACTACTTTCCAATCGTTTGACCAACAACATTTGCATAATTTTAGCTAACTGTTGTCCAACCGCGTTTACGTCATGACTTCGTGTTTGATATTTTTTTCGATATTCCGGTGCTATTAAATGTTCTGTGGCTCTATAGCGGTAGTAGCAAAGATATTGCGAGTCGTTGAAATTGAAATTGGGTTCGGGAGCTATCAGATTCATCGTTTCATCAAAAAGACGACACAATTGCTCGTCCATTTCATATTTGAGCTCATGCGGTCCGGATATTTCAGGAAACGTAATTCCTTGTTTTCTCAAATCCTCAGCATAATGTTTTTTTACATCGGTTCGTGTTCTGCGAATTAGCACATCCGAAAGCACCTTTTCTCTCAATTCAGAGGAAATGTTAATTAGTTCCTTATCATTCTGTTCTTTCAGTTTGTAAAAATCGGGACTTATTTCATATGTCCAACCATCGATTTTTGGTGTTTTAATAATGTTCTGATACTCTTTGTTCATCCTTGAAAAAAAGGCCTCTAAGTTTCTTCCATCTACTTTGTCTAAAGTAGAATCTTTTGGATTACGTTGAAACAGATATATCTGATTTTTCAAGTCATTTGGTTTGTTGTTTTGTGGTGTTGCAGATAGCAATCCTACATAAGGATAAGCCCCTGATGTTTGGTAAATATCGTTAATCAACTTGTCTAATGAACGATACATCTCCGTATTGTTGTTTCTAAACTTATGGCTTTCATCAATTAAAACTAGACCATAATCATTGTTGTCTAGGGGTTGATTAAATTCTCCTGAATCAATTTCTTCTTCAGAGCTCAACTCTTCTGATATTTCATCTTCCAACAGCTTCCCAATACTTCCCGTGGTAAGCATCGTCACATTCGGCATAATGGGATCGGTGCTATCCTTATCAAACAACTCTATGGTGTCTGTCCAGTTATATTTTATTGCCGGTGGCGTAATGATAAGCACCTTTCGCGCTCTGTTTTCTGTATCAATAGCATTTAGAAAACGTTTTATGAGCATGACGGCAACAACGGTTTTTCCCAAGCCAACCACATCGGAAAGGAAAAATCCACCATGCTTCTTCATGGTGGCAAAACATTGATTGACAGCAGAAAACTGATATTCCAAAGGCATGATGCTTTTGGGCAAATAACTTTCCAGTTCTGTTATATTGTCTTTGTCGATAATTTCGCCAAATTCATGTTGCAGCAGCTTTATATAAACCTCGTAGGGGGTAAGTTCTGTTTGTTTTTTTTGAGCAGCACTCCCAACAGGAGATTTCTTCAAAATATTGGTTATAAATTTCCCGTTCCAGGGAACACTTTGCTCCCACTTTTCGTCAAACCATAGAATATGTCCTTTTGTTGACGATGTGGAAGAAGGGATTGCAGCAACATAAAAGGAGTCGGTTTCTAAGTAATTCAGCTCAACATTATCCTCTAATCCGCTTTTTGTGAAATTAGAACTTCCAATTATTCCCTTTGAATCGGTTCCTTTAAAAATGTAGCATTTGGAATGTAAAAATTTTGCGGGTTTTTGGTCTTGTCCGTACACACGAATCTGCATAGGGGCGTTTTCGTCGTCAATGCAAAATTTAAGCAGCATTTTTGCTACAGGAATATATTCGTCACACAGTTGGTCAATATCTCTCTTAATGTAAAAGTCGGGGAATTTATTGCTGTCTTCGCAATCTTTTTTCTGTTGATAGCTTCGTAATATCGGCTCTTGTCCGATAATCAACTTTACTTTTCCTCCTCGTTCTAAAAAACAATTCAGTTTTTCATATACTATCTTTGTGCCAGGCAAGTCCCAATATCCTGTAGCTATGCATATTTCTGTACAATCGGTGTCTTGCAACAGTGTGTTGAGGTAGGTGCTTAGCTTGAATTTTTCTGAGTTATCTATGAGCGTTTTTTTTATTTTTAATGACATAGTTTCAATTTTATTTTACAAATCTACAAAACATTTGTCAGAAAGAATCATTGTTGTTCGATAAAAATAGGGTAATGCTCCGAATTGTTTATATTGCAATGAGGACGAGGTGTAGCCATCTTTTCATCGACGTGTAAAATATGGTAAGCCGTTTTGCTTCAACAAGCTCTGCTGTTTCAGTTTTTGTCGGTTGCGGAGCTCGTTTTTTTTTCGGGATTTTCCAAAAAATGCATTAAACGAAGTGGGTTGGTGGGGGATTGTGTGGATGAGTCGGGATTACGAGTTGTTTTTGTGGTGTTACGCTTGTGATGGTGTGGGGGAAGGGGGAAGGGGGAAGGGGATTGTATTTTATGTGTTGACTTTGAAGGCTCGGCAATATTTTCGCAAAATATCAATAGAAATTCATTACCTTTGTATCGTTGAAATAGATAAACAATGATAAAAGAGGTTTTTTTTCTTGTGATGCAACTTTTGCTCGACCCGGAGCAGGCTTGGAGAGATATGGATGCCGAGGCGTATGAAGCCGATATGTTTCTTCGTAACTTTCTGCATCCGATTATGGGAGGGATTGCCGTGTGTGTGTTTGTGGGAGGAATGTACTTTACGCAACCGGGTGGGGTAGATGTAGCTCTTAAAATGACGATCGTCAGCGTGGTGTCACTTTATGGGGGTTTTCTTGTGTCTTCTTATTTTTTGAATGAGTTGGCTCCTCGCTATGGATTGCCAAGCGATTTATATCTCTATAAAATGTTTGCCGGTTATGCATCTGTTGCTTTATATGTGGTTTGTTTCGTAATTCCTTTTTTTTCGTTTTTCTTTATTATTTGGTTATTTGTTTTTTACACAATATATCTTGTGTATGTTGGTGCCAAATTTTTTTTAAAGATTGACGAAAACCAAAGGGTCTCTTTTTCGTTTGCCGCGTCGACAATCCTTTTGTTCTCGCCGGGCATTATTTATTTTATTTTGAATTCGTTAATGCGCTAAACAGATGAAAACATCATCCAACGTACATATAAAAAATAGAAGGGCTACTTTTGATTATGAACTGCTTGAAACATTTACGGCCGGAATTGTGCTCACGGGAACGGAGATTAAGTCGGTACGTTCGGGGAAAGTGAGTTTGGTGGAAACGTATTGTTTTTTTGAAAAGAATGAGCTTTGGGTACGCAATATGCATATAGCCGAGTATTTTTATGGTACTTATAATAATCATGATGCTCGTCGTGATCGTAAGTTGTTGTTGAATCGAAATGAATTGCGCAAACTTGTACGTTTAACCAAGGAGACAGGTTTTACAATTGTGCCTACGCGTATGTTTATAAATGAACGAGGACTGGCAAAACTTGTTATTGCGGTTGCAAAAGGAAAAAAACAGTACGACAAGCGACAATCGCTAAGAGAAAAGGAGGATAAGCGTGCCATGGGATCTATGTTTAAGAAATAAGACAATGCCACAGAAAAATAGGATATTTATTTCGGCACTTCGCAAATCTCTTCGCACAACCCTGTGGCTGCTCAAAATAATTATTCCTATTTCGTTGTTTGTGCGTTTGCTGGATTATTCGGGCTTGCTGGCATATTTTGCTGAATATTTAAATCCGATATTTATGCATCTTGGTTTGCCCGGGAGCAGTGCCATTGTATTTATTACCAGTATTTTTTTACCGCTTTATGCGCCGGCAGCTATCATTATTTCTTTGCCTATCACCTTGCGCGAGTTAACCATTTTGGCTTTGATGTGTCAAATTGCCCATAATCTGCCGGTGGAAAGTGCTATTCAAGCAAAAACCGGGACTCCTTTTTGGGCTATGGTGATATTGCGCATTTTTATGAGCATTGCTGTGGCTGTGCTGTTGAATAAGATTCTTCCTCAAGACATGGGGATGCCTCTTTTTACTCAAACCGAAGCAAATAGCATTGTGTCAATTTCCGGACTGCTGACAGCATGGTTGATTGGTTCGCTAAAAATGGGGATATTGATATTTGTTATCATCGTTTCGCTCAATTTTTTATATCTCATTTTAGAGAAATATAAATTAATAAACAGGATATCACAAAGTATTCATCCACTTTTAAGATTCTTTGGTTTGCCCGAAGATACTGCTTTTCTGTGGTTAATCGGATATATTGTGGGACTGGCATATGGGGGCGCGATGATGATTGACCAATTGAGCGAAGGAAAAGTGTCGCGCGAGGACATCCAATTGTTGAATTATCATTTGGCAATGTCGCACTCAATTATTGAGGACAATTTTATTTTTGTGGCACTTGGGGTTTCTTTTGGTTGGATATTGGCTGTTCGGCTTAGCATTGCTTTTGTAGTTGTTTGGTTCAGAAAGTTTTATCTGTCTCTTTTTTGCAAGAAACCGAGACCAACTCTTTCATAAAAGAGAATGTTGCGGACAGTTATTCATGCATATGAGTCGCAAGATTATTGCTTACCGGCATCGTGTAGAATAAAAAAACGTTGTACCTTTGTGGCATTATTATTTAGTGGAACATCTCTTATGAAATCATTCAAAATGTGAGGTTTCCCATTTTTTTTGTATAGAATATTATAATAAGAAAAGATTATGTTTGATTTTTTAGACCAGTATCCTTATTTGTTGCCTGTTCTGATTTTTTTTGGACGTATATGTGACGTGACGTTAGGAACGTTGCGTATCATTTTTGTTTCAAAAGGCGAAAAATATAAAGCTCCTTTGATTGGTTTTTTTGAGGTATTTATCTGGATTGTCGTAATATCACAGATTTTGTCGCGTGCCAATGATATGATTGCTTATGTGTCGTATGCAGGTGGTTATGCTGCGGGAAATTATGTTGGTATTTTGCTGGAAAACCGTATTGCTTATGGCATTGTTTTGTGCCGAATGTATGCGCAAAATAATGGGAGGGAGTTGGTGAAGACTCTTAATAGAATGAATTTTGGTGCTACGATGACGCATGGTGAAGGTTCTACGCATGAGGTTGAAATTATAGAAACGGTTCTCGAACGTAAACAGATGAGGACGATTGAGAAAATTCTGAAAGAGTTTGATCCGAATGTGTTTTATGTTGTAGAAGATGTTCGTACGCATCAAAACGGAATTTTTCGTAAACGACGCAATATTTTATCACGTTGGAGAATAGGTAAATAATAGTGAACGAGTAAGGGGTTTGCGCTTGTTTGCTTTTGATGTTTATTACGCGTCAGAGGGGCGGTATGTCTGAAAGCTTTTTTGCGGTTACTTGTCTTTTGCTAATTACAATATTTATTTTTCGCAACTGTTTCTTGACTTATCACCAAGGTATCCTCCATGATGCCTTTTGGCATATTCGATGGGGGAGAATTTGATTTTTTTCATGGTTCCCACGACCAGTATGTCGCCAATAACGGTCATTACGGTGGTTGACGTGGTGGGGGTGAGGTCTAATGGGCAAACTTCACTGGGATTGCCGGTGAAAAGCGTCGCGTCAGCATGTTTTGCCATGATACTCTCCCTGTTTCCTGTAATTACAATAAAGGGGATGTTGGCATAGAGTTCTTTCACCAAATCGACCAGTTCGATAATTTCTCTAGTTCTGCCGGAGTTTGAGATAAGTAGTAAAATGTCATTCTCTTGTAAAATTCCCAAATCGCCATGTTGCGCTTCGCTGGGGTGTAAGAATATGGCAGGCGTTCCGGTGGAACAAAAAGTGGTTGCCATATTCAGTCCAATTTGTCCCGCTTTTCCCATGCCGCTTACCACCAGTTTGCCTTTACGATGATGCACCTGTTCAACAATCAATGCAATCGCTTTTTCGTAGGGATTGGTTAAAGGAATATGTAAAATGGCATCTGCTTCCTTTTCAAGAATCGATTTTAGTTCTTCCTGATTCATTGTTTTGTTGTAAATGTAAATAGGGTTCAGTTTGTTTTATGGTTGAACTTTATATTGGCAAGTTCCTCGTTGGCTTTCGTTATTTTTTGTTTAAGGTTTTCTTTGTATCGTGCCAATTGTGTTTGCAACGTTTCGTTGCCTGTTGCCATCATTTGAATGGCAAGGATGGCGGCATTCATGGCGCCATTGATGCCAACAGTAGCCACAGGAATTCCGGGAGGCATCTGTACAATGGACAATAGCGCGTCCATCCCTTCCAACGATGATTTTATGGGTACTCCAATAACGGGAACGGTGGTCATGGCGGCAATAACGCCCGGCAAGTGTGCCGCCATACCGGCCGCGGCAATAATTACTTTAATACCACGCTTTTGAGCGTTTTTAGCAAAATCTTCTACTGCTTCTGGAGTGCGGTGTGCTGAAAGTGCGTTCATCTCAAATGGCACCTGCATGTCGTCCAGCAGCTTAGCGGCTTTTTCCATCACAGGCAAATCGGATGTGCTGCCCATGATTATACTTACTACGGGTTTCATTCTTATTTATTAAAGGGAAAAATGATTTAACTGATACAAAAATACATTATTTTTCTGTTATGTCGAGACCGACACAATAAAAAACTTGTTTTCCTACGCCTGTCATGAAAAGTGAAGAATATAATTTATCATAAAAGGATAAGCACCACCTCATAAGGTTTGTGAAACATTCGCCCAGCGAGTAGCGCGTTCAAAAAGAGAAGAGTCGCCCATGGGTGGGCAACTCTTTCATTCGTTTTTTATTTGCCGATACTTTTTTTGTATTCTGCGGCTGACATCAGGCTGTCAAGCTCTTCTTTGTTGTCAATGGCGATTTTGATAATCCATCCTTTTTCATAGGGTGATTGGTTTACAAGTTCCGGTGCATCTTCAAGTTCGGTGTTTATTTCCAACACCTCGCCACCTACGGGCATCATCAAATCTGACACGGTTTTTACTGCTTCGATGCTGCCAAATACGCTATCTTGCGAAAGTTGCTCGCCTTCTGTGTCCACATCGACATACACAATTTCACCCAATTCGCTTTGCGCAAAGTCTGTAATACCAACATAGGCTTCATCGCCTTCTACTCTTACCCATTCGTGGTCCTTAGAGTATTTTAGATTTTCAGGAAAATTCATAAATGATTAATTTTATATTTTAGTAATTGAATAAATTTAGTAATAACTTTTAATGGCGTAAAATTACGATTAAATTTTTAGATAACAAAATGCGATGCTCGATTTAGTCGAAAATATCTGTTGAAAAGCAGATTTTTATTATAGCGTGCCTATTTTATTTTTTTTTCAATAAACTCCTTCACGACAGCCATCGTATGCTCTTTTGCTTTGTAGAAATTGTCGTTGTGAATAATTACATCAAATCGCGGCGCGAAACTCATTTCAAATTCTGCCTTGGCAAGACGTGCTTCAATCACTTCGGGGGCATCGGTGCCTCGTTTTTCCAGGCGTCGGCGCAGTTCTTCAACCGATGGTGGCATCACAAAAATGCTTAGCGCTCGCTCGCCATATATCTTTCGGATATTCAGTCCGCCAATGCAGTCGACATCGCAAATGACGTTTTTGCCTTCGGCAAGAATTCGATCGACTTCGCTTTTGAGTGTCCCGTAAAATGTGTCGGTGTACACCTCTTCGTACTCTAAAAACTCGCCATTGGCAATGCGTTTTTTAAATTCCTCCGGTGAAAGAAAATAGTAATCTTTGCCGTTTTCTTCTTCTCCACGTGGGGGACGACTTGTTGCCGAGACCGAAAATTGCATTGGCAAGCCTTGTGCCAACAGATGGCGAACGATGGTGGATTTGCCTGCACCCGAAGGTGCCGAAAATATGATGATTTTTGACATATTCATTTTTTTTGTGGACAACTATTTTTTTTGATGCGTCCGCATATCCATTGAATCAGTGTGAGGTGGTTTCTACAATACGTTGAGCGACTGTTCTTTCATCTGTTCCAATTCGTCTTTCATCCGTACCACGATTTGTTGCATGGCAGAGTGGTTTGATTTCGAGCCCAGTGTGTTTATTTCGCGTCCAATCTCTTGAAGAACGAATCCCAGTTTTTTGCCTTGGTTTTTTTCGTTTTTCAATATCTCTCTAAAGTAGTTCAAATGGTTGAGCAGCCTTGTTTTTTCCTCATTTATATCCAACTTTTCGATGTAATAAATCATCTCTTGCTCAAACCGATTCTTGTCGTATTCGACATTATCGAGAGAGGCGAGGTTGTCGCTGATTTTGCTTTTTATTTTTTCGATTCGTTCGTTTTCGTAAACTGCAATGTCGGTCAAAAGATGTTGAATGTTATCTGTCTTTTCTTGCAGCTGTTGTTGAATCATTTTGCCTTCTTGTGCTCGAAAAGCAATCAGCTCGTTTACCGCTGTGCAAAAAGCTTTATGAATTTCATTCCATTCGGTTTCGTTCAACTCTTCGGTGTCGGGCTTTGCAACGTCGGGTAGTCGCAGCAGCACGGGCAGCCAATCTTGTGGCGGTTCGATATTCATCTTCTTAGTCAGTGCGCTCAACTCACGGTGATATTGCTCAATTACGTTGTAGTCAAGCTTTGATGTTACATCTTTTGTTAAGTAGTCGATGCTGATTGTGAGGTCTATTTTTCCTCTTTGCAATATTTGTGAAAGCTCACTTCGCAGCACTATCTCTTTTTCTTTGTAGATATGCGGTATGCGTGTAAACAAGTCAAATTGTTTGCTGTTGAGCGATTTGATTTCGATTTTTATTTTCTTGTCGGAGAACTCTGCCGTAGCGGTTCCGTATCCTGTCATCGAATGTGTCATATTCTTATTTTTCGCAAAGGTACATGATTTTTCTTTTGAACCCACACAGACAGCGATAAAAACTTATCAAGCCTTTGGTTGTGGCTGTTTGTCAATGCCAAAATTTACCACACCAATACAACACGGAAGTTGTAGTTTTGTGGAGCATCAAAATCTCGCGCCAGATCGGACGCTTTAATATAAAAGGCAACGGTTGATGGATTTCCCAACTGAAAATCGCAACTGATCGTTTCGGTAAATGTTACGGGATTGCCGGCGTCGTCGGTCACACTGTACGTATTTACATAAGGCAAGGGCTTTTGAAGTTCATTTTTCCCTTGTTCTCCAATGAATACGTAAGCGAGGGCTGCGCCATTTTCATAAATAAACTTGGTCATTTCGGGAATATTCGCTACCGCTTCGTATTGCGCTGCTTGATCATTCCAGGTCCAAGTGTCTTTAGCGACATTGATATTTATGATTTTCCAGTTTGTAAACTCTAACTTTTGATTGTTGGCTTCGATCATTTGTTCCACTTCAAGGCGGGTTAATGTATTGTCAGGGCCACAGCCGGTTGCCAAGATGCCCATGCCAAGCAGCATAATTGCCGCGAATAGTGATGTTGATAGTTTTCTTTTCATATCGATTTGTTTTTTATGTGTTATGCGATGTATTTTTTGATGCCGTAGGCACGCGATAGTTTAATTATAGAACAAGAAAAATGTCGATTTGTTTGTAGTGTATCATTTTTTCATTGAAAATTATATTCTTGCCTTGTTGAAAATGCTCAGTATCCTATAACAATAGTCCGTTAAAAATTTACTATATGAGTCATGCAGCAATGGCTGCAAACTCCACGAGTTCTTTAACAAGTTTATCATTTAATCTTCTGTTCGGTTTTATGCCAGACACGCAAATAAATCG
>JAEZZZ010000022.1 GCA_023418255.1 Bacteroidota bacterium
TCTGTTTTAACTGTTTAAACAGTAATTCTATCTGCCAACGCAATTTATAGATGGCAGCTATAAAATCGGGACGCGTTTCAAACAAATTTGGTTAGAAAATTAAACTTGCGTTTATTTGCATCCGAAATGGTGCTGCGGTACGGCAAACTGTCCAATTGAAAATGTTTTGTTTTTCCCGATAATCCAAGCATTGCTCCGTATACTTCACGCAAAGATGTGACCATTGCAAATACGCCAAAGAGCATACTTATCAAATGGTCTTTAGTTGTGAACTTTTTCATGTAGCGGTCGGCATTGTGTTTAATGCCGTTTCGGGTAACAATAGAGTTATCAATCAAAGAAATTAGCTGTTCGAAAACAGATTGTCCGAAAAAATATGTATTTTTGCTCATTGTAGTATTGAGTTGTAGTGAACACAAAACTACTAAAAAGTGTAAGGGATGAAAATTTATATTTGTCCCTGCACTTTGGATTATTTTTTATCGGACAATAGTGAAAAAAACTACATTTTTCAACTAAAAAATGATTAAATTTCTTTCCCTCATAAAATACATTCATTTTCCTCGGTTTTCAGACTAAAATTCTTATCTTTGCCCTACAAGACAAGCGTTCATCCACACAATGAAATTCGATGCAGATGACACACATCCGCTCATTTCCAAATCGTAACCCATTTTTGAGATTACACTCTTTACTTCCTGTTTTTCAATAGAATACTTTTCGGAATAATCCGTTTCGGGCGTCTATTTGATTTTATATAGGTAAATGAAAAAACAGTTTTTTTATTTCTTTGGATTTATCTCTTTCCCGAGCTAAAAAAATACGGTAATCAAGCCCATATTAATATAAAACTTCCCCAATTTGCCGAAGCCTTTTCTCTGCAAATTGGGGAAGAATATTGTACGATTGGTTTCTACTCGCTAATTATTACATTTGTTTTTATTTTTTACATATATTTCTAACCAGCGGTCTTGTTCCCATAATAGATGTAGTACATTCTTCTTGGCAGCATATCCATGACTCTCTTTGGGCAAAATCACCAAGCGAACCGGTGCCCCAAAACTTTTCAACGCTTGAAAATAGCGTTCGCTCTGCATCGTGTGAGTTCCGGAATTGTTGTCTGCTTCGCCATGAATGAGCAGCATCGGAGTTTTCATTTTATCTGCATTCATAAAGGGTGACATGGCATTATACACTTCGGGTGCTTTCCAATAACTGCGTTCTTCACTTTGGAAACCAAAGGGAGTAAGTGTGCGATTGTAGGCTCCACTTCGAGCGATTCCGGCAGCAAACAGATTGGAGTGTGACAGTAGGTTCGCCGTCATAAATGCGCCGTATGAGTGTCCTCCCACTGCAACTCTGTTGCGGTCTATATATCCTAGATTGTCCACCGCATCAATTGCTGCTTTGGCATTGGCTACCAATTGTTCCACAAATGTGTCGTTGGGCTGTGTTTCCCCTTCTCCTATAATAGGAAATGCCGCATCATCTAGAACGGCATAGCCTCTTGTTACCCAATAAATTGGACTTCCATAGTGTGGATAGGTGAATGAGTTAGGATTTGATGTTGTTTGGCCGGCACTTGTTTTGTCTTTATATTCTACGGGATATGCCCACATAATCATCGGAAGTTTTTCCTTTTTCTTTATATCATATCCGGCAGGTAGATAAAGGGTTGCTGATAGCTCTACGCCATCATCGCGTTTATATTTAATAACCTCTTTATATACTTTATCAATGCTTTTAAATGGACTTTCGAAATGAGTGAGTGCTGTTGGTGCCGAATTTTTCTTAATATTGTGAACAAAATAGTTGGGATATTCTGTTGCCGACTCAATGCGTGTGATAACGGTGCCTTTTTTGCTATCAACAAAATCGACCAGCGTTTCTACTTTATCGGTATATGTTGAGCGATAGAGACGGTTGGTTTTAAGCGTTGCTAAATTTAAAGCATCGATAAAGGGGAATTGTCCCTCTTTTGTGTAGCCGGGGCCAAAGAGATAGGCGTTATTCCCATCCATTCGTAAGACATACTTCCCATAATTGTTTTTTACGGTTTGAAAATTGCCGGGAATGCTATACACATCTTGGTAACTTCTGTCAACAAATATGCGCGGCGCTTTGGTTGCATCAGACGGGTTGAATATATAGATTTTTGTGTTACGTGTATTCCACCAATAATCGGTGATAACGGCATATTTATCATCGCCCCATATAATGTCGGAGAAGCGATTGATGGTTTTTACCAAAGAGCGTGGCTTTCCAGCAAATGGCGCAGCCAATTCAAAGACTTCATCTCGATATGGAACATCTATTTTGGGATCGCCCTTATCGAGAGCTTCCACCCAATAGAGCGTAGCCGGTTTATCGGAACGCCAAGAAATATTGCGTTTCCCTTCTTGTGTGGACATCATTCCTACCGGTAAATTTTCTTGTAGCGGACTCTTATGAAACATGCTAACCGGTTTTCCATCAGCAGTGAAGATGGATGTTTCCTCAGGAAAATAATAATATGGGACAAGATAAGAAAATGGGCGTGTTAACGTTGTAATCAGAATATAATTCCCATCGGGTGAAAATGATGTGTGTGTGTACATCCCTGCTTCTTTCCAGCGTATTTTTGACCCGTTTAGATTTACTTTGTAAAGCTCGGAGGTAACGAGGTTTTCAAAGTTGGCTTCGTCCATTGGATTTTTCAATAAATCCTGATAGGTTCGATTTTGTGATACTTTTCCATCGCTCGTGGAAACAATTGGTCCTTCCGGCAGCGCATTTTCTGTGTCAATTAGAGGCTTTCGGTTTGAAGGCATCATACGAACTAAAAGCGACTCGCTATCCCTGAACCAAACATACGGTGTGCCAACATTGGCATTTAGTGAGGCATCGGTTATTTTTTTTGCTTGCAGTGTATGTAAGTCAATGATCCACAACTCCAAACCCTTGTCAGTTGTATTTGTGAATGCAAGTTTGCTTTCATCAGGAGAGTATGATAAATTTGCAATGCGCGCATCATGTGGCAAGCCTTTAATTTGAGTAAGTTTGTTATCGGTTATTTTTTTATATCGAATATTGCTCATGTATGTCGCTCTACTCGAAATATTGGCATTTGGATTGATACGCAATCCACCTAATCTCATCTCGGGTTGATTAAGCTCGGCAAGTGTTTTAAAAGTATTTCGGTATAAGAAAAGCATTTGCTCTTTTTTACTGTCCATTGAAACTTGTGGTGCTCGCTCAATATCCACCAACTCTAAGATCTCTTTTGGAGGTTGTTGATATATTACTTTTTCTTGTGCAAAGAGCAACGAAGTAGAAAATGCCAGGAGGGCTAATGTAAATGTCTTTTTACTCATAATGTATTAACGTTTAAATTGTTGTTTGCAGATGTTAGATCGATTTTTTACTTGTTTTATGAAAGATGGATGCCGATGCTTGTGCCGATGGCATCACAACCATGTCGTTGATGTTAACGTGTGGTGGGCGTGATACTGCAAACCAAACACATTCCGCAATATCGGGAGCAATCAAGCATTCGTATCCTTCATAAACGCTATCAGCCTTGGCTTTGTCGCCGGAAAATCGGACGATGGAAAACTCCGTTTCAACCGCGCCCGGACAAATTTGCGTTACTCGGATATTGTGAGGGAGCATGTCAATGCGCATTCCTTTTGTAAGAGCATCGACAGCATGTTTAGTCGCACAATAAATATTTCCGTTGGGATAAACCTCTTTTCCTGCAATGGAGCCTATATTGACAATATGACCTTTTTCCCGTTTTATCATACCATTGCTTACACATCGCGTGATATGAAGCAAGCCTTTTATGTTTGTGTCAATCATTCGATTCCAATCATCTAAAAGTCCCGATTGAATTGGATTCAAGCCCACGGCCAACCCCGCGTTATTTACTAAAATGTCAATCTCTTTCCATTCGTTAGGAAGTGTTTTGATGGCCTTTTCCACATCTTTTTGTTCTCGAACATCAAAACAAAGGGAAAGTGCTCGAACATTTTGTTTTTCAATCTTGTTTCTAAGGTGGGTCAATCGCTCGTTGCGACGTCCGGTGATGATGACATCTATTCCATTTTTTGCAAATAGAGTGGCTATGGCTTCACCAATTCCCGATGTTGCACCGGTTACTAATGCAATTTTTTTCATATAAAATCTGTTTATTGTCAAATAACTTCAAAATTAGTTTAAAAATATCGATTAATTGAAGTTTTGTATAAGAAAAATGCATAATTTTACAAACGTTTATTTTTTAAGTATAGAATATGGAGCATGATTTTGTAACAGTTAAAGTTTTTTCTTACCCGGCAGAATTGCCCGTGGTACAATCATACATGGAAATGAAAGGTATAGAGGTTTATGTTAAGAATATGGTTGTCAATCAGATGGTATATCCTCTCGGGCTTGAAATGCAAGTAAAGAAAGATGATTATGAACGGGCAAAGAGTGCTTTGATAGAGGGTGGATTTGCTGCAACAGATGATTTTAAAGAGTGAATTCAACTCATTGATAAACTTTGACTGTTTCTATTATAACAACTCTTTGAAATGCCAATAGAAACAATGCGATTATCATTCATGATAAAATAGATGGTTGACTAATTAACAAATTAAACGAATAATAAAAGATGACACGTATGTTGGAAACATCTTCTCGATACATAAAAAAGGAGTATCGGTATGTATTGGTTGCGCTTCTTATCATTTTAGGACTTATCATTTTTAAGTACATGCATGCTTATTTGAGTGGTTTTCTGGGCGCTGCAACGCTTTATGTGATTTTGAAAGGGCAGATGATTTATATGACGAAAAAATTGAAATGGCGTCGTGGGTTGAGTGCTACTCTTTTGGTGTTAGAGGCATTGCTTTTTTTCTTGGCACCTCTTACAGGAATTACATTGATGGTTATTGATACCTTGTCGGGTATTTCGCTGGATCCGGAAGCTATCCGCATGCAGATTACTGAGTTTATAAACGCGTTGGAAGAGAGGCTCGGTTTTGAGATTTTTACAACAGACAACTTATCGGCTTTGCCCAAAATGGGAACCAACGTAATTCAGATGTTAGGTGCTAGTATCTATTCTTTTATTATCAATATTATCATAGTCCTTTTTCTTCTTTTTTATATGCTGTTTAATCACGAAGTATTTGAAACAGCCATTAAAGAAATTTTGCCCTTCAAGGAGGAGAATAAGCAGATATTGGCAGAAGAAACACGCTTGATAATTCAAGCCAATGCTATTGGTATTCCTTTATTGGCGGTTATTCAAGGTGTTTTTGCCTATTTGGGGTATCTTTTCTTAGGGGTTGAAAATGCTGTGTTGTACGGAATATTGACAGCTTTTTCTACCATTATTCCTATCGTGGGAACAACTATTGTTTGGTTGCCGTTAGGTGTTGGCCTCTTGTTGTCCGGAAATCTAGCGAGTGGAATTATGTTGCTTATTTATGGACTCATAGTCATTGGGGGAGTAGATAATGTTGCACGTTTTATGTTGCAAAAAAAATTGGCGGATATTCATCCCCTTATAACCGTTTTTGGTGTGCTAATAGGTATCCCTATGTTTGGATTTTGGGGGGTTATTTTTGGTCCACTTATTTTGTCTCTTTTTATATTGTTTTTTAATATGTATCGCCATGAATATATTCCTAATTCGAAGGCGTCGCCTCGCGTGACAACAATGCCTAAAACTCAGGATATGAAGATGCCGGGATATAAAAAGATAAAAAATATAACAAAGAGTAATTCCTCGAAAAACAGTGAGAACTGAGCCTGTTGATTCAGACATAAATGGATCCTCTCATAAAAAGAATCTATGTATCATTTGCAGTAAAAAAAAATGAGATCGTAGCATAAATGAGTACTTTTGTATTGATATAAAAACATTGAATAAAAATAATTAAATGGTTATGAGAACATTAGACTATATTCGATTAGAAGAAAAATCAACAGAAAAAGTAATTAAAGAATTACAACAGTTGTTGGCTGATTATCAGCTCTATTACACAAATCTTCGTGGATTCCACTGGAATATCAAAGGAAGAAGTTTTTTCCAATTACACGAAACTTATGAAAACTTGTATAATGATGCTGCTGAAAAAGTAGATGAAATAGCAGAACGTATATTGATGTTGAATGGCATTCCACCTCATAATTTTAGCGACTACCTAAAAACGTCTAAAATAAAAGAAACAGGTCTTGTTGATGATGCCGACAAAATTGCACACTTGATTTTGGATTATATGAAAGTGCTTATTGAACAAGAACGAAAAGTGATGGCGTTAGCTTCTGAAAATAATGATGAAGGAACTTCCGCACTCATGAGTGACTACATCCGCGAACAAGAAAAATCGGTTTGGATGCTTACAGCCTATCTTTCATAAGCCATGAAGGAGTGATTTGCTGTTCGCAAATAAAATAAAAACCGCTTTTATTCATGAAGCGGTTTTTTTATTATAACAAGAAAAAAGGATACTAATTTTTCGGTTTTCGAATCTCAATTACATCACCCGTTTTTAATGCCTCTTTTAATTTCGGGTTCCATTGAATCAGATTGTCAATTGTACATTCGAATTGCCGTGATAAAGAATAAAGCGTTTCACCGGGTTTTATTATATAGTGCTTAATTGAGTAGGCGTCATCAGCAATAGACGTTTTACGCTTTATCTCTTTTTCTGCCGGTTTGGGCACCGATACAGAATCTTGCCAAGTCATCGCTTTAATGACCGCTTCTGAAACTTTATTCCTTTCGTTTTTATCGGCTGCATTCTTATCCTTATCGGAATGCTGTGATGCAATAACCTCTTGTTGTTGCATGCAAAGAGAATCTTCATTGACTTTTGAGAGAGATGGCCGCGGTATTGAATCACAAGCAGCAATATGTTGAACAATCTGAAGTTCACCTTCTTTCTGATTTGTGGCAATGTGTCGTGATGCATCTATTTCAGCTATATCATTTTTCTTTTTTTTAGGTTTCGCGGCTATAAACGCATTGTAGCTTTTGTCTTTTTTGTGATAATCGGCTTTCTTTTTGCCGTTGTCTTCTGCTGATATCTTATCGTGTGGCAAAATCTGTCCGCCTCGTAGATAACGCACTGCGTAATATGGCTCTGTGGATGAAGAGATGATGACGCCTTGAGACGTTGATGCATGAATAAAATTAAATGTCCCGTTTGGAAATGTTTCTGTTACAATGCCAACATGCCCAACTCTGCCATTTCGGCTTCTGCCTTCGAAAAATACTAAATCAGCCGTTTGTAACTTATCTTTTGAACGAATGCTTGCAACTTGTTTGTCTTGTTCTGCTGAGCCGCGATGCAATGTGTAACCAAACTTTTTAAAGACAAATGATGTGAATCCGGAACAATCAAATGTGCTAGGTCCGCTTGTTCCATATCGGTACGGTCTGTACAGGTATAGTTTACCATAATTCACCACCTGTTTTTGTATTTCTGTAGTCCGCTTTGCATTGCTGGATAGGTTCTTGCTTGTGCCACACGATACCAAGAGTATTGTGGTAAGAAGTGAAAACAGATAAAAATATGAATGTCGTGATATCTCACTTTTGCTATATTCCATCAATATGCTTTGTTGATTGCTTTGCGACAAAAGTAGTCAATTGTGTTCTATCTATCAAACTCTCTTTCTTATTTTTAACTATTTGATGCCTCTATTGGGCAATTAAAATAAACTTGTTAATAAAAAATGTGGCATATCTATGTTTTTTTATTGTTTGAAAAAGATGTATATTTGGGCAAGTGAAAAAGAAGAAAAAATGGCAAAAAATATAAATACCATTGTGCTCGATTTGGGTGGTGTCCTTATTGATTGGAATCCGGAGTATCTGTATCGTAAAGTGTTTCATGACAAAAATGAGATGCATTACTTTCTGCAACATGTTTGCACACGACGATGGAATGAAAAGCAAGACGCCGGGCGTCCTCTTGTCGAAGCTACAAAACTGTTGCAGGAGGAGTTTCCGACATATCGTGCAGAGATTGCAATGTTTTATGACCGATGGAATGAAATGCTGGGAGGAACGATTGATGACAATGTAAGGCTTATCGAGCCTCTGAAAAAGAGTTATCGGCTATATGGACTTACCAATTGGTCAGCGGAAACACCTCCCATTGCAAAGAGTTTGTATGACTTTTTTCAATATTTGGATGGAATTGTGGTTTCGGGTGAAGAGAAATTATTAAAACCTCAACCGGAAATATACCGTATATTAATGAATCGATATCAAATTCAACCGAACAGAAGCATGTTTATTGATGATAATATTGAAAATATAAAAACTGCAGAAGAATTAGGCTTTAAAGCTATTCACTACACACCCAAAATGAATTTGTCCGCGTCTCTAAAAGAGTATGGAATATTGATCGAGTGAAAGTTTTTCAAAATAACCCTACGATAAAACAAAAACTGATGTTTATCAGTTGATTATTTGTTTGTTGCTCTATCGTAATCATTTAAAATGCCATCTTTAATCCAATTGGCAAGAGCTTGTCTATTGTTGCTGTTCATAATGCGGCGACGATCAAACGGATTTTGAATATTTCCCAATTCAACCAATATGGATGGCGGCTGCAGATTGCGTAAGGTATACAGCTCACGATAAGCTACAGTGCCTTGGAAACCTCTTCCAGGCTGATGACGGTCATATTTTTGACGGAATATATCCCGAATGGCAGATGCTAACAAACGGCTTTGCTCATCCATGGCATGGTAGAAAAATACATCAACACGCTTCCCTTTATTGCGACTATCCACATGTATTTCAATCGATCTTGCATAACTAAAATGATGTTTGTTCTTACTATACAGAGCATTCACTTCATTTACACGTTGTTTTAATCTTTCTAACTGATTTCTTGGAATTGGTTTTCCCATGCATGTTTCTCTGTCGCTATTGTTGAGATACATATCATCCCGAATGCCGTCGTTTGGATCTTGAATAATGACATAAACGGCTGCACCTTCCATCATCAGATTGCGCGCCAAGCGCAGGGAAACATCATAAGCATATTCATGTTCGTGAAGTTCTCTGCCATTCACTTTGGCAATGGCACCCGGGTCGGGGCCACCGTGACCGCTGATAATATAAAAGCAAGTGCCTTTCAGCCGATTTGATGTTAGAGAAAAGTGTCTATATTTAGAACCAAAAATGTTTCTATCGGTCGGTTCGCTCTCCTTTTCGTGAGGCGGGTACACATCGCCCGGATGGAGTGGGGGAATTAGATAGACAGTGCCTAATTCTAATCCACCTTGCGCATTAATCCGTTCACGATTCATGTGAATAAATTCACTCACATAAGTGCTGTCCATCCGGTTCCATCGCTGCAGAAACGAGTATATGCCATCTCCTTCGATAGGATATGCCATGTCTTGCGCCACAATAGGACGCAATATGAGTAGCGCGATAATCGCTAGAAGAAAAGATAGTCTTTTGTCCATTTTATTGTCGAGATTATAGAAAACAAATATACAAAGGTTTTTTTAGGATTGAAAACGAACTGATTAATAACTAATAATAATCAACAGTGCGAAACATAAAATCATCCATTCGTTTATCTCTTGATTATAAATTTACAGAGTAAAAGAAACTATAATATTTTAACGTTTCGGAACAACAATTTTTTCATTTTATTCTTACCTTTGTAAAACATAAACAATGTGGACAGATTTGTACTGCTTGCAACCACAGAAAAAAATGCTAAAAACGGACAAATAAAATACCTTTTCATTTTTTTTTCGCAAGCTATATTCTTCTCTATCGCATTGTTTTAGATATGTTTAATTTTTAAAACAATAAAAATATGAGTTATTTATTTACATCCGAATCGGTATCGGAAGGCCATCCCGATAAAGTAGCCGATCAAATATCCGATGCTTTATTAGATGAGTTCTTGGCATACGATCCCAATTCGAGAGTCGCGTGCGAAACCCTTGTAACCACCGGACAGGTTGTTTTAGCCGGAGAAGTAACATCGAAAACCTATGTTGATGTTGCAGAAGTGGCACGCGAAGTGATTGCCAAAATCGGTTACACAAAAAGCGATTATCGATTTGAAGCCCTTTCATGCGGTGTGCTTTCTAGCATTCACGAGCAGTCGGAAGATATTCAGCGTGGTGTCGAGAAAAAAGGAGAAGACCCAATGGAACAAGGTGCCGGCGATCAGGGCATTATGTTTGGCTATGCTACCGACGAAACAGAAAACTACATGCCTCTTTCAATTGACATTAGCCATGCTTTGTTGCGAGAACTGGCAAACATCAGAAAAAATGAATTGCACCTGATGCCTTATTTGCGCCCCGATGCTAAATCTCAAGTTACCATCGAATATTCCGATGAAGGCATCCCGCAACGCATTGATACCATTGTGATTTCGACACAACATGATGATTTTATAGTTCCTGCCGACAATTCTCACGAAGCGGCACTCAAAGCGGACAAAGAAATGCAAGACAAAATACACGAAGACGTGATCCGCATTTTAATTCCTCGCGTTCGCGAATTGTATAAACATAAAAAAGCGGTCTACGCTCTGTTTGAAGACAAAATAAAATATTATGTCAATCCAACAGGAAAATTTGTTGTCGGTGGGCCACATGGTGATACAGGACTCACTGGGCGCAAAATAATTGTGGATACATACGGAGGAAAAGCATCCCATGGTGGAGGCGCGTTTTCCGGAAAAGACCCATCAAAGGTCGATCGATCTGCAGGGTATGCGGCACGCCATATTGCCAAAAATTTGGTCGCGGCGGGTATCGCTTCCGAAGTGCTTATTCAAGTTTCGTATGCCATTGGTGTGGCGCAGCCCACCAGTATTTATGTAAATACTTTCGGTAGAAGCAAAGTGAATTTTTCGGACGGACAAATCGCAAAGAAAGTTGAACAACTCTTCGATATGAGACCCAAAGCCATCGAGCAACGGCTGAAATTGCGCAATCCCATTTATCTTGAAACCGCTTCGTATGGACATTTTGGACGTGAACCACAAGTGGTAAAAAAGACATTTTCGTCGCGTTACATGCCAGAACCAATTCACCAAGAAGTGGAGCTTTTCACGTGGGAAAAACTTGATTATGTGGACGCGATAAAAAAGGCTTTCAATTTATGAAATGATTTTTTTTATAGAAAATCCTGTTTTTTCCTATAAAGATTGAAAGCGAGAAAATGATAGCGGTTACTTTGTAACCCGACAAAGCACCGAACAAAACATAATATAATGTATAATTAAAAGATAGAAATCTAAAAATCCATTTACTCGTTCTTTTAGCCTATCTCGATGTATCGGAAGCGAAAAATGTAAGGACGATAAATCCCTAAACAGAGGAGCCATTGATAAGTTTTTTATCTGTCGGTGTGGATTTAAAAGAATAATCATGTAAATTTGTAATCCCGAATCTTGCAATGTGCGGATTCGGGATGTTTTACATCATCAGACACTATGAATAAAGAACAGATTAAAATGCAGCCGATGCATGCCGTCGTTTATTGTGCTTCGAGTCCCAATATTGACAAACGATATATTGAAAATGCGTCACTTTTGGGTGAGTTGTTTGTGAAAAACAACATAACTTGCATAAATGGAGCGGGTTGTCGTGGATTGATGGGAGCAATAAATGACACGATGCTTGCGCACGGAGGCATCGTAAAAGGCATAATTCCACAGTTTATGGTTGATTCGGGTTGGTGTCACCCCAATTTAAGTGAAGTAATTGTTACGAAAACCATGCACGAGCGAAAATCTAAAATGGCGGAGCTTGCCGATGCCGCGGTAGCTCTTCCCGGAGGAATTGGCACCCTTGAAGAGTTAGCGGAAATTCTAGCATGGCAACAGTTGGGATTATTTATGAGTCCGGTTATTATTTTGAATATCAACAACTATTATACGCCGTTGATTCGTTTTTTTAAACAGATGGTAGAACAACAATTTATGGCAGTTGAATTTGCTGAAATGTGGAACGAAGTACAAACACCGCACGAAGCAGTAGAAATCCTTAAAAGAAGATTTTCTGAAAGATAAATCAGGGTATGTCCTTATAACAAAAGAAAATAACAGTTTATTGAAAAACGAATAGATAAAGATAACGTGTTTGAAAAACTATTTCAGGATACAACCGCGTCAGACTCTGTTTCTTATGTTTTAAGAAACAGAGAGATCCAACATGTTGATACGTTATCATTGAATCTTTCGACGGGAGATTTTATGTCATTCGACAGCATTGAACCGATTTTTACAACGAACACATTAACGTCGTTAAATACTCCTCATGTAGTTGGTTACGAGGGTGATATCCACTATTTTTCGCCATTGCTGACAACACTCTTCTTTCTGATACTTTTAGTCTGCTTTGTCCTTTTTTCTTTCATTTTTCATCGAAAAAAAATATTGCTCTTCAAAAATGGGACAAACATTTTCAAATTTATCGCTACCAACCGGTTGTTATATAATAAACAAAGTGTTGTGATGAAAACATGGAGTGAAGTTTTTTTGATTTTACAAACAATCATTGTACTTTCAATAGCAATATTTATATTTTTGTGGAATCGTGATCCATTGCTGTTATCGTTCAATTATTGGCTGTCGTTTTTTGTAGGAATTGTCATGTTCTTATTCATTGCTTTTGCCTTTAAATATTTAGTGCATAGATGTTTAGGAGGAATGATTATCCCTTTCGGGACGAAAGAGTGGACCGTTTCGTATCTGCGAACAAATGAATTGTTGGGAATTGTTTCGTTCATTCCGGCACTATTTCTGATCTATGTAAATAATTATATAAACGTTCTGTTTGCAACTCTATTGATGCTGTTTCTTGCCAGTCGACTCATTATATTTTGGAACTTATTAAGTATTTTTGTAAAAAATAAAATGGGATTTCTTTATTTTATTGTGTACCTTTGTGGCGTTGAAATAGTACCTTATATCTTGCTATATAAGGGGGCTGTTTTTTTTATTAAAATTTTAGCGAACATCGGAGTATGAGCAAGCGAAAAGTAAAGAAAATTCTTATTTCACAACCCGAACCTAGCAATCATAAATCACCTTATTATGACATAGCGAAAAAGTATCATGTAGATATTCATTTTCGCCCATTAATTAAAGTTGAACCTGTTTCTACGAAAGAGTTTCGTCAGCAACGTATTCAAATTTTAGATTTCACAGCCATCATTTTTACCGCCAAAACTGCTGTGGATCATTTTTTCTCACTTTGCAAAGAGTTACGTGTGACCGTTCCCGAAACGATGAAGTACTTTTGCGTATCAGAATCGGTTGCGCTTTATCTACAGAAATATATTGTCTATCGCAAACGAAAAATATTTTTTAGTACTACCGGTAAAATTGAAGGCCTAAACAACGCTTTCACTAAACATGCCAAAGAAAAATTTCTTTTTCCTGTTCCGGAAGAAAGTGGAGCAAACTTGACTCATTTTCTTGACGAGAAAAAAGTGAATTACACCAAGAGCGTGATGTACAGAACCGTTAGCGTAGATTTTGCAAAAGACGAGAAGTTAGACCACGACATGTTAATATTTTTTAGTCCGTTTGGTGTGACAGCTCTATTAAAAAACTTTCCCGACTTCCGGCAAGAAGATCTCAAAATTGGATGTTTTGGCAAGGCCACTGCCGAAGCAATTGAAAAAGAGGGTCTGCGCATTGACTGCATTGCACCCCAAGGTGAATTTCTTTCCATGACGGCTGCATTGGAGGCTTACTTGAAAGAAAATAATGCATAAAAACAAACTGCACATAGCTCTCTTTGTATAAAAATGTGCCGTGGAAAAAATAAATAAATTGTAATATTTTTTTAGCAAAGCAGTACAACGAATGGCAAAATCCATTATCTTTGTTCTCATAATGCTTTCGGCGGAATGCTTGTAGATATGGAGCAAGAGCGATTTACTTTTAAAAAAGAAGAGCGATTGAGAGGTACAAAACGCATTGAATCACTCTTTCAAAAAGGACGTTCTTTTATTGCATATCCTTTGCGAGTGGTATATTCCGAAACGGATGCTCCTGCAGCGGTTTTTGCTTCCATTTTGGTGAGCGTGCCCAAAAAAAAGATAAAGAGGGCTGTCCAACGAAACAGAATAAAGCGGCTTGTTCGAGAGTCGTATCGACTAAACAAATCTATTCTTCTTGCTAAGCTGAACGACAATATGCCGTCTGTGGATATTGCATTTATATATCTAAAAGAAGAATTGAGCGATTTTAAATCGATACAAAAGGCGATGCAAAAAGCATTGTCAGAAATAGGAGAGAAAATAAAACCGGAGAACAAAGATGTTTAAACTCATAAAAAATATTCTTACGTGGATATTGCTTCTTCCTGTTCACTTCTACCGCTCTTTTATATCACCGCTTTTACCGCCCAGTTGTCGCTATACGCCAACGTGTTCACAATATGCGATTGAAGCACTTCAAAAGCATGGTCCTTTCAAAGGATTCTACTTATCGGTAAAGCGTATATTGAGCTGTAATCCATGGGGAGGTTCGGGATATGATCCTGTGCCTGAACTAAAAAAGAAAAATAAAGATCACTAAAAACCTGACAAAAACTTAAAATAAAGTTTTGCATCGCTATATGGAACTTTACAACGTACACACACACCAAGTATTTTTAGAAGACAATGATGACCCTTATCATTCGTGTATTTTAGATGTTTATCCCCTCGAATTTGAAGTAGCAAAAGAATCGTACCATAGACACAGTTTTTCGTGTGGCATTCATCCGTGGTATTCCGAAGATAGTGAGCAACAGATGAAGTATTTGACCGAAATAGCCGGTGATAAACGCATCATCGCCATTGGCGAAACCGGACTTGATAAACTCAAAGGTCCGTCGTATGATGTGCAAATTCCGGTATTTAAGAAGCATATTGAACTTTCCGAAAAACTGCACAAACCCGTAATCATTCATTGTGTGAAAGCGTGGGAGCAACTTATTCGTATTCGAAAAGAGATGTCGCCAACGCAGGCATGGATTATTCATGGATATAGGGGAAAGCCCGAATTGACAAAGCAGCTCGCGAAAGAGGGTTTTATGTTTTCGGTCGGAGAAAATATCAATATCGATTCCATGTCGTTTATTCCCATTGAGTCCCTCTTTTGCGAAACTGATGAGGACGATATCGATATTCGGGAAGTTTACGCACAAACGGCATTGGCTGTTAACATGGAGATGGAAATATTTGCCGAGAAAATAGCCGAAAATGTGACACGTGTATTTCCAACGTTGGAACATCCGATGCCATACTATCCATCGGAAGATGAGGAAGATGAAGAGTAGCGAGTTAAGGAAAAGGTTGAGCGTTATTTTCTGCCAAAATCCGCGGGAATCTCACCCCATTTTTCTGTTTCCCATTTAATGACTTGTGTCGAGTAACTATTTGTTTGCAACCACTGTTCGGCACGCTCAATCACTCTAAACAGAGCTGCGTTTGGACTTGTTTTTTTCAGTTTGGTATTGCACTTTTTATTTTCTACCCATTTGATGGCATTCGCACTATCGGAATAGATGGGAATGTTTTTTTCATTCTCACCCAATAGTGCCAGTGCATGTACAATAGCCAAAAACTCGCCGATATTGTTCGTGCCTTCTTCGTAAACACGCGAACGAAACATTTCGAGATTGTCTTTGACATAGACGCCACGATATTCCATTTTTCCCGGATTGCCGCTGCAAGCGGCATCCACAGCAATGCTGTCTTGAATAATTCCTGCGTGATTGTGCTTTGACTTTTCTTTTTTCGTTTGATGCAGTTTTATATAATTTTCAGGCTCTTCGGCAAATGCTTTTTCTGCTTCTTCTCGCGAAGAAAAGGATTTGTAACGAGCGTTTTCAAATCCCGATACCTGTGATTTACACGCATCCCACGAATCGTAAACGCCGGGGACCATGCCTTGCCACACAACATAAAATTTTTGTTTTGCCATTAATTAGTTTCTAAAATATAGGGTATTAGCTCCTCCTCTTCACTTTCCTTATCGTTTCGTATCGGCTTGTCCTCAATTGTGATGATGCTGTCTACAATAAATTTGGTGTAGCCTCGCCACGGAATGGGTGCAAAATATTCTGTGTATTGCAATTTTACAATCTTCCCGCTTGACATCATCAGTTTTTTTGCAATCGCTTTATTAACAACCGAAAACTCAAACTGATTGGACTGCAAGCCGCCCGGTTTGTCGGCGCGAAAACCTGTTTGTATCAGTTTTCCTTCGTAAGTCTTAAAAACGACACCTTTGTAAACTAAATAGTTTAGTTCTCCCGATTTTACACCTTTGCCAAATGGATAATAATAGCGCACATAGAAGAAAACAGCACAAGCCGCGATGAGGATTAGAAAAAAATAGGCAAGGAATTTTTTCCCTTTTTTCTTTTTGGGTTCAAGAGTATTCATAATCAATGTTTGTTTATAATAGACGGTAAAGGTACTTCTTTTTTATTCTTTGGCATAAATATCGCTACAAAAAATGTAATCTTATAGTCCAAAAATAAATTGCGTCGGTTTTTACGTGGAAAAATTAATCTCCGTTTTAACTTCTGACCGTTGTCGGCTAATCTGATGGATTTTTGCAGCAGTTTCAAACCTTAGTACAGTAACGCTTTGTCCTAATTTATCGTGAAAATTCGCGTCAGAAACTGAAAAGTTTTTTATATCTCTGTGCCGTTTTAAAAGAAAAAATATGTATATTTGTGATGAAATCAACCCAAGAGGAAAATAAAAACGTAATACTCTATACTAAACATAAAATATCAATGAAATGAAAAAATTAACATTAATTTTTGTCGGAATGTTTTTAGCATTGACATTGTCGGCGCAAGAAAAGGCAAAAGGCTACACCTTTGAAACCGTTAAAGCAAATGCCATTACATCCATAAAAAATCAAGCAAGCAGCAGTACGTGTTGGAGTTTTTCGGGAGTGAGTTTTCTTGAATCGGAACTGTTGCGTATGGGAAAAGGCGAATACGATTTATCCGAAATGTTTATCGTACGCAAGAATTTGGAAGACAAGGCAAAAAAATATGTACGCTTAGGCGGATTTCTTAATTTTGCGCCCGGAGGTTCATTTGCCGATGTTATTGAGGCAATGGATGAGCACGGAATCGTACCCGCCGACCTTTATCATGGTCTGAACTACGGCGAAGAACGCCACATGCAAGGCGAGATGGACAACGTGCTAAAAGCGTATGTAAAAGGAATTATCCAAAACAAAAACAGACGTTTGACCACCGCTTGGCTTCCGGGTTTTGAAGGCATTTTAGATGCATATTTAGGCGTAGTACCTGAAAAATTCACCTACAAAGGAAAAACATACAACCCGTTTACATTCCGCGATATGTTGGGATTGAAAGCCGCTGATTACGTTTCGGTGTCATCGTTTACCCATCATCCGTTCTACAAACCGTTTGTTGTGGAAGTTCCCGACAATTGGCGTTGGGCGCTATCATATAATTTGCCGGTGGACGAAATGATGCAAACCATTGACAACGCCATAGAAAATGGATACACCGTGGCATGGGCAACTGATGTGAGCGAAAGCGGTTTTACACGCAACGGCATCGGAATCGTTCCTGATATAGATGCACCTGAAAATGCAGGAAGCGACCAAGCGCATTGGTTGGGTTTATCGACTCACGAACGCAATAGTGAGATTATGGAAAAAATCAATAATGGCGAGAATATCAAAGAAAAAGTAATATCGCAAGAGATGCGCCAAAAGGCATACGATAACTACGAAACAACGGACGATCACGGGATGCATATTTTTGGTATTGCCAAAGATCAATATGGAAAAAAATATTATATGGTGAAAAACTCGTGGGGCGAAACCGGACTTTATAAAGGGATTTGGTATGTTTCGGAGCCTTTCGTGCGCTACAAAACATTGAGCATCGTGCTTCACAAAGAAGCGCTACCCAAAAACATTGCAAATAAAATTGGACGATAACGTCAACGATGAAAATAGAAGAACTTTACAAACGATTCAAAGAATGTAACTCTGTCACAACCGATTCACGGAACTGCCCTAGCGGTTCCGTGTTTTTTGCACTCAAAGGAGATAATTTTAATGGCAATCAATTTGCCCTTTCTGCGTTGCAGAATGGTTGTCGTTATGCCGTTGTGGACGAATGGAAAGATAATGTGCCAACCCCTGATAATATCATCCTGGTTGATGATGTGCTGAAAACGTTGCAACAGTTGGCAACACACCACCGACGCAAATTGAAAATTCCCATTTTGGGAATTACGGGAACCAACGGTAAAACGACAACCAAAGAATTGGTGGCAACCATTTTGGCAAAAGAGTTTAAAGTAGCCTATACGCAAGGCAATCTCAATAACCATATAGGAGTGCCACTGACGCTGCTTTCCATGAATAAGTATCACGAAATGGGAATAGTGGAGATGGGTGCCAATCATCCGGGAGAAATTAAGCAACTGTGTGAAATTGTCGAACCCAATTTTGGATTGATTACAAATGTTGGCAAAGCACACCTGGAAGGTTTTGGGAGTTTTGAAAATGTGATAAAAACAAAAGGCGAACTGTTTGACTATATTCGCGGGATTAACGGAGAAGTATTTGTTAATAAAGACAATACCTATTTGTATGAAATGTCGGAAGGAATGAAGCGTATCTTATATGGGAAAAATAATGTTTCTCTTTTCGCTTCCGGAAATATTGCCGTTGCCAATCCCTTTTTGGAGTTTACATGGAGTTTTTTCGACCGTTCATTTTATGTGAAAACGCATCTTGTGGGCGAGTACAACTTAGATAATGTGTTGGCGGGAGTAGCCGTAGGAAAATATTTCGGCATCAATGCAGAGTTCATCAGCGAAGCATTGGAAGAATATGAGCCGAAAAACAACCGTTCACAATTTGAACGAACCGAGAAAAATGATCTTATTTTAGATGCCTATAATGCAAACCCTAGCAGTATGAAAGCGTCACTCGAATTTTTCGCGCAAATTCCATCAGATATTCCCAAAGCGGTTATCTTGGGAGAAATGAGAGAGTTGGGTGATGCCGGAAAAGAGGAACACGAGAAAATTTTAGAGTTTGTTCGTTGTTGCAATTTCGATAAAGTCTTTTTGATTGGAGCTATTTTTAACACGATTGAACTGAAAAAATCTTCTTCTTCAATTATACAATTTGACAATGTTTCGCAATTGTGCGATTATTTCAAAAACAATCCCTTGAAAGGATATTATGTCTTATTGAAAGGTTCAAATGCTGTGCATCTCAACCGTTGCGTCGATTATTTGTAGTTCGTTCTTGTTGGCTGAAATCTTACGTTCAGCATCACAATTTCAGATTGTGAACCGACTCGATATTGTGGTCCCGACAAGCCTAAGCCGGACGTAACATGCACGTAAGTATTTCCTATCTTTTTATGTCCGTGCGAAACTTCAAAAAGCACATCTGTAACTAAATTGGCAGGAAAAAACTGTCCACGATGCGTGTGGCCATAGAGAGCCATATCCACTTCGGCATCAGCTTCTTCTCGAATAGAACGAGGGTTGTGGCTCAATACAATAATTGGTTTTGACCGGTCAATATTTTCCTGTTGAATAATTTCTTTTGTCGCTTTGCGTGTGAAAGGAGCCTCTAAATCTTCTCTTCCAACAATATAGAATGCTTGGTTTACGAGAATTGCTGTATCGCGTAGCACCGTGATTCCATTGTTGTTGAGCCATTTTATTTTTTCTTCTGTTTCATACCGATACTCATGGTTTCCGGTGCAAGTATATACGCCAAAAGGCGCGTGTAAACGGCGCGTTTCCTCGCCCATTTGCTCATGCAATATAGGTTCTATTTCAGAATCGATGATATCCCCCACAAAGAGAATCAAATCCGGTTTTTGTGCCATAATTAAATCTACATATTTTTTTGCATACGGCTTGTGAATCAAATAACCAAAATGGGTGTCGCCAATGAGTGCAATGCGAATAGAGTCAATCGTTCCCGCGGATTTTTCTATATGAACATCATTGTGAACGATTGCCGGATGATTGAATTTGTAATTTCCACGCCATAAGATAAGGACTACTATCACCAACACAGCCGAAAAAATAGCCATTTGCACTTTCTTTCCATATTCGCGTAACGGTTTAGTGAGGAATGGTTTGCGCTTATCAATCGCTCGAAAAATATCAAAAATCAAAAGCCCCATGCTCATATAAAGCATGAAAAGCATCCACGAGGTTCCCATCATCCACACCATGCGAACCGTTGCGTACGGAATATGCCGATGCAAAAGAAGTCCGACGAGATAGACAATAAATTCAACAATAAAAATCGAGGCAAGCGCGATGCGTCCTGCTTTTCGTCCCGACAAAGCGTGCCAAGCCTTATAAAAGACATACAAGCTAAGTGTCAGATGAAAAAATATGGCGTAAAAAAAGACTCTCATAATTGTTTTATCCGTTTAAATTAATAAAGAAACTGACCCACAAAGGTACGGAAAAGTCAATAATTATTCCATGAAAAAGCGCGATAACAACATATTCCGTACCGCTGTTTTGAGTGATTATCGGGAGCGTTGTATCCATGGTTGTAGCCCCGCCGGCGCAGATTGGAGCCAATTTTCCAAAATAGCGTACCATAAGCGGTGCTGCAATCAATACAATAAATTCACGCATGATGTTTGCCAGTAACGCTATGGCGCCCAGTTCCGCACCGCGATATTCTGAAATGATGATGCTCGATAATGAATAATAAGCAAAGCCTGCGCCTACACTTAGTGAGTCGACAAGTCCAACGTCTTTCACAAAAGGAGCTGCCAACGCTACGCCTGCGAATGTACCAACAGTTGTTGCCAATGGAATCCATATAATCGTTGTGCCAAACATACGGATCGCCGAAAAAATATTTTTATTGCTACCGATGTGAATGCCCACAAAAAAGAGCAATAAATAAAGCGTCCATTTCGACAGCTCTGCATTCATTATTGTTTCAGGCACAATGCCGGAAAGTGCCATGGCAATGCCAATCACAAAAAGGCTAAGGAAAAAAAGTGTCTGTTTCATGAGAACTCTTTTTTCTTAAAAAAACGTATGTAAACCCACCAGCCACACAATATGCTGCCTATGGTTCCACCCATTGTGATAATAAACGCGTTGAGCCCAATTTTGGAAAAGTTTTGAATTACCTCTTCGTTGCTGCCCACGACATATCCCAAAACAAAAAGCAATAACGCAATAAATAGGCTGATAATGCTTCCTAAGTGCTTGGTAAGTGGTACTGAACGAAATAAATATCCAACGCCGATGCCTGCGAAAAGAACAAGAAATATTGAAACCATTCTCTCTATTTGACCATGAGTACTCTTTATCGTTTCTGAATCATGACCTCGGAGTAGTGGTCATGTGTCAATCTATTGTCTTATGATTTATTACAGCGTATCTTTGTAGAATCGAATTATCTTTTCGTAAAGATATTGTCGTACATTGCCGCCATATATTGAGTGGTCCTTGTCCGGAAATACAAACATTTCGAATTGTTTATTTGCTGTCACCAACGCGCGAGTATACTCCATCGCGTTTTGAAGGTGTACGTTATCATCCGATGTCCCATGGATCAACAAAAGTTTGCCTTCAATTTTGTCTGCCAACCTCAGCGCGGAGCCGTTGTCATATCCTTGTGGATTTTGTTGAGGTGTACGCATAAAACGTTCTGTATATACGGTATCGTAAAAACGCCAGTCTGTTACGGCGGCGATGGCAACACCAGCTTTAAAAATACCGTTGCCACGACTCATACTCATCAGCACATTGTATCCTCCATAACTCCAGCCCCAAATGCCTATCCGATTTTCATCTATGTAAGGCAATGAACCAAAGTGGCGCGCTGCTGCAATTTGGTCGTCTGATTCCTGTATTCCCAAATTCATATATGTGCTTTTTCTGAATGCTTCGCCACGGGCACCCGTACCGTGTCCATCAACGCATGCAACTAAAATATCTTCGTTAAGCAGTGCCCATTCCCAGCCTATACGGTATTGGTCAAGTACTTGTTGCGAGTTTGGACCGCTATATTGTACCATCACGAGTGGGTATTTTTTTGATGGATTAAAGTTCTTGGGTTTTAAAATCCATCCATTTAATGGAGTCGTGCCGTCAGCAGCTGTTACGCTAATAAATTCTTTTCTTGGGAGGTCTGCTTCTAAGAGGCGTTTTGTTACATCACTGTTCGCTTCTAACACACGGAGCTCTTTTCCATTGTTGTCACACAAGGAGGTGATGGTAGGAGTGTCGTTGTTAGAGAAGCGTTTTATAAAGAATTTTCCATTTCGGCTAAAAGAGGCACTGTTCATGCCCGATCTGTTTGATAATTTGATAGGTGTGCCTTTTTGCAAATTAACTTTATAGATATTTCGTTGTAAGGGATTGTCATCGGCTGCTTCGTAGTAGAGTGTATTTCTTTGCGCATCAACTGCTAATAAGTTGGTTACATCAAATGGTCCGTCAGTAACCTGTTTTTCCAGTGCGCCAGATGTTTTATATACGTACAAATGTTGATATCCATTTCTCTCTGACAAATAGGTAAAACGATTTGAAAAGAAATGGATACTGTTTAGTGATTCCGAGTCGATGTATCGGTCATTCTCTTCACGTAGAATAAGTTTTGCAACAGTTGTACGTGGATTTACAAAATACATGTCAAATCGATTCTGATTACGGTTTAAAGTCATCACCGCCAGTTGATCGGGTTGTTCTGTAAATTGTATGCGAGGAATATATCCATCGTTATCTAGTGGAACATTCATCTTGCGTGTGGTACGTGCCTGAATATCGAAAACGTGACACGAAACTTTGGCATTTTCTTCGCCCGGTTTAGGATATTTGTAAGTATAAAACGTGGGATACAACGCTTTGTTGAATGTTTGAAATTGATATTGCGGGACATTGGTTTCATCTGTTCGAATAAAAGCGAGCAATTTGCTGTCGGGCGAAAATTCCATTAGTTGCGTTGTGGCAAACTCTTCTTCATACACCCAATCGGTGACGCCATTGATGATAGAATTGATAGCTCCATCATTGGTTATTTGCGATTCTGTATCAAAGTCAAATTTGGCGAGCCATATATTGTTGTTCATCACATACGCCAACATTTTTCCATCAGGAGAAAATGTGGGAATCATCTGTTTGTCTTTATTATCTGTTAGTTTTCGGGTCATATTACGACGGACGTCGTGATAGTAGTAGGTTGCTTTAAATGAGCGGCGGTAAATTGATTCCGCGTCCTTGTACAGGAGCACTCTGTTTTCGTCAGGGCTTACCAAAAATCCCTGAAACGAGTCGAATGGGCATTCTCGTGCCGAGTTTGTTGAAAATAGCGTATCCACAGCTTCGCCCGTCGCGTAGGCGTATTTAATGACGGTTGTTTTTTTGGCATCGGTTTGGTAGTAATGCATTCCATCCGATGAAGAAACAAATGGCCGAACGTTACGTGCATGAAATTTTCCGGAAACAAGTTCCTGTAAAGAATAAGTTTGTGCCCACATGGAGATGCAGCAAATCCACGAAAGCGATAGCAAGAGTACTTTTCTCATAATTTATGTTGTTTTAAAAGACAAATATACACGTTTATTTTGTTTTTATCACACAAGAAATTGAAATGTCGCTTTCATTTTTTAGATTACACCTTTTCAATTAGAAGTTTGGAGTGGCATCATAGAACGCTTATGCATATTATCTTTTTTGATGATTGGATTTATATTCGTAGGCAATTCCTTTTCACCTGTTTTATTGCACAAACTTGAACTCTTTTTTTGATATCAAAAGTAGTAGAACGAATATATTCATAATCTCCAAACGTCCCAAAAGCATATTTACAGAAAGCACATATTTGGCGGCATCGGGTAAGCCGTTGAAGTTGCATAGCGAGCCGACTTCTGAAAACCCCGGGCCTACCGTTCCCAACGTAGCTATTGAAGCCGAAAACGAAGTCATTCCTTCGATATCCATCGCGGAAAGAATGAGCGTACTGATGAGAATGATTACAAAATAGATGATGATATAAACCACACTTTTGATTTCCATATCAGGCGTGATAACGGCGTTGTCCATTTTTGTTACATAAACACCATTCGGATGCTGTATCTGCTTGATTTGGCGTACAAATGTTTTATAAAAAAGGTAGACACGATCAAATTTTAATCCACCCGTCGTAGAACCAATCATAGCGCATTGTATGGAAAAATAGATCAGCAGGACTATTGTAAACATGGGCCAAACCGTTGTATCAACAGTAGCAAAACCAGTTGTTGTTACCAACGAAATAATCTGAAATGATGCGTGACGTAACGATTCCCACCAACCATATACGCCATCAGCAGTTAGTTTGAGCGCGACAAGAATAATCCCTATGACAAAAATTGTGACATAGGATCGTACTACTTTGGAGCGGAAAATATTATTTTTATGTCCTTTAAACGTACTGTAAAGCATTCCCAAGTGCATTCCGCCCAACACCATGAAGATGGAAATCACAACTTCTATCCAAACGTTGTTGTAGGCTGCAATGCTTAGGTTTTTGGTGGAAAATCCACCGGTGGCTATGGTGGCAAACGAATGACAAACTGCATCGAACAGATTCATGCCTACCGCCCAAAGAATGAGTGTTTCGGTCAAGTTCAATGAAATATATACGAGCGTGATTGTGCGCCCTATATGCCGCGGAGGCATCTTGAAATTGAGCATTGACAAGCCCGAAACTTCCGTTTTGTATATGCTTGAACGTGCACCTTTGGCATTGGGTAGAATGAGAAGGACGAAGAGTATAATTCCCACACCACCAATGAAGTGTGTGGATGCACGGAAGAAAAGAATCCCTTTGGGTTGCGACTCAATGTCTATGATAATGGTGGAGCCGGTGGTAGTGTATCCTGAAATACTTTCGAACAGAGCATTCACAAAAGTGAAATCTCCTCCCCAAATCAGATATGGCACCATGCCCACAATGCAGGTGGTAATCCATCCGAATACACTTATTGTTAATCCTTCTTGAAAGGTTATTTCATCGATTTTTTCAACGAAAATTTGTGGGAAAATACCTAGGATTGTGCACATTAGTGCACTAAACAAAAGTGCATAAAGTGATTTCTCCCCATAAACTAGCGATATAGCGGAAGCAATAAAAAGGAATAAGGCGTTGAAAATAAGGACGTATCCCAAATATTTTATAACAGCTCTGGTTCGAATCATATCGTAACGTGCATCATTCGTTGTTTCTCTTGCGAAGCAATCTGTATATCAGGTTGTTTATTTCTTCTTGTAGTGTTTTTATTTCATCTTTTGAGTTGATGCGGGTGTGCAGTCGAAGTTGTTCCGGATAAAACCCTTTAATTTCATTTATGAGTTGTTTTAACGGGTTTATAAAATAAACGCTGATGAAGAAGTTGAGTAATATCGCGAAAACTATGGCAGCCATGATGGAAACAATGGCAGGCATCATGGCTCTTCTCGATTTTTCTTTCACCACGCTCGACTGTTTATACATTTGATCTTGATTGAGCACCATCAGGTCGTTAATCGCTTTTTTGATTTCCAGGAAAGAGGGTGTGGCTTGCCGGTCGTATCTCAGTTTATTTTCGTTCAACGAAGAGGCATGATTGATAATTTCTAAAATGGAAGCGTGATATTTTTCGTAATGCTCTTTTATGGCGTCGATATATTTCTCTTCGTTTTCCTCGGTGATGTTTTTTGTTGTTTTCTCAAAGGATTGTTGAAACGAGGAATTGGACTCAACAATCGTTTCTCTTCCTATTTGAGTGTCGCCCAACATCCAAAGTAAAATACCGCTGTCTTCGCGTTCAATGGCATCGAGCATCGATTTTGCCAATTCAATGGATTGGTAGTTGTTTTCAAGCACCTGGTTTACAGAGTTGCCGATGCTTTTAAACTCCACAATGGACATTATTCCTGCTATTGCAAGCATGAGAATAAGCAGGGCAAGACTAATTAATATCTTTATTTTTAGAGACTTAATCATCTGTGTCGACTTTTTGATAAACACTGTAATTTTTTGAGTATGTAAAAGTACTTGTTTTTATCTGTTTATGCAAGACACATATAAAGAAAAACCGGTATGAGTTTTTATCTGTTTTGTGTTATGTTCCCGGTTAAATGAAGAAAAACATTCTTAATCATTATTATAGCAATTAATACTTCGGTAAATATTCAATTAACCAATTAAAATTCAATGATTTACATAACATAGTTTAACATAAAAAAGATGATTAAGCAGCTGATTATCAGTATCTTTATAGCTGATCAAAACCTAAT
>JAEZZZ010000086.1 GCA_023418255.1 Bacteroidota bacterium
CATTAGTATCAATAGCGATAACTCAAAGTGGATTCAGCTAAAAGTCATTGATTCAAATGTTGTGGCAATAAACAACAGAAAAGATGCCGGATGTCTTGTGAGAGGATTTATCATAAGCTTCTAATTAGAGGTTGTTTAAATTTCAAATGCTATTTAAACACAAGGTCTTCAACTGCGGGCATCCAATTTGCTGGAATTTCTCCGTGTACAAGCATTGGATGCCATAGCCAAAAATCAGCTGTGCCAGGGATTGAATGAACTATATTTATTATTTTTAAATTCAGTTTTGAGGTAAAAGTAAAGTGAGTGTAAACCCATTTATCTACCTCGGTCATAACATAGTGTTTAGGTGCTGAATAAGTGTCTGCCCCATTGAAACCGAACAACCCTTGTGAATGCTGAAATCGTGTAATCCAGCATGAAAATGTATATTTCTCTCCCTCAATAAGAGGAAGATCCGTAAATCGGAAATAACCAATTTCATTATAGTTTTTTAATGTTATTTTTAAAATGGAGTCAATTTCGCCAAGTGGGTTTTTTAGTTTTTCTACCGAAGTTGTGCATACACCTCCTTTTCCGAACCTAGTTCCAAAATTTCTCGTGTCTTGAATGAGATTCATCCCCCCACAGTGTTTGTTATAATTTTTTGAGGCAATTTTTGCTAAGCCTTGCTCATCTGAACAAAAAAGATAGTTGTTATCCTTTATCTCTGTCAACACTCTTACAGTGTTTATATTTTTTTTCTTCATATTCATTTTTTTTGTCCAAAAAATCGCTTTGATTTTAACGTCGTACCTTTGCGTTAAAAAAATGGTTTACGCATACATAAGAGTTAGCACCGAGAAACAAACAACAGAAAATCAAAAACAGGAAATAGAACGCTTCGCCAAAGAGCGAAATCTTAAAATCGAAAAATGGGTAAAAGAAACCGTGTCCGGGACAAAAAACCGCAATCGTCGACTTGGGGCATTGTTGAAAAACGAGCAACGAGGCACGGTGCTGTATACAGAAAAACTGAAATTGCTCAACAAAGTTGAAAAAGAACTGATTGCCGCCGGTAATTATGAAGCGTTGCCATCTGTGGATGTTCCTTCGGGAGCCGCCGAAAATACTCGTTTGTTTGCCGAGATGCTTGAGTTGTTGCGTTGGCTGAAACATAATAAAATCAACGCGGAAGTCAATTATCACGAGTTTGAGCGGGCACGCGACAAAATGAACGCCGTGAAAAAGAAAGCCGCGCGTTATTAAAAATCGCTTTCATGATCTTTTATCAAAGGATTTGCCTCCATCAAATCGTGCGGCGTGTAGGTATCCGTCATCAAAATATCCGCGTGACGGGCCTGGTCTCGCACGGTGACGCTGTCGTATTTTCGAAGCATGGCAGTAATACCGGTGTCTTTTAATGAGTAAAATTTATAGGTTGCGGGAAATCCTAATTTTGAGCGAACGTATCGCGTCCAATAATCACGGAACATTTTCTCATTTTTTTTCTCGCTTCCCGGATAAAAATTATTTGAGAACAGATAGTCGCTGTTTGGGTGCGCGAAAACGTTCAATTCTATCATTAACTGCAGTACTTTTTTGGGAATGGTCACCATGCCATCTTTGGTATTTTTCGAATTGTCGCCCGGAATAAAAATCGTTTGATTTTTTATTGAAATGTGTTTTAATTGGATTAAGCTCATTTCCTTTGGCCGAATAAAACAATAATACAATATATAACAGGCAAGCAGATAATGTTTGTTTGTCTTTTCAAGGTGATTTTTCAGTTTAGCCATGTCGTTTTCGGCGATAATGGTTCGTTGTTTTTTGCGTAACCGTTTGCTGATTGCTCGGAATCCTTCTGTCGGTTTTGTTTTCAGGTATTGATTCTGCACTAAAAAGGTGCTGAATACGGAAAGGAAAATCAAATAATTGTTGTGTGTCTGCGGAGTGTTGTTTCTGTCTATATAGACATGCTCCAAGAACTTTTGTACAAATGTACTGTCAAATTGGTAGATGTAGCTATAGGGTGTTTGCAGAGAGTTGTTCCATTTTTCAATGTTTCTCAAATAAGAAAGGTAGCTAACATATGTGTCTTCACGGTAAATGTTATCGTCAAGCATCTTTTTTATATACTTTCGATAATGCGTAAACACCTCCTCCATGGTGTGATAAGCTTTGCCGTTTTCACACTCAATCCACGGATTCCATCCGCTTTCGAGTTTTGTATGCAGTCGTTTTATTAGCGCGTTCGCGTAGCGACGCCTGTCAGCAGTTTTAGCTATAAAATTCAGTTTGATTTTTTTTCTGCGCATTTGTCCTCTGGCAGGGTCAAAGGCATAAAAACCTACGTACCATTCTTTTCCGGTATACAATTTAGGAGGCGTGTAACTTATTATCTCCTTTAGCGCGATGTTGGGTGATTTTTCACTAAAATACATTTTTTTTTTACCCCTCTAAATTTTCATTAGAGAAGTAAAAAAAAATCGTCAAACAACCTGTGTCCCGTTTTTGTCCCGGCATCAACCCGTGACCAATGCGCAAAGGCGCATATATAAACGGTTTAAACAAATTTCTGTCGGGATGAGGTGACTCGAACACCCGACCTCCACGTCCCGAACGTGGCGCGCTAGCCAACTGTGCTACATCCCGATTTATTTGCAACTGCAAAGGTACATCTTTTTTCGATTTTTAAATAAGAAAATTTGAAAAAAAAAGTTCAAACGAAAGTTTAGACAACACAAACATTGAATTTTCTTATCATTCAAACAGTAAATAAAGACGCAGCCGCTCAATATCTCCCGATGAGAATTCATCCAAAAAAGTAAGTTCTTCGATAGACCGAATACTGCCTTTGCGATGACGCAAATCCATGATGGCTTTCACTTGCTTGTAGTTGAGATACGGATGTTTGAGAAGTTGCTTAAATTCTAATTTATTGACAGCAATTCTCTGATAATTCCCATCCGGTTTTACATAGACTGCGATTTTTTCATACAAATCGTTATCCATCCCGTACACTTCGCGCAGTTGCTCAATGGCGGCAAAGCCACCAAGAAGTGTACGGTATTTTACGATTCGCGCGGCATACGAACTACCAATTCCTGGAATCTTTTTCCATTCAGTCGTATCGGTTGAGTTAAGTGATATTTGTTCGCCTTCGGCGAGCTTTTCTTGTTTTTGAAAAGCGACATACGAGGAGTTCTTTTCAGATTGAAATGACTGTTTTGGGGATCTATTTTTCGGATAATGCCCTGTTGTCGTATGCTTTTTCGATGTCGTATTTTTATCTTCTCCCTTTACTTCCTCTAACGATGCCTGAAATTCTTCAAACTCACGCATAAATGCTTCGTTTTGTGCAACGGTTACCTCTCGCGAACCTTTTATTGTAGTTATAAGACTCATGATAACCGCAATCAAAATAAGAGTCATCAAAATTAAAATTGCGGCTTTTTCTATATTTCTATAATAAAAAAAATCTTTCCAACTCATGACATCCGTTGTTTAGTCGATTGATATTGGTAAAACTCACTCTATAATAGAGCAATAACACAGGTATTAATAACACAAACATACAATGTTTTAATCTTTTCACAAAAATATTCGATTAAAAAATAGTACCTTTGTTTTGTCTATATTTAGAAAACAGCACACACGATGGTTTTAAATTATATTTGGGTTGCATTTTTTATCATTGCTTTTGTCGTAGGGCTTATCAAGCTGATTTTTCTCGGCGATACCGGCATTTTCACCGAAATAATGGACTCCACTTTTGCTACGGCAAAATTGGGTTTTGAAATATCATTAGGACTCACCGGCGTGCTTTCGCTGTGGATGGGAATAATGAAAATTGGCGAACGTGGCGGTATGGTTACACTCTTTTCGCGTGCGGCAGCACCGCTATTTACCAAACTTTTCCCCGATGTACCAAAAGGGCATCCCGCATCAGCATCCATTTTGATGAATATTTCCGCCAATTTGTTGGGATTGGACAACGCCGCCACGCCATTTGGATTGAAAGCAATGGGCCAACTCCAAACGCTGAATCCGAATAAAAAAGACGCGTCCAATCCGATGATTATGTTTCTGGTAATGAACGCTTCGGGATTAACATTGATTCCCGTTACCGTGATGGTGTATCGCGCGCAAATGGGAGCGGCAAATCCTTCAGATATTTTTATTCCCATTATGATTGCCACGTTTGTGGCGACGCTCGTCGGTGTGCTTGCCGTGTGTGCCAAACAGCATATCAACATTTTCAACTCGGCAATTATCGGCTTTTTCGGAACGCTTTCATTAATTATCGCCGGCACGGTTTGGCTTTTTCACTCAATGCCGCAAGAACAGGTTTCAACCATTTCGAGCCTTGCGGCAAACGTGATTCTTTTCACCATAATCATCCTTTTTATCATCAAAGGGATGCGTGCCAAAATCAATGTATTCGAAGCTTTTATTGACGGTGCAAAAGATGGATTTCAGATTGCTGTTCGCATCATTCCGTATCTTATCGCCTTGCTCGTAGGCATTGGCGTTTTCCGAGCCTCTGGTGCAATGGATTTTATTATGAACGGGATGAAAACCGCCATTGCTCCGTTCGGTTTCGATACGCGTTGGATAGACGGAATGCCAACGGCACTGATGAAACCGCTAAGCGGAAGCGGCGCACGCGGTATGATGATTGACACGATGAAAATTTTCGGTGCCGATTCGTTTGCGGGACGATTGTCATGTGTTTTGCAAGGCGCCACTGACACAACGTTCTATATTGTCGCTGTTTATTACGGTGCGGTGAACATAAAAAATTCGCGCTACACCGTTCCCTATGCGCTTTTGGCGGATTTGGCAGGTGTGATTGCCGCCATTTTTGTGTCCTACCTCTTTTTCGGATAAAAAATAAGCGACGCTCCAAGTAAATAAATGTTAATTTTATGGCGATATTTTTTCAATCAGAAGATGTGGATTTTCCACCGATACAAAAACAAAAAACAAAAGCGTGGATAAAATCGATAGCGAAATCATATGATAGGAATGTCGGTGAAATCAGTTATCTTTTTTGTTCGGACAAAAACATTTTGGAAGTGAACCAACACTATCTCCAACACGATTATTATACCGACATCATCACTTTTGATTATTCCGAAGGCAATACGATTTCCGGCGATATCTTTATCAGCCTCGATACGGTTCACAGCAATTCAGAAAAATTTCAAACCAATTATGAAGAAGAACTGCACCGGGTGATTATTCACGGCGTGCTTCATCTTTGCGGGTTGAAAGATAAATCGGATTCTGAAGCCAAAAAAATGCGAGCAGCGGAAGACAAAGCACTTCAATCACTAAGCTACTAATTATCAAAAGATAGAATAATATTCTTTCAAAAAAAAAATAAAAAAGATGTCGAAGACTTTCTCTTTTATGTGGTATAATACCGAGAATTTTTATGATACCGTGGATGATCCCGAAACAATGGATGATGAGTTTACTCCGCAAGGACACTATCACTGGACGCAAAAGCGCTTTGATGATAAAGTGGATAAATTGGCTCATGTAATCACAGACATTGTAAAACCCGACATTCCGAGTATCATAGGATTGGCAGAAATTGAGAACAAGACGGTGATAATGGCGATTGTGGAAAAACTCCACGAAAAAGGGATGAAAAATTATAGTTTCGTGCATTATGACAGTCCCGATGAACGCGGCTCGGATGTGGCGATGATTTATAACTCGCAAACATTTCGAGTAGAAGAATCGAAACCGATTTTGGTGCGCTTGCCGGGTATTGAAGACCGCACACGCGATATTCTTTATGTAAAAGGGAAAACAACAAACGCGCTCACGCTTTATCTACTGTTCACCCATTTTCCTTCACGACGTGAAGGAACCGAGCAATCAGAGCGACGACGCTATTTTATCGCGAGTGAACTGCGCAACGCAGTTTATAAAATACGTCAAGACGACTCCAACGCGCATATTGTGATTTCCGGTGATTTCAATGACACTCCCGACGATCACAGCATTGCAGAAGTGCTTGGCGCTCAAAAGAAATTCAATAAAATCGATTCTGCAAAACTTTATAATTTACTCTATCCTCGACACCAGAGAGGAATCGGCTCGACTTATTATAAAGGTTGGCTGTTATTCGACCAATTTATTGTTTCCAGCAGTCTTTTATTGTCCGATAAATGTATCGGGATTTAACATTTTATTATTTGTATTTATTAGTTTAAAATTTGTCTATTAGATTAAACAAACCATAACGGTTTACTTGCTCGTCATCCAACTTAAACTCCATCTTTTGTTTACCGCGTCGAACAACAAAAAATGCCATCCATGACCTGAAATTCCTGATGAGCTAACCTCGTTTGCTCCAATTCGTATTTTGTGGCTCGCGTCAGATACCTTTATAGTTGTCCCCGAATAACCATACGGACAAATCCAAAAGAGTTGTCCATCTTCCGCATCGGAGGGCAACGAAAGTGTTACGTTATTTGCCACAACATAAATAGCCGTTTCCATAACCGAGAGAGTTTTGCTCTTATTCACGCGCCTTACGTCATGCCTGAAACCTGTTACTGTGCCTTTTGAAATATAGAACGCGTGATTACCTGAGAGGGCAACATCATCATATTTCTTTTGTCCTTTTACGGATACATGCGCTCCGATGAGCGCACCATGATATAGCCCTGTTCCCGTTCTCTCTACATCTATCCTTATCGGCCCAAAAGCCGCACCTCCAAGCGACGCGGGAAAGGAATTACCCCCGATGAAAACATAACTCTTTTCATCTGTAGCTTTTCTGATAAAACGAATAAGCGGTGCCGATAAAAGAACTTCGTCATTTCCTGAAGTGGCCCGAAGTGAACCGCTGTCTATATCCCAAATTCCTATTTTCGCACCGTTCAGTACTTCTAAATTCTTCGTTCGTATCATCAGTGATTCGATATGTTCCGCCGTGATAAGCGTAGCGCGCAAATGCTTAATGTACGCTTGCAGCATGTAGATAAATTCCGCGCTTTCCATTAGCCGCCACTCCGAATTGCTGCCGCTCGGTTTTTTGCCTTTTGTAGACACGTCCGTATCAAGCGCATATACGGAAAA
>JAEZZZ010000144.1 GCA_023418255.1 Bacteroidota bacterium
TACCCACGGAGCGTGGGAAAGTCAAGCCTGTGGACTGCCCTCTTGTGGATGACCGACCTTGTGTCCTAAAAAGCAATGGCAGTAAGAAGCAGGAAAAGAGAAGAGATATTTGTATCTCCGAAGCCGCTAAATTTTTAGTTTAGCGGTAGTTCACAATCGACCCTCTTTACACCCACGAGAATCTGTTCGAGCAAGGCATCAAACGACTGCATAGGTACACGAATAACCAGATAGTTTTGATAATTTTCACCTCGTTCGTTTGCCTCATCCATTTCGATATAAGCATTTGTTTGCTTCACGGCTGCAAGAATATGAGTCCGCGTTTTTTCTAAATCGTTCGTCTGAAAACGCACCGTGCCTTGTTTGATTTGCTTGCGTTCATGGACTTTGGTATCCGAAATATCCGAATTTTCAACAGCTTTGTCAACAAAACTACTGTTTTCTTCTGATTTCAGTGCATCGTGAGCAGTAATTGTATCCGCGGATTTGTCTTGATTGCACGCGAATGAAATAAGGAGCAACAACAAGAGTATATATTTTTTCATAGCAGCAGTACTTTTACATTCAATAATATAGCAATTCTATAATACAAAGATAGACGATGTTTTGATAATGCAAGCGATAGTAAGTTGAAAAATACTTCAAATTATCATTATTGATGAGTTAGACATTCTCGAATGCCTATATTTATCGGCAGTGGTTTTTCCAAGTGGAAGAAGCTTTAATTACTCCGAATTTACCGATCACTGATGCGGTTGCCTCCCTATAAAAAGTTTGTACACTTTCCATTACTTTTGATAACGGCACCGAGTTTTCGACACGTCAAACAGCAAGTAAAAACCTTGAGTGTGATATTCATTTCACTCACCCCTCTTGTTTTTTCCAAAAACAAGAGGGGAATACGAACGGATTAATCGGACAATGTTATCCCAAGCACGAAACAGCTGATTAGGATAATGCACAGAATAGAACATGAATATAGTATAGAATAAGCATAAAATCAGGGAAATATATTGGTTTTGAAAAATCTTTGGAATATTTATTAAATTTGTAAACGGTAAAGTTGTATTTGTGAGTTGAATTCACCTTTGTAAAATAAAATGCACTACAATTGGTAATTTCAATTTTTTTATATAATTTTGCAGCCCAATTGAGGATAGAAAACAAATAAAACTATATAACAATGAAAAGAACATTTCAACCTTCGAATAAGAAAAGAAAGAACAAACATGGTTTTCGTTCTAGGATGGCAACAAAAAACGGGCGCAAAGTTCTTGCTTCTCGCAGAGCAAAAGGAAGAGCGAAACTTTCTGTTTCCGATGAGTAGGAACATGTGATTGTAGGAATTAAAAAAGGCAGGGATAGATTTCTTATTCCTGTTTTTTTGTTTTACACACTGCTTTTTGTTTTTTCTTTTCAGATAATATGCGATAGCATCTATATTTTTTATATTTTTGTGTTGGATAATATAACAATGTATTGGTAATATAGACAATGCGAATGATTAAAAACAAAAAGTCAATAATGCGCAATAAAATACTTAAACACCTGATAATGATTGTTGTCTCCGGATTTCTGGTGATAATATTGACCCTGTTTCTTTTAAATGTATATACGCGCCACGGGCAAAATGTGATTGTCCCCACTTTGCATGGATTGCAGGTGGATGAGGCAAAAACCATCTTGGAGTCGAAGGGTTTGCATGTAGAAGTAATCGATTCAATTTATAAGAAAGAAGCTGTTCCCGGAGCCATTATAGATCAGACACCAAAGCCCGACAATAAGGTGAAAGAAGGCAGAGCCATTTATGTTACCATCCATTCAAAAAAGCCCCAAGAGATAACCGTCCCCGCATTGGTAGACTATTCCAGCAGGCAAGCTATTGCCTTGTTAACATCCATCGGTTTCAACGATTTGGAAGTCGAAGAAGTGCCGTCACAATATGCCGGATTGGTAATTGCAGTTGAATATAGAGGCAAAACATTGGTTGCCAACGATAAAGTTCCCGTTGGTGCCCCGCTTAAATTGATGGTGGGAAGTGGTGTACTGACCGATTCATTGAGTGTGGACAGAGAATATATTGTTTCGCCGGGAAATGATGCGCCTCAATCTACAGAAACTGCACCCAAAAAAGTTATCAAAGAAGCAACAAAATTAGACGAATCCTTTTTTTAAGTTGATGTGGTAGATAAAGATGCCGATTACATAAACCAATTTGGCGAAGAGGATGAGGAGGAGATCTATTCTTCTGAAAATACTCCAAAATTTGAGCATTATCGCTTTATCGCAGATAAAGGACAAGGATTGCTACGCATTGATAAGTTCTTGTCTGACCGCATTGAAGGCATTTCTCGAAACCGCATTCAACAAGCCGCTGAGGCCGGCTGCATTTTAGTAAACGACTCGCCCGTAAAGTCAAATTATAGAGTCAAGCCGTGCGATGTAATCTCGATTGTGATGGATTATCCTCGGCGTGAACTTGAAATTGTTCCCGAAAATATTCCACTTGACATCGTTTACGAAGATGATGTTTTGATGGTGATAAATAAGCCACCGGGCATGGTGGTGCATCCGGGACACGGTAATTATACAGGAACACTTGTCAATGCCGTCGCATATTATTTGAAATATGATGAGAAACAAATCACAAACATGGATGACCCTCGATTAGGATTGGTTCATCGGATTGATAAAGACACATCCGGACTACTGCTCATCGCTAAAACACCAGAAGCCAAAACGCACCTTTCCATGCAGTTTTACAATAAAACAACTAAACGTCAATATATTGCACTGGTCTGGGGAGATGTTGAGCAAGGAGAAGGGCGCATCGAAGGGAATATTGGACGCGATCCGAACGACAGAATGCTGATGCGTGTTTTTCCCGAAGGTGATAGAGGAAAGCACGCCGTCACACACTATCGAGTTTTAGAACGTTTTGGTTATGTTACACTTGTGCAGTGTCAATTAGAAACAGGTCGCACGCATCAGATACGCGTTCACATGAAGCATATCGGACACACCCTGTTCAACGATATTCGTTACGGCGGAAATGATATTTTGCGAGGTACGCGCTATGCTAAATATAAACAATTTGTATACAACTGTTTCGTTGCCTGCCCCCGTCAATGCTTACATGCAAAAACATTAGGCTTCATACATCCAACGACCAACGAAGCGATGTTTTTTGAATCCGATTTGCCAAACGATATTGAAGAGGTGTTGAAAAAATGGCGACTCTACACGACGGTACGAAAAATAAAGAATCAGAGGCGAGGACTTTCTTAATATACGCATCCTTATAAACAAACAGAACAAAAATGAAAAAAAACATCGCGATCGTATGGGGAGGATATTCTTCCGAAATAATTGTTTCGGAAAAGAGTGCTCAAGGAATTTTTTCTTTCATGGATAAAGAAAAATACAATCTCTTTAAAGTGAAGATTATAAAAGAGAGTTGGACGGTGGAATATCAAGAAAAAGAGTGTTTGATTGATAAAAATGACTTCAGCTTTATTCCCGAAAAGGGGAGACGTATAAAGTTTGATTTTGCCTATATAACCATTCATGGCACACCCGGAGAAAATGGGCTGTTGCAAGGATATCTCGATATGCTTCGCATCTCTTATTCAACGGGTGGAGTGCTTTCTACAGCACTTAGTTTTAATAAATTTACCTGTAACAACTTCCTGAAAAGTTTTGGAATAAACGTAGCAGATTCACTGATACTACGCGAAGGAGAAACGTTTGATGTTCATAAGGTTATAGAAAACATCGGGCTTCCGCTTTTTGTGAAACCCAATGTAGGCGGTTCTAGTTTTGGAACAACTAAAGTAAAAGAGGCAACAAGGTTGGATGCTGCTATTCAAGCGGCTTTTGATGAAGCCCCCGAAGTGATGATTGAGCGTTTTATTGCAGGAACTGAAGTCACTTGTGGCTGCATGTTTGCAAATGATAAACTGACCGTATTCCCCCTTACCGAGGTGGTTACACACAACGATTTTTTTGACTACGATGCCAAATATAATGGAGAGGTTGAAGAGATTACGCCTGCACGTATTTCGGAATCGTTAGAGCGAGAAATAAAACAAATCACACGTCGTATTTATCATTTAATCAACGCGGCCGGTATCATTCGTGCCGATTATATCATATCCAACAACAAGCCGATTCTTTTGGAAGTAAATACCACGCCGGGAATGACACCCACCAGTTTTATTCCACAGCAAGTTGCTGCGGCCGGATTATCCATGAGTGACGTCCTTTCAAATATTATCGAGTCAGAATATAACCATTTAAATAAATAACTTGTAAGTTTATCGCAATGACACCATCAGATATTGAAAAGTTTGCAGACATTCGCCCAATTCGCGATCATGAAATAGAGAATGTCGTGAGCAGAATAGTTGTCAACCCCTATTTCAAGAAAACTGTTGCGCCCTACATTCTTCCTGAAACGTGGAATAATTTTTCTGACAAAATGCTTAGTTGTAAGACAATAAAAGAGTTTCAAGATGAGGTGTCGTTTCCTATCCTGACCAAGCTTTTTGAAAAAACACACACGAAAATAAGCAGTTCCAATTGGGATAATGTGCCAAGAGACAGGCAATATGTTTTTATTTCAAATCATCGAGATATTGTTTTAGACGCGGCTATCCTAAACTATTTGATGCTATCTGACAGAAGAGATACGGTGGAGATTGCTATTGGCGATAATTTGCTCATCGTGCCCTGGGTATCCGATTTGTCACGAGTCAATAAGAGTTTTATTGTGAAGCGCAGTGTTTCGATGAAACAACTGCTTTTGGAGTCGAAAAAGTTGTCGGAATATATTCATGACACGATTGTCAATCGGCAACAGTCGATATGGATTGCGCAACGTGAGGGGCGTGCTAAGGACTCTGATGATCGCACTCAAAGCAGCGTTCTGAAAATGCTGTCTCTTTATAACAAATCGAATCCGCTTGCGGCATTTAAGGAGTTGAATATTATTCCATTATCTCTTTCCTATGAGTATGACCCTTGTGATTTCCTCAAAGCCAAAGAATTTCAGATGAAGCGTGACAACCCAACATTTAAAAAAACTTTTTTTGACGATCTTGAAAATATGCAAACAGGCATTGTGGGTTACAAAGGACAGGTACATGTTCAATTTGGGAATCCTATTGTAAAGGAACTAAGCAGGTTAAGTGATTCGACAGATAAGAGCCGCCTGATACTTCAAGTAGCATCGCTTATTGATAAAGAAATTCACAAAAATTATTTCTTCTTCAAGCACAACTATGTCGCTTACGACTTGATGACGGGATCGGGTCGCTTTGAGGCTAAATATATCAAAGAGGATAAAGATACATTCGAAGCTTATATCTCAAAACAGGTTGATAAAATTGATTTAGAGAACAAGGATGACGCTTTTTTGAGAGAAAAAATCATTCAGATGTATGGCAATGTCGTGAAAAATTATTTGTTGGCTGTTGGCGATCAGGCGTGACGAAAATAGGACAGAGCACTCTAATGTTTTTTCTTCTTTTGATTTAATATCTCAATCTGTTGCTGTATGGACTCTTCGTGTATAGCTTCAAAAATCTTCGTTATAAAATCCGAAGATATTTTCATCGGTTCTGCATACGACGTTCTGTCTTTCATGATATAATCATAACGTTCTGTCTGCAACACAGGCATGTTGTGTTGTTGTTTATAGCTGCCGATTTCGCGTGAAACACGCATTCGTTTTGAAAGAAGATCCAACAACATTTGGTCGATTTCGTCAATCTCTTGTCGCAGAAGCGATAGTGTTTCGGTGGCTTGTTTTGCCATTCGAATATGCAGGTTATTCAACAATTTGCTCAATTGAAACGGCGTTATTTGTTGCTTTTTATCACTCAGAGCTTCGTCAGGTTTATAATGCGATTCAATAATCAGACCATCGAAATTTAAGTCCATGGCATGTTGAGCTATTTCGGCAAGCAATTTTCTATTCCCTGCAATATGACTTGGGTCGCAAATGATAGGGAGATGTTGAAAACGTCGTTTTAACTCAATCGGTACGTACCAAAGCGGTACATTTCGATACAGATTTTCGCCATACATATGAAATCCACGATGAATAGCCCCAATTCTTTTTATTCCCGCATTGTATATCCGTTCAATGGCACCAATCCACAAATCGATATCGGGACTCATCGGATTTTTTATCAGCACCATTGCATCGATACCTTTTAGCGTGTCTGCAATTTCTTGTACAGCAAAGGGATTAGCTGTTGTTCGCGCACCAATCCATAAAATGTCAATGTCATGTTTGAGAGATTCATGGATATGACTTTTGTTGGCTACTTCAACGGCAATTTGCATTCCCGTCTCTTTTTTTACACGCTGTAACCATTTTAGCGCAGGTGTGCCCATGCCTTCGAAGCTGCCCGGTTTTGTACGTGGTTTCCACACCCCGGCACGAAAAATGGGAATTCCTATGTCGGCGAGAAGTCGTGCTGTTTCTAGCACCTGTTGTTCGCTTTCGGCACTACAAGGGCCTGCTATGATCAGCGGTTTTGTGGTGTCAGAATAATGCGGTTGTATTGCTTCAAAAGTCAATTTTTTCGATGATTTGTTGTTTTTTAAGAACGCACGTCAGGTCTATATACAAATTTGTTTGGTTGTATATGATTTGCATACCTATTGCAAATTGCTTCGCCGACAGGAAATAAATTTTTATTTTAAAAAATAGATTTTTCTTTTATCTTTCCAATGGTGGAATTGGCTCTTCATCAATCGTAAAATCAATCGGTAGCAGGCATTTCACGTTTACCTTCTCACCCTTGTTTTCGCCGGGAATCCATCGGGGCATCAATTTTAAAACACGAACAGCTTCGGCATCCAGCGATGGATGCAAGCCCTGCACCAGTTCTACATTTGAAATAGCACCATAAGCATTTACAATAAATGAACATAAAATGCGCCCTTCCACACCGTTTTGTCGTGCATCGATAGGATAACGGAGTGTGTTCGAAATGAAATTAGCCAATCCACGTTCGCCTGTTTCATATTGAGGCATTTTGTCCACGATAGTAAAAATTTCATCGCTATTATTTTGTAAAGAGCTGTCAACTCTATTCACAGAACTGTTTGGTGGTGTCGGACATTGGCGCTTATTGGCCGCTTGGTTGCGAATGGCATTTTTATTTAATTTGAAATACATGGGAACGTATGATTTAGAACGCACCTCTTTGCCTTTATGTTTTGCCGGACGCCATGGGGGCATTGATTTCAAAATGCGTAATGCCTCTGCATCAAGTAATGGATCGGCTCGGTGGATAATATCAAAATTACTCAGCGTTCCATCTTTTTCCACAACAAATGTATACACAACCAATCCTTGTATTTGCTTTTCCACAGCCTCTTTTGGATATTGAAGCGATGAGGAAATAAATTGATGCATAGCCGATGAGCCACCAACAAAAATGGGCATTATATCCGGCTCTTCAAAAATTCGGTCCGCATGGGGTGGGGGGGTAGAAAAGGATTCCTTTTTCTTTGTTATCTTCTTGCTTACGTCCTCAATTATTGGTTTTTTACCACACACTTCTCTGTTTGTGTTTACGTACGAGCTGCTTATTGTAACACATGGCAATCCAAAGAGTGTCAAAAATAATATACATTTTAATGTTTTCATTTAATTCAGTTTTTTCTACGATGCAAAGATAAATAAATCTGATGAAGTAAAAAAGTAACCGGCACATGTATCCACTCTTAAAGATGTTGCAAATAACAAAAAGATTTTTTATTTTCGATGCTTTCATTGTTTTTAGATATGATTTATCTCTTTATTCTTGCAAGTAGATGATTTTTGATGTTTTTTTGAAAAACATGCTCATCAATCTTTTCAGTCCATAATAAATTTGTATCTTTGCGCCCTAAAATTATCCAATCCCTATGCAATCAATTCGAAATATAGCCATCATTGCTCACGTGGATCATGGTAAAACTACGCTGGTTGATAAAATGTTGATGGCCGGTCACCTGTTTCGCAACAATCAAGAAACGCAAGATTTAATTCTCGACAACAACGAACTGGAGCGCGAACGTGGCATCACCATTCTATCCAAAAATGTTTCAATCAATTATAAAGGTACTAAAATAAATATAATTGACACTCCCGGTCACGCTGACTTTGGCGGAGAGGTAGAGCGTGTGTTGAATATGGCGGACGGCTGTTTGCTTATTGTGGATGCTTTTGAAGGCACCATGCCGCAAACGCGTTTTGTGCTACAAAAAGCACTGCAAATTGGTCTAAAGCCAATTCTTGTTATAAATAAAGTAGATAAACCCAATTGCCGCCCGGAAGAGGTGCAAGAGGAGGTGTTCGATTTAATGTTCAGCCTCGAAGCAACAGAAGAACAACTCGATTTTCCAACCCTTTATGGATCTGCTAAACAGGGGTGGATGTCGGCCGATTGGAAAGATAAATCGACAAATATTTTGCCACTGCTTGATGCCATTGTGGAACACATTCCCGCACCTCAGATATTGGACGGAAACTCGCAAATGATTATCACCTCGTTGGATTATTCCAACTATGTTGGACGTATAGCTATCGGGCGTGTACATCGCGGCGTGTTGGAAGAAAACAAAGATTATGCTTTATGCAAACGCAACGGCGATATTTTAAAAATACGCATCAAAGAGATTGATGTTTTTGAAGGATTAGGACGCAGTAAAGTATCATCGGTCTCTTCCGGCGATATCTGCGCGCTGATTGGAATTGAAAGTTTTGATATTGGCGATACCATTACGGATATCGAAAAACCCGAACCCCTGCCGCCCATTGCCATTGATGAGCCAACGCTGTCAATGCTGTTTACAATCAACACATCGCCTTTTTTTGGAAAAGATGGGAAATATGTCACATCGCGCCATATTTATGAACGGTTGATGAAAGAGTTGGATAAAAATGTGGCAATGCGTGTTGAACTAACCGATAGTGCCGACGCTTGGATTGTGTATGGACGTGGCGTTTTGCATCTTTCGGTATTGATTGAAACAATGCGACGCGAAGGCTATGAACTGCAAGTAGGTCAACCGCAAGTGATTCTTAAAGATGTTGCAGGAGAAAAATGTGAACCGGTGGAACAATTGACCATCAATTTACCTGAAGAAAACGCCAGCAAGATTATTGATGTTGTAACCAAACGAAAAGGTGTGATGACGTCAATGGAGCGAAAAGGCGAGCGTATGCATTTAGAATTTACCATTCCCTCACGTGGAATCATTGGGCTTAATAATATTGTACTGACGCTATCGGCAGGAGAGGCGATTATGGCACATCGTTTTTTGGAGTTTCAACCATGGAAAGGCAATCTTGAAAAGCGACAAAATGGCTCCATCATCGCGGGTGAATCAGGAAACGCGTTCGCTTACGCGTTAGATAAGCTGCAAGATCGGGGTCGCTTTTTCATTGAGCCACAAACGGATGTCTATGCCGGACAAATTGTGGGTGAGCATGCTAAAGAGGGCGATTTGGTGGTGAATGTCACCAAATCGAAAAAACTGACTAATGTGCGTGCATCGGGTACCGATGACAAAGCGCAGTTAGTACCTCCCATAAAATTTAGCTTGGAGGAGGCGTTGGAATACATCAAAGAGGATGAATATGTCGAAATAACGCCGAAAGCTATGCGCATGCGCAAGATTATTCTTGACGAAAACGAACGAAAACGAATGGCAAAGAACTCCAAAGAGTAGATTCCCAACCATAAATTTCAGATATCAGATAATTAAAGAGTGTTTCTGTTTTTGTTTTATGCCGATGTGGCATTATTTTATCAGATTAATAAATTCTTCTCTTGTTTTTTGTTGATCGAACACACCTGTGAAATCTGATGTGGTGGTCACGGAATGTTGTTTTTCTATACCGCGCATTTGCATGCACATATGTTCTGCTTCTATAACCACCATTACCCCTAATGGGTTGAGTATGTTTTGAATACATTGTTTTATTTGTGTGGTCATGCGCTCTTGTACTTGCAAGCGGCGTGCAAAAACTTCCACTACGCGAGCGATTTTGCTCAATCCCGTGATGTATCCATTCGGGATATATGCTACATGCGCTTTTCCGTAGAAAGGCAGAATGTGATGTTCGCACAACGAGAAAAAATCAATGTCTTTTACAATTACCATTTGACGGTAATTTTCTTTGAAAAGAGCAGCGCGCAATATTTTTTCAGGATCTTGCCAATAGCCATTGGTTAAGAACTGCATTGACTTGGCTACTCGAGCGGGTGTCTTGACAAGTCCTTCACGGTTTACGTCTTCACCTAATAATGTAATCACTTCCTGCATATTTTTAGCAATGAGCGATCTGTTTTTCTCTAATTCTTCTGAGGACATGGAATTTGTTTTAATAATCGACAGGAATTTTCACTTCATCCATTACGATGTACATCTCTTTACCAAAATTAGAAAATGTCTTCTGCATGTTTTTTAACATTTCCTGTGCTTCTTCGCGAGTTTTAAAATTGCCGACACGCAATCGCCAAAAAGGGGCATCAAACAGAACAACTGTCTCTTGGTCTGGATAGGATGAGTTAATAATTTTTTGTTTATGATATGCTTCGTTTTTTGAGCTGCGCTGATCGTTTCCCGCAAAAGCTTGAATCTTAAAACCACGCATTTTGATGTAGTGTTGTGAGCCATCGCCGGTAGAATATATCGTATGTGATGGTGCAATTGGACGTCCAACTAGATTTTTAATCACTTCATCTTCATAAATGGTCACGTGTCCTTTGCCAAAAACTCTCGAGTTCAGCTCATTAATAATGGCTTTCTGCTCTGTGTTTTCTTGTGCAAAAATATTGAATTGACTCATCAGTGTATTGAAGATAAAAATAAACAAGAAGCTTTTTTTCATACTGCCTTTATTTAATTATTTAATTGAAAACAACGTCTTTACATTTGGAGTAAAGATTGCCTGCATTTTTACTTTACGGCAAAGATAACGATTTACCACAGAATATGAGTCAATTCTGTGGTAAAATCGTTTTTTCGGTTTAGAACGATTCGATAATGGGTGAAAATTTCTCTACACTTAGCGAGGCGCCACCAATGAGTCCGCCATCAACATCGGCATTCGAGAAAAGCTCTTTTGCATTCGAAGCGTTGCAGCTGCCGCCATATAATATAGAGGTGTTTTCTGCAACCTCTTCGCCATATTTCTCGCGAATGGTTTGGCGAATGAAGTGATGCATCTCTTGTGCTTGTGCGGCCGAGGCTGTTTTCCCGGTTCCGATTGCCCACACAGGCTCATAAGCAAGAACGAGTTTTGAAAAATCTTCTTTGGTTAAATCAAAAAGCGATTGTTCTATTTGCGATTTTACCACATCGAAATGTTGTTCACTTTCACGTTCTTCTAGCACTTCACCAATACAGAAAATAGGTGTCAACTCGTTTTCCAATGCACGATTTACTTTCTCTTTTAGCATCTCTGGTGTTTCGTGATAATAGGCACGACGTTCGCTATGCCCGATGATTACATATTTTGCACCGGTAGATGCCACCATTTCGGCAGAAACTTCGCCTGTATATGCACCCGAAGTTTTATCTGAGCAGTTTTCGGCAGCAACACCGATTTTGTTTGTGTCAATTGCTTTTGCGATGCTTGCCAAGTGGATGAAAGGTGTGCCGATGATAACATCGCAATGAATTGTTTTTCCTTTCAACGCATCATTTAGTTCGCTTGCCAAAGTTAATCCTTCTTGCAGGTTCTTGTTCATTTTCCAGTTTCCTGCTACAATCTTTTTTCTCATAATTATTTAGTTTTTATATGTTTATAAAAATATTTATATTAGTTGTCTCTTTGTTTCTTCACACAACAACGCTTTCGTTCGTATTGTTTAAATAGAAGCATGGGAATAATAAATATTAGCAAAATCAAGCCCAATTTAAGCAAGATATGCGCCGATGATTTTCCGGCCGCGTTTTGTACATATTTATTGTTGTTAATCCCGGCATCTATTTTTTTTACAGATGGAAGCGTGGTCGCATTCCATTTTTTTAGTACGGTTCCCTTTTTTATCAAAAGCAGACCGGGATTGGCTCGAATCATTGTTTTTAGCACGCGTTCATCGGTTAGCCCATAAGAACAATCCGTAATCATTGGTTTTTGAGATGCTGTAAATGAAGATGAAAGCAGATAGAAAGGGATTCTATTCTCTTTTGCATATCGGCAAATTGGCTGAAAAGCATTGATTTGTTTCAATGATTTTTTTGTCGGTAATGGCGAAACCATCAAAAATTGATATGATGAGTCGGATAAAAGTTTTTCTGTCGTATCTTCTCTCTCTTCCCAACTGTTTGACACAGGATCGAAGAACATTTCTTGTATCGAGAAGTCCTCAATTTCAGGTGTTTCACTTTTTTGTATCAGTTTAGATTTCATTTCAACAAATGTCCATGTAGAATCGTTCCAAGGATAATTTTCTTCCGTAAACTCTTGCTCTTTACCATCTTTTCGATATACAAATGTGTGTTTGTATTCTTCATTTTGTTGTGTGTCAATGTGCATCAGTGAGGGAATATTGGCGCCAATTTTAAATGGACGAAAATCAAAAATAGGAAGAAACGTCAGATTGTATATACAAAAAACGACGGAAAAAATAAGGGTGAAAATTGCCGGTGCCAAACGCATTTTTTTTGAGAATAGCGGATTTAATCGTTTATGATAAAGCAGCAAAAAAATGGTTCCAATCAGCAGAATGATGTTTTTCAAAAAGGTTTCCCAGTTGCTTATGATAAGAAAATCGCCAAAACATCCGCAATCTTTTACCGGATTTTTAAGCGCAATCCATAGAGTGAATGGGGTGAAAATTAGCATGAAAAGAGTGGTAAGAAGAGTTGTTTGTTTGCGAAATATGCCCAGGAGAATAAAAACACCACACGAAAACTCAAAAACAATAAGAATAATAGCGACGGGCAGTGCAAGAGCAAACAAGGATGCGGAATTAAAAGCAATCAGGTAGTCTTGTATTTTATAGGTAAATCCCAAGGGATCGACTGCTTTCACAAAGCCTGAAAACAGAAACGTTAATCCCAATAAAAAGCGGGAAAATTCGGCGGTTGTTTTTATGATTTTTTTGTTTCTACTCATTTCGATTTATCCGCAAAATGCAACTTTATCAATCCGAATAAAGCATAATTTATCATATCCATATAGTTGGCATCAATACCTTCTGACACCAATGTTCTGCCATTGTTGCTTTCGATACTTTTTGTGCGATTGATTTTCATCAAAATCAAATCAGTGTACGAGCTGATGCGCATACTGCGCCATGCTTCGTCGTAATCGTGGTTTTTGTCATACATCAGCTCTTTGCTTTGCGTGATGTATTTGTCGTACAGGCCCAAAGCCTTTTCAGGCGTGATATCAATCGTGTCGGAATGTCCCAAGTTTAATTGGATAAGCCCGATTACGCCGTAGTTCACGATGCCGATAAATTCGGGGAAGATGCCTTCATCAATTTTAGCCTCTTTTTTCATCTCCAACGAGCGGATTCGGTTTGCTTTGATATATATTTGGTCGGTAATAGATGGGGCACGCATAATGCGCCACGACGCGCCGTAGTCCATCAGCTTTTTACGGAATAAGTCTCTGCAAATGGCAATGACTTCATCAAATTGTTGCTTGGTTGTATCCATACGCGAATCTTCTCTCTGTAGCTATGTGTTATGTAAATAAAATTGTAGCAAAGGTAGATAAAAAAAGAAAAAGGTACAAGTATTGCACTCGTACCTTTCTGTTTCGGTTGTATCTTTTTTCTATGATACTCGTAATGACTTTCCAACTCGGAGTATTGTTCGTGGAGTTATATTGTTTAGCGAACAGAGTCTGCTGACCGAAACGCCGTAGCGTCGTGCGATGGCTCCCAATGTGTCGCCATTTTTAATCCGATGATACTTTATGTCTCCGGATACATATTTGTTGGTTGAGGATGCTGCCTTTCGGTAGTTGCTGTTGGCGTTATGTCCTGCCGTCAGCATACGACTACTGCGATTGGTCTTGTTGTAACTTGCACGAGTGATTAGATATTCGTCACGATGACACACCTTGTTTTCAAAATCAATAAGAAAATTGGGGTTGATGGGTTTTCCCAAAAAGCGTGTTTCAAAATGGAGATGTGAACCAAAGGATCGTCCCGTGTTTCCGGCAAGTCCGATGGGTTGTCCTGATTTAACAAAGTCATCGAGATTGACCAAAAACTTGGACATGTGAGCGTATACTGTTTCCAAACCATTTACGTGACGAATAACGATATGATGCCCAAATCCGGTTTTGCGAGCCTCTCTCACTCTTACTCTTCCATCAAATGCGGCATAGATGGTGTCGCCAACTTGAGCTTTTATGTCGATGCCATAATGGTAGCGGTGTCCTCCGCGCCTTCCAAAATTGGAAGTCATGTGTCCCTCGCAAGGCATCGTAAAGTTGGAAAGATCAACCATAAAAGTGTCAGGGACATTTTTTAGCATTCCATATACATTAACATGTGAATTTTCCCACACACCACCGTATACATCATCGGCAGGAATTTGTGTCGGATCAAATTCTTCCATTTCGCGACGTGCTTCGGCTTCCTCCAATACGGAAAGGTCTAGTTTTAATTTGAATCCGTCAGCCAGCAACGTGTTGCCCTTATTCAATGTTGAGCCGTGAACCTGTTTGTATATTATTTCGGGGCGCTCTTCTTGTGTATTTTTTTTCTGTACCGTTGATTGTGAAAATACGATGTTGGTAACGAGTAGAAAGGTGATTGACAGCAATCCTTTTATTGGTGTAATTGTTTCTCTCTGCATATGACGAAATCTATATTTTTATTGTTCTGTTTTGCTTAATAAATAGTGAGCAGTCATGCTTCGTTATTGGCATAAATGTATGAATGCGCCGGGTGTTTATATTCAAAAATCTCTTTTTCAGTAAAAAAGCGTTCAATTTCAACCTTTGCTGTTTCTTCCGAGTCGGAAGCATGCACAATGTTTTCTTGAACACTTAGACTATGGTCGCCCCGGATGGTGCCAGGTACAGCTTCTCTGCCGTTTGTGCTACCGGTCATGGTTCGTACGACCTGTACTGCATCAACACCTTGTAGAATCATTACAATTACGGGGCTTGTCCGCATAGCGTCTTTTATACGCTTAAAAAACGGTTTCTCCTTAAGATGTGAATAATGTACATTCAATATTTCATCTGTAAGCCAAATCATTTTTGTGCCAATGATTTGTAATCCTTTTTTCTCGAAGCGAGAAATCACTTCGCCAACAAGTCCTCGTTGAATGGCAGATGGCTTTAGAATTATCAATGTTTTCTGCATTTAAATTCTGTTTAATAGTGAGTAGAAAAAACGACTTTTAAATAATATGATTCCCGAATCACAATCCAAAGTAAAGTTTTTATTATTTTTCAGCCAAATAAAAAGAGTATTAATTACAGACAATCCAAAAAAGAAATTTGCTGTATTGTGCCTTTATTTATCTGTTTATTAGCGCGTTGTGTGTAAATATGTTTTATAGCATGTTTTGTTATTATTAGAATATTGAAATGTATTTTAACTCAAGGATAGGTGAAAAAAGACACTCCTCTCATATACAATGGGATAAGTTTATTTGTGATTTTTGAGAAAAAATCATTTTTTCTTTTATTCATTTAATTATTCAATTGTTTTTTACGTTTTTTAATTGTTTGCCTGAAATTCATCCATTGTTAATCTCGCGCAAACCGATAGATTTAATTATCTTTGCCCACGTATATTAAAAAAACTTTTATTACAACAAGATAAATCATAATATGAAGAAATATTCGCTCATTAACAATATCACCGGATGGGGCGTTTTCGTTGTTGCGGCAATGGTATATTTGCTCACCATTGAGCCAACAGCAAGTTTTTGGGATTGTGGAGAATTTATCACATCGGCATACAAACTAGAGGTAGGGCATCCACCCGGGGCACCTTTTTTTATGTTGGTAGCCAACCTATTTACTCAATTTGCGTCGGATACCTCGCAAGTTGCCAAAATGGTGAACAGTATGTCGGCTCTATTGAGTGCATTTACGATACTTTTCTTGTTTTGGTCAATTACGCATCTTACACGAAAGCTCATTTGTACCGGTGATAATAAGAACATGAGTTTATGGCAAATCATTACCATTATGGGGAGTGGTGTTGTAGGAGCATTGGCATACACTTTTTCCGACACGTTTTGGTTTTCAGCCGTTGAGGGTGAAGTATATGCTTTCTCATCAATGCTGACAGCTCTTGTGTTTTGGCTTATTCTTAAATGGGAAGACAATGCACACAAACCGCATTCCGATAAATGGTTGGTTTTGATTGCCTATATTGTGGGACTCTCTATTGGCGTACATCTTCTTAATTTATTATGTATTCCTGCCATTGTGCTGGTTTATTATTTTAAAAAGTCAGAGACGCGCACCTACAAAGGGGTTCTAGGCTCATTACTTGTGTCGTTTGGTTTGGTTGCCGTGTTGTTGTTCGGAATTATTCCCGGATTTACCAAAGTGGGCGGCTGGTTTGAACTGTTATTTGTAAACACGTTCGGACTTCCATATAACACCGGTGTTTTGGCGTATCTCATTTTATTGGTTGGTTTTATTGTTTGGTCACTCTTTGAGTCCATCGCTCAAAAAGGAAACCTAAAACGTGCAAAGATAGCCTTTGTAGCTAGCTTGGCTTTATCGGGTGCTCTTTTTATTGGCAGCAGCCCGTGGTTGTGGATTGTGCTGATTGCCCTGGCATGCTATATGACATTTATGAAAAAGAGCATACAGATGAGATTTGTGAATATTACCATGTCAAGTTTGCTTGTAGTCCTGATAGGTTTTTCCGCGTATGCTCTTATTCCTATTCGCTCAAGTGCCAATCCGCCTTTGGATTTGAACTCACCAGAAGATGTGTTTTCATTGGGGAGTTATCTTAATCGTGAGCAATATGGAGAAACACCTCGTTTACATGGCGTGACATATGCTTCAAAAGTAAAACGAAAAGCTGATGGCTCACCCATCATTGCAAGTGAGAAAAAATCGTATAGCCGAGTGGTGAAAGCTTCGCCCGATGAAAAGGATCGATATGTGGTGTCGAAAATACCTAAATATGAATATACCAATACCATGCTTTTCCCAAGAATGCATTCGCATTCCGGTTTGCCTAACTTCAACAATCATCTTATTGGCTATCGTCAATGGGGAGACGTTGAAAACGAAAATCGTCCGCCATCATTTATAGAGAATCTGAAGTTCCTGTTTAGTTATCAAATCAATTACATGTATTGGCGCTATTTTATGTGGAATTTTTCAGGTCGCCAAAATGATATTCAAGGAGATGGAGGAATCACTTCAGGAAATTGGATTACCGGCATACCGCTTATTGACCGATATGTATTGCAGCTTGGACCACAGGATAATATTGCTCCTGATATTGTCAATAACAAAGGGCGAAATCAATATTTTATGTTGCCGTTGCTGTTGGGAATTCTGGGTATTGTGTTTCAATTGAAACGCAAGGAGCGTGGATTCGAAAATTTCTTGATTGTATTCATGCTATTTTTTATGACCGGATTGGCCATTGTGCTCTATCTCAACCAAACACCATTTGAACCGCGCGAACGCGATTATGCTTATGCCGGTTCGTTTTATGCTTTTGCCATCTGGATAGGCATTGGTGTGGCATACGTTTCTTCTTTGCTAAAGAAATATATCCAAAACCCGGTGGTGTCCTCATCTCTTGCGACCGCTGTCTGTTTGTGTGTGCCGATTTTGATGGGAACTCAAAACTGGGACGATCACGACCGATCAGGTCGTTATCTGGCTCGTGATACAGGAATGAACTATCTCAGTTGTGTTGGTGAAAACGGAATTATCTTTACCAATGGAGATAATGATACGTATCCCCTTTGGTATGTTCAGGAAACTGAGGGATTTCGCACCGATGTGCGTGTTGCCAACATTCAGTTTATGCAAACCGAGTGGTATATTGATCAGATGGTTCGGCAAGCTTATGAATCGGATCCATTGCCCATCACTTGGAGTCGCTATCAATATTCGAGTGATAGAGGAAGTGCCGCTTTTGTAGTGACAAAAAATGAAATAAAGGAAGCTTTGCGCCGTGGTGAAGTCCCGCCCGTTTCGTACGGTATGTATTATGATGCCAACGCATTCAAAGACACGCTTTCGTTGGAGCAAACGCTCGAAAATCTTAAAACTGGAAAAAATATTCATCCCAAGAATCCATTTAATACGGGCGAGACGGCAGTTATTCCCGGAGACTTGCTTTCGATGGATGTGAATGTTGAACTGATAGATTGGGAGAGCATGCACGCCACACCATCAAACAAAATGTTTATCAACTTGGGAGGCAAATCGTTTGTTTCTCGCCACGAACTTATGATGATGGAAATTCTCAAAAACGTAAACAAAGCGAATTGGAAACAATCGGTTCATTTTGCTACAACCATTGATCCCAATCTATATATGAATTTGCGTGAAACAAACATGTCGCTCAATGGATTGACTTATCAAGTAGTTCCGGGTAAGCCCCTTGGTAATGGTGTTAATACAGATGCGGCATTTGAGAATATGATGAATTTTCGTTGGGGAGGATTAGAGAATAATCCTGACATATATCTTGACGAAACATGTCGTCGTATGATTTCAACTTTCCGCCATTATTTTACTACGCTGGTGGATGCTCTTATCTATGAGGGGAAAAGAGACAAGGCTCTGGCTGCACTCGAAAAAGCAACATCGGCTATGCCTTCGTCAGCAGTTGCTTACAGAAATGAAGGGGTTCTTTTTGCACGCGGTTATTATCAATTAGGCGAAAAAGAAAAAGCAGATAAATTGATAAATGAAATTGCCGAGCGCTTACACAAAAATCTTGACTGGTTTGACCGATTGTCACCCCGGCAAATTGCTGACGCGACAACAGATGTACGATTCAACAATCTGTACCCGATGATGCTTATCGCGTCTGTTTATCAGCAGTACAATAGAGATGCGTATGCGTCGATCATTGACAATTTGTTGCAACGTGCACAATATTATTACAGCATAGGTCTTCCTTTTTTGGGTGATTTTATTGTAAGCGAGCTCACCAATGAATCAATCCGCGCTTATTATAGAGGAGCCGGGAAAGATGCATCCGCCGATGCTAGCGATACATCGGAGCTTTCTATTGAGGAACAAACAATGGAAAAAACATTGCATTTGATGCAACAATACAGTCCGCGACTTTTGCAGCAATATACCACTCACGATAAAGAATAGAGAGAAAAAACGCTTTGTAATACGAATATTGCAGAGCGTTTTCTTTATTTTACCAAACCGCCTTGTCATGTTTATAGAACAGCCGCGCATCTCATATCGTCTTCTTTATGCGGGTACTATTTGGCGCATTCCCCAAAAAGAGAAAAAAACGGTTTACCTCACATTTGATGATGGACCTATTCCGGAGGTTACGCCGTGGACGCTTGATTTACTAGGCAAATACGACATAAAAGCTACCTTTTTTTGTGTTGGCGAAAATAACCCCCGTCACGCGCAATTTTATCCGACACGTGCAAATAACGTTTCAAGTGCCATCGAACCTTTACCCCTGCCATTGAGCAAATGTGACGATATTATATTTTACCGGACAGCAATAATTATTATGGAGTAATTGGTTAATGAAAAGAGTGATAATTCGATAATTTAATTTGTTTTTTGTAAGTTTACGCAAATGAATGTATCTTTGCAAAATGAAAAATCAAAGGGGCTTGTATTGAAAGTTAAGCTTTAATGTTGGATACAATAGTAAAAGGATTTTTAATCGGGATATTGGTTTCTGCTCCCATGGGACCTGTCGGTATCTTGTGTGTACAACGGACATTGACGCGTGGCCGCAATCACGGCCTTGTCAGTGGTTTGGGCGCGGCAGTTTCCGATGTGTTGTATGCTTTGGTTACATTGCTGGGAATCAGCCTGATTACCGATTTCCTGGAAAGCCACAAAATGGCTTTTCAGTTGGGTGGTAGCATCGTGTTGATTATCTTTGGTTATATAGTATTTAATACCAACCCTTTGAAGATTGTGAAACCCGGGAATGAACCTTCCGAAACACGTTATACAAAAGATTTTATATCTGCCTTTTTTCTTACGGTTTCCAATGTTGTCATCATTTTTGTTTTTCTGACACTGTATGCACGGTTCAGCTTTAATCCGACGGACGATGGTAGTTTGTTTTTAATTGTTGGTTTAACATCCATTGCCTTAGGTGCCATTACTTGGTGGTCTTTTATCACACGATTTGTTTCTTATTTGTGCCAGCATTTTAGTCGCGCCAGTTTAGTTTTGCTCAATCGCATCGTTGGTGGTATTTTGATTCTTGTTGGCGTGGTGGGGATGTTTACAGACTTTTCCTAACGATTTGCTAACTCAATCACTTCTAGATCTTTAATGTCGCCCTTGTCTAAAACAAAACGAAGCAGTGTGCGTACGCTATGGAAACCGTAAATACCTGCTGCTCCGGGATTCATGTGTAAGCACTGTAATTTCTTGTCGTACACAACCTTTAATATGTGCGAGTGCCCGCAAATAAACAGTTTGGGCGGATTTTTATATAACACCGATCGGATGCCTGCATCGTATCTGCCGGGATAACCGCCGATGTGTGTCATGAGGATATCTACATTTTCTAACGTGAAACGCAAAGTGTGAGGAAATGCTTGTCGTACGCGCGCATCATCTATATTTCCATGTACCGCACGAAACGGTTTAAGCTGCTCAAACTGCTCGGCCAATGCCAGTGAACCGATATCCCCGGCATGCCATATCTCATCGCATTCGGCAAAATGAACTGCATATTTTTCGTCCCAATGGTTATGTGTGTCTGAAAGAAGTCCTATTTTTATCATTCTATTGTTTAATTGGGGCAAAGTTACTATTTTTGTTTTGAATCTATCGGTTATTCCTCAAGTTGTGCTTATTTTTACAATCTGTTTGCCGATCAGATTTATTTCTACTCCCTAATAAGGATTGAAATGTGAGGGCAGAATATTTTATTGATTACGAATGCAATATGAACACCATGAGTACAAAAACGCATTATAAATACTTCAAACGCGACATCAGCTGGCTGTCGTTCAATTATCGTGTGTTGATGGAAGCGCGCGACAATTCGTTGCCGATATACGAACGGATTAAATTTCTTGCTATCTATTCGTCTAATCTCGAAGAATTTTATAAAATACGTGTTTCGGGTTATCATAGTTCCATTTTAAAGAGTATAAAGCGTGACGAATCTGTGGAAGAGGCATTGCAGACATTGACACGAATCACTACGGAAGTGACTGCACAGCAAAAAGAGTTTTTTCATATTTTTGAGGAGATGATTTTGCCGGAACTTCGCAAAAATAACATCATTTTATATGAGTCCGAAAATGTAGATCTTTTTCATAAGCCTTTTGTAGAGAAATTCTTTAATGAAGAGGTCTTCCCTTTCCTGCAGCCGATGATTATTCAAAAAGATGCCATTCACACATTTATAATGGATGCGCGTATCTATCAAGTCATCAGTCTTATAAAACGAAGTAAGAAGAAAAAAGAAGCATCGGAGTACACATACGCCATAATGAAAATTCCCTACACGAAAGTACCTCGATTTATTGAACTTCCCGAGATGGATGGCAAGTATTATGTGATGTTTATTGACGATATCATTCGTGCGAACCTGCAAAGTGTATTTCCCGGATATGAAGTGGTCGATTGTTTCAGTATAAAAATTTCGCGCGATGCCGATTTTTCGTTGGAAGAGGAAGATCAAAAAGATATTGCCGAGCGTATTTTAAAGAAAGTTCGACGTCGCAAGTTAGGAGCAGTCACGCGGTTTGAATATGATAAGGATATGCCGGATTACTTTTTGAAGTACTTGTGCGAAACATACGAGATAGAAGAGGAGGAGCTGCTGCCTTCGGGACGTTATTTGAGCCTTTCCGATCTCTTTAAGTTCCCAAATCCGATAGGAAAAAAACTGACACAGCAGCTGCCTTCATCGCTGCGCGTACCCGAACTAGAGAACAATCAATCTATTTTAAAGGTATTGCGCAAACAGGATGTGTTGTTGCATTTTCCATACCAATCGTTTGATTACCTGCTTCGCTTTTTGATGCAGGCTGCCTTTGATCCTAAGGTGTTGGAAATAAAAGTGACCCAATATCGTGTGGCTGAAAACTCTGCTGTTATCAATAGCCTTATCAGTGCCGCTAAGAATGGCAAAAAAGTGACCGTTTTTGTGGAAATGAAAGCACGCTTCGATGAAGAAAACAACTACATCAGTTCGGAATTGATGCAACAAGCGGGAATAAATATTATTTATAGCCTTCCCGGACTAAAAGTTCATGCTAAACTGGCGTACGTGCGCAAGCAAAGCAACGATAAAGCGAATCCGCTGAAAGGGTATGTCTATTTGAGCACCGGCAATTTCAATGAAAAAACGGCACGAATATATTCTGATATGGGGCTGTTGACTTCTAATCAGGAGATTATACAAGATGTTGATGAAGTGTTTCATGTGCTGGAGGGAAATCCGCATCACCGAAAGTTCAAACATCTGTTGGTGGCTCAGTTTAATATGGTGCCACAACTGCATGCGATGATTGAGCGCGAAATCGCGCACCAAAAGGAAGGGCGAGAAGCACATATAATTTTGAAAATGAACTCTCTGGAAGATAGAGATATGATCTGTGCACTGTATCGCGCGAGCGAAGCGGGTGTAAAAATTGATTTAATTGTTCGCGGAATATGCTGCTTGGTACCCAATCAGCCATATAGCCAAAATATCTCTATCACACGCATTGTGGATTCTTACTTGGAGCATACGCGTGTGTGGTATTTTCTAAATGATGGTAAGGAAGAACTTTTTTTGGCTTCTGCCGATTGGATGGAACGCAATCTTCGCCGTCGTATCGAAACGGCTTTCCCGATTCTGTGTCAATCGCTGAAAAAGAAAATTATTGATATTTTAAAAATACAACTATCAGACAATCAAAGTGCCGTCTGGATTGATGAGCATCTACAAAATGTTTGGAAAAAAAACGCGCATGTACCTGTACGCGCGCAGCGTGCAACGTATGAGTATTTAAAGCAGCACTCTGAGTGGTGACTACTTGAGAATATATTTTGTTTTAGCGGACTCAATGATTAAAATTCAAGCGAAAAGCGGGAGTGAACGCTGCATGAAAAGCGTTTAAGCGTGACGACAATAGCGACCTCACTGTCGCACTACACTCCTCGTGATAGGTGGTGCCTTTGCCGCATTGTTCAAAGCCTGCTGAGGTTTTCTCCTGGCGGAGCGAATGCGCAGACCGGAGAGGCGACCTCTTTTATTGTTTCGTTTTTTTGTGGAGAAATGTTTTACATCGCGAACATGATGCGCTTGCCGGGTCTGTACATCACCTTTTCAATCGCTTTGAATTATATTTTGTTGGGTTTGAAAAATACGATATTCAGCGACTCATGATAATGGAGAGACGTGCAATGGTTTTAAAATGTATATAGACTCTTTAAGGAGCCATTATTAAGCGAGTTATTTCTTTTTTAGCGACCGAGCTACTTGCCGGTGCAGTCTTGATTTTTCTTTGCTTGGAGAACGGTTAATTCACGATAATTATAAGTTGTTTAGGCGTCTGTGAGGTTTTAAAGGAAAAATCATGTACATTTGTGCTTCAAATTAGAATTTATCTCTAATAAAGACATACAATTTTTAAAGATGTGAAGAAAGGTTAGACATTTATAATTTAATTGAACCATTTGGAATTGTAAATTTAGAATTGAAAATATTGTGATTTTTTCTTGAAATGGGAAGAAAGACTTCTTAATACTTAAAATATATATCACTTTATTTCAATGAAACACTCAATCAAAAGACGCATGATTACTTTTTTTAAAACCCCTTCATCTTCAATTATTGCCGTAGAAACGGCATCGCCCGTTTCGCGTGAAAATATGCATCGCCTGAATTGGCTTTTCGGAAAAGCTCAAGTGCAGGACGAACAAACCATTGAGGCTCCATTTATAGGTCCGCGCCGCGAGATGATTACACCTTGGAGCACGTGCGCCGTGGAAATCACTCAAAATATGGGAATAAGCGGTATTACACGCATTGAAGAATATTTCCCGGCACAGCCTGACGGAGTGTTCGACCCGATGTTGCAGCGCAAATATGAACGCCTCGACCAACATATTTTCACCATCGACAAACAACCGGAAGAGATTAAGTATATCGACGATATTGCCGCGTACAACGAAACCGAAGGCCTTGCGTTGAGCGACGACGAGATTGAATACCTCAGCAGCGTCAGCAAAAAGATGAAGCGTAAGCTGACAGACAGCGAAGTATTCGGTTTTTCACAAGTCAATTCCGAACATTGTCGCCACAAAATTTTCAACGGAAAATTCATTATTGACGGTGAAGAAAAAGAAAGCACGCTGTTTCAGTTGATAAAAAAGACATCACGCGTCAATCCCAATACGCTTGTATCGGCATATAAAGACAACGTTGCGTTTATGGAAGGCCCCACAATTGAACAATTCGCGCCCGCGAGTGGCGACAAACCGGACTTTTTCCGTACGCAAGAGATAAAAAGCGTGCTTTCGTTGAAAGCCGAAACACATAATTTTCCCACCACCGTGGAGCCGTTCAACGGCGCGTCAACAGGCACAGGCGGAGAAATACGCGACCGCCTTGCAGGCGGCAAAGCATCTATCCCTGTGGCGGGAACAGCGGTATATATGACCTCGTATCCGCGACTGGAAGAAAATCGCGCGTGGGAAAAGACGTTGCCCGCCCGCAAATGGCTCTATCAAACGCCCGAACAAATCCTTATCAAAGCGTCCAATGGCGCATCGGATTTCGGGAACAAGTTCGGTCAACCGCTTATCTGTGGTTCGTTGCTGACATTCGAGCACGCGGAAAATTATAAAAAATTCGCCTACGACAAAGTAATTATGCTTGCCGGAGGCATTGGCTACGCCAACAAACGCGACGCACTGAAAGGCACGCCCAAAAGTGGCGAAAAAGTGGTCGTTCTCGGTGGCGACAACTATCGCATCGGAATGGGTGGCGGCGCCGTGTCGTCGGTCAACACCGGAGAATATTCATCCGGAATTGAGCTGAACGCCGTGCAGCGTGCCAATCCCGAAATGCAAAAGCGCGTAGCAAATGTGATTCGCTCGCTTGCCGAGTCGAACGACAATCCCATTGTCTCGATTCACGACCACGGCGCCGGCGGCCACCTGAACTGTCTTTCGGAATTGGTGGAAGAAACCGGAGGCAAAATCGATATGGACAAATTGCCTGTCGGCGACAGCACACTTTCTGCAAAAGAAATCATCGGCAACGAGAGCCAAGAACGAATGGGATTGCTCGTTGAGCAAAAAGACATTGAACATATTCAACGCATCGCCCAGCGTGAACGCGCGCCTATGTATGTGGTTGGTGAAACGACAGACGACATGAAATTTACGTTTGCCCAAGCGGATGGAAATTGTCCCATCGACATGGATTTGGAAGATTTCTTTGGAAAACCGCCCGTGACGATTATGACCGACCAAACAACGGAAGAAACATACACGCCCGTCGAATATGATACAAACCAAATAGAAACATATCTCAAAAACGTGCTTTCGCTCGAAGCCGTAGCGTGCAAAGATTGGCTCACCAATAAAGTGGACCGTTCCGTTTCGGGAAAAGTGGCACGCCAACAATGTCAAGGCGAAATTCAGCTACCACTGAGCGATTGCGGCGCAATCGCCCTCGATTATCGAGGATTTTCAGGAATGGCAACGTCCATCGGTCACGCGCCGCAAGCGGCAATGATTGACCCGGCTGCCGGCTCGGTGCTCTCTATTGCCGAAGCGCTGACAAACATCGTATTCGCACCGCTTACCAACGGACTGCAAAGTGTTTCGCTTAGCGCCAACTGGATGTGGCCGTGCCGCAACCAAGGCGAAGACGCGCGCCTATATAAAGCGGTAGAAGCGTGTTCCGATTTTGCATGCAATTTGGGAATCAACATTCCTACGGGAAAAGATTCGCTTTCGATGACACAAAAGTATGGCGATGAAAAAGTGTTTTCGCCCGGCACGGTGATAATTTCCGCGGCAGCGGAAGTGAAAAATATCCGCAAAATCGCTTCGCCCGCATTGGCATATATCAAAGGAACTTATCTCTATTATATTGATTTTTCGTTTGATACCTTCAAACTGGGAGGTTCGGCATTGGCGCAAACACTCGGAAAAGTGGGAGATGAAGCCCCCACGGTTACCGATGCCGAATATTTCAAAAACGCGTTCGCCGCGGTGCAAGAGTTGGTTAATCGAGGATTGATTATCGCGGGACACGATATTTCGGCGGGAGGAATGATAGCCAGCATGCTGGAGATGTGTTTCGCCAATCCCGAAGGCGGTTTGGAGGCGCGACTCGACAAAATACGTCATTCCGACCTCATCAAAATCTTATTTGCCGAAAATCCGGGAGTGCTTATCCAAGTGAAACATCACCATTTGGTGGAAAAAATATTGAACGACTACGAAGTGGGATTTGCCATCGTGGCGCGCCCCATTCAAGAGCGCTCGTTGATTATCGAAAAAGATGGCATACGTCACAATTTCGATATCGACAGTTTGCGTGACGAATGGTACAAGACATCCTATCTGCTCGACTGCAAACAAAGCGGTGAAGCATGCGCCAAAGCGCGTTTTGATAATTATAAAAAGCAACCGCTTCAATTTGATTTCAAATCATCGTTTACAGGAAAATTCAAAGATTTAGGATTGCAGCCCGACCGAAAAAAGAAATCGGGACTTACGGCTGCCATCATTCGCGAAAAAGGCACCAACGGCGAACGTGAAATGGCGTATGCACTCTATCTGGCAGGATTTGACGTGAAAGATGTGCACATGACCGACCTCACTTCGGGACGCGAAACACTTGAAGATGTGCAATTCGCGGTATTCTGTGGCGGATTTTCCAATTCCGACGTAATGGGTTCTGCAAAAGGATGGTCCGGCGGATTTCTTTATAATGAGCTAGCCAATGCCGCGCTGAAAAAGTTTTACGCGCGCAAAGATACGCTCAGCCTCGGTATTTGCAACGGCTGCCAATTGATGATGGAGTTGGGGTTGATTTATCCCGAAATGGGAGCGGCTCATCCCAAAATGCAACATAACACCTCGCATAAGTTTGAATCATCATTCGTGAGCGTAGAAATTCCTCAAAACGAATCCATCATGTTCCAATCGCTTGCCGGCACAAAGCTCGGCATTTGGGTAGCGCACGGCGAAGGGCGTTTCGAGTTGGAAAAACCGGAATCGGAATATACCATCGTCGCGAAATATGTGTACGATGAATATCCCGGCAATCCAAACGGTTCGGATTACGCGACTGCCGCGGTTTGCTCGAAAGATGGTCGCCATTTGGCAATGATGCCGCACTTGGAGCGAAGTGTTTTTCCTTGGCAAAATGCATATTATCCGTACACGTATCGCAAACACGATGTAACACCGTGGATGGAAGCTTTTGTGAATGCGCGTGAATGGTTAAAAACAAACGGCAATCACTAAATAATCCCATTCGGACAAAACCGGCTTGCTATGAACAATAACTATCTTTACGATATCGGATTTATATTTGCCGCGGCTATCATTTTGATACTTTTGAACCAACTTGTCGGATACGAAACTTTCGGAAGATATCCCGTAGTAATTGCATTAGTGTCGTACTATTGTGGCAAATATGTGGAAAAGATATCCACACGTAAACAACAAGGTGAGAAGAAAGAGTAGATTATAAAAGAATGGAAAATAAGAATATTTTTGAACACCGACTGAAAGCGCGCGATTATGAATGCGATGTGCAAGGACACGTAAACAACGCCAACTATCAGCACTATTTTGAAGTGACACGTCACGAGTTTCTCGAAAGCGTTGGTTTAAACTTCGCGCGATTGCACAACGAAGGCATCGACGCCGTGGTGGCGCGTGTCGATATTCGTTATAAATCGCCGTTGTACGGAATGGATGAGTTTCGATGCACGATAAAATCCATTCAACGCAAACGCGTTTCCTATATTTTTCATCAAGAAGTGATTCGTATTTCAGATGGAAAAATGTGCGCCCTCGGCAAAGTGGAAGTGGCATGCCTTATTCATGGAAAATTATCGCAACCCACTATTTTTGACGAAGCGTTTAAGAAGTATATTTAGAAGCTGAATACTGAATGCTGAACGCTGATAGCTGACGGCTGACATCATTAAAAATTACATAACTCTATGCTCACCGACAAATCATTGTACCAAATTGCACTCACGCAAATAAAAGGAGTGGGAGTGGCGCATGCGCGCAATTTGATGCAAGTGTTAGGAGACGAAGAGGCAATATTTAAAGCCGACGCGCGTACGCTGAGCAGCGCTCCCGGCATCACGCGCCGCCTTATCGACGAAATACGGCATGCCGATGTGCTGAAACGCGCGGAAAAAGAATTACAATTTGTCGAGAAAAACAATATACGACTGCTCTTTTTTACCGATACCGATTATCCACGGCGACTGACAAACTGTGTGGATGCTCCCATCGTGTTATACGCCAAAGGCGATATCGATTTTAATCGCGAAAAAGTAATCAGCATCGTAGGCACGCGCAACGCCACCGATTACGGACAAAAATTCTGCCAGCAATTTATTCACGATTTGTCGCAACAATTTACCGAAACGCTTATTGTCAGCGGGTTGGCATATGGAATCGATGTATGTGCTCATCGTGTCGCGTTGCAAAATATGTTGCCCACCGTTGGTGTGCTTGCGCACGGATTAGACCGCCTCTATCCTGCCGCGCACAGAAAAACAGCCATCGAGATGTTGGAAAATGGCGCGTTGCTCACCGAATTTCCGAGCGGCACCAATCCCGACCGACATAATTTCGTGAAACGAAACCGCATTGTTGCCGGCATGGCCGATGCAGTCGTGGTGGTAGAATCGCCTGAAAAAGGAGGTTCGCTTATCACGGCGGATATTGCCAACTCCTATTATCGCGATGTGTTTGCCGTTCCCGGACGCGCAACGGACAAAAATTCCATCGGATGCAATCGCCTGATTGCCGACAACAAAGCGGCGTTGCTTCACGATGCCAAAAATTTTGCCGAACAACTCGGTTGGAGCCACACGGCAAAACACATAAAACCGAAACAACGAGAACTTTTTGTCAATCTATCCGCGCAAGAGGAAAAAATAGTGAACGCCCTCAATAGCGCGGAAGGCACACAAGTAAACATTCTCGCCATCGAACTCGACACACCTGTATCCGAACTGTTTATGACGCTGTTGGAATTGGAAATGAAAAATATCGTGCAAGCACTTCCCGGCGGGATGTATAAATTGTTGTGAGCATGCGAAAAAATAGAAATTTGTTCCTTTTAATCACAAGAGCTGTTATTATCCCCATTTTTTATTTTAACTTTGAGAATCAAATAACAATAAAATACTTAACAAAAAAATGATACACTTTACATTGGGCGATAAATATAGAATCGTAAAAGAAGAAACGCCGCGAACGACAAAAACGAGTTCCTACATGTTGCCGCTCCTTTTAGTACAACTCCTTTTTTCTTTTTTAGGAAATAAATTCACTCCACTATTTTATTTTTTGCAATTGCTCCCCATCGTTGCACTTTTCTATTTACTCCACAAAAAGATTTTGCAAAATAAAGTCGATATTTTAATCATCCTTTATATTGTAGCGCTCCTCATGATATTCCTCAATAATATTTTCAGTTTGATTTAGGCACTATTCCAAAAGGAGACGCGAAAACAATTGCAGTATATATTAGGAATGTGGGGAAATCACCCTTTGTGGTATTTAATACACGCGCGTCGTGTGGGTGTACCCACATTCGCTACGACAAATGAACGACATTGCCCGATAGTACGGCAAAGGTAAGCATTACATACAATGCGGATGATAGAGGTTATTTCAATAAAACGGTTTCCATCTACGGGAATATAAACAATTCACCATTGATAATAAAACTTAACCCACATTATTCACCAAAAAGTTGCATAATTTGAGGAAAATCCTTATTTTTAAGGCATTAAAAGAAAAACAATAGATTTTAACGCCCCCAAATTATGCAGGACAAATATACAGCCTTTT